>NZ_JAEUMO010000201.1 GCF_016793285.1 Phenylobacterium sp.
ACGACGACGGGCCAGGGCGCGTTGACGATCGGCTCGGACGGCGGCCGGTAGCCGGGCTCCCCCGGCCGCGGCGAAGGCTGCGGTTTGCGGCCGCCGGGCGCCGGCGCTTCGAAGTGGACGACGTGCATCGCTCCCCATGTAGGCCGGATCGCGCCGGGGCCCAAGCGCGCCGCCTGAAGTCGCCGTGAAGCAGCCTTGCCGCCGCCATCAGGCTTGGCGATGGTGCGCGGCTGTTTCGCGGTTTCCAGGCAGACTTGATGATCCGTACCCTCGGGCAAGGCGCGGCCCTCCTCGCGGCGTTCTCCCTCGCCTTCGCCCCCGCGGCCTGGAGTCAGGCTGCGCCGGCGCCGACGCCGGCCAGGCTGGCGCCCGGCGAATGGCCGCAGTCCCGATCCGACCTGAAGCCCGATCCCGCGATCCGGTTCGGCGCCCTGCCCAACGGCATGCGCTATGCGCTGCGCAAGCAGACCATCCCGCCCGGCCAGGCGGCCTTCCGCCTCTGGTTCGGCACAGGCTCGATGATGGAAGCCGACGATCAGGCGGGCCTCGCCCACTTCCTCGAGCACATGGCCTTCAACGGCTCGAAGAAGGTCAAGGAAGGCGAGATGATCCGCATCCTCGAGCGCCTGGGCCTGGCGTTCGGCGCCGACACCAACGCCTCGACCGGCTTTTCCGAGACGATCTACAAGCTGGACCTGCCGAAGACCGACGCCGAGACCGTCGACACCTCGCTGATGCTGCTCTCCGAGGCGGCTTTCGACCTGACCCTCGACCAGGCGGCCATGGACCGCGAGCGCGGGGTGGTGCTGTCGGAGGAGCGCGCCCGCGACACCCCGGGCTACCGCGTCGCCAAGGCGCGGACGACCTTCCTGCTGCAGGGGCAGCGCCTGCCGACGCGCTGGCCGATCGGCACGGTGGAGGTGCTGAAGACCGCGCCGGTCGGCCGGATCGCCGACTACTACAGGCACTGGTATCGGCCGGACCGCGCCGTGTTCGTCGCCGTGGGCGACTTCGACCTCGACGTCATGGAAGCCAGGATCAGGTCGGCGTTCGGCGGCTGGACGGCCCAGGCCGCCGCCCTGCCCGACCCCGACCAGGGGCCGGTCGCCAGGCGCAGCGCCGAGGCCAGGCTGGTCGTGGACCCCGGCGTGACCCAGTCGCTGCAGGTCGCCTGGCTGTCGCCGCCCGATCTGTCGGCGGACACTCTGGGCAAGCGCCAGCGCGACCTGATCGAGGGCCTGGCGCTCTCGGTCCTGAACCGCCGCTTCTCGGCGATCGCGCGGGGGGCCGACCCCGCCTTCCTGGGCGCCCAGGTCTACAAGGGCGAGCAGGACGACGCCGCGGAGGTCGCCACCCTGGTGGTCAGCGCCGAGACCGGCCGCTGGCGCGAGGCGCTGACCGCCGCCGAGCAGGAGCAGCGCCGGCTGGTGCAGTACGGCGTGCGCCAGGACGAGCTCGACCGCGAGATCGAGGAGATCCGCGCCGGCCTCAAGGCCGCCGTCGCCGGCGCGAACACCCGCCGCCCGGCGGACCTGGCCAACGAGATCGTCGGCTCGCTCGCCGACCACACCGTGGTGACGTCTCCGGCGGACGACCTCGCCGCGTTCGAGGCCGGCGTGAAGGGGCTGCAGGCCGAGACCGTCAACGGGGCGCTGAAGACCGTGTTCCGGGGCGAGGGCCCGCTGCTCTTCATGAGCTCGCCCACGCCGATCGAGGGCGGCGAGGCCACGCTGCTGGCGGCGCTGAAGGCCTCGCAGGCCGTGGCCGTGGCGCCGCCCGCCGCGACCTCGCAGGTCGCCTGGCCCTACGAGACGTTCGGGGCGCCGGGCAAGGTGGCCGAGCGGCGCGAGGTGAAGGACCTCGGCGTCACCTTCGTCCGCTTCGAGAACGGCGTCCGCCTGACCGTGAAGCCCACGGCCTTCCGCGACGACGAGGTGCTGGTGCGCGTCAACGCCGGAAGCGGGATGCTGTCGTTGCCCCGGGACAGGCAGAGCCCGTTCTGGGCCTCGAGCGCCATGATCGAAGGCGGCCTGAAGAAGATCGGCGTCGAAGACATGGAGCGGGTGCTCGCCTCCAAGGTCTACGGCGGTCGCTTCGGCATCACCGACGACGCCTACACCCTGACTGGCGGCACGCGCACCGGCGACCTGCCCACGCAGTTGCAGGTGCTGGCGGCCTACCTGACCGAGCCAGCGTGGCGCGACGCGGCGTTCGCAAGGATCAAGGCGGCGTCCCGGACCATCCACGACCAGTTCGAGTCGACCGTGGGCGGCGTGCTGCAGCGCGACCTCTCGGGCCTCACCCACTCCGGCGACCGGCGCTGGACCTTCCCCAGCCGCGACGAGATGGCGAACGCCAGGCTCGCGGACGTGGAGGCCGCCGTCATGCCGGACCTCTCCCGGGGGCCTGTCGAAGTGGTGATCGTGGGCGACGTGACGGTGGGCGCGGCGATCGCGGCGATGGCCCCGACCTTCGGCGCCCTGCCCCCGCGGCCCGATCCGACGCCGGTCCCGGCCGCCGCCCGCGCCGTCGCCTTCCCGAAAGGCAACGCCACGCCGCTGAAGCTGAAGCACAAGGGCCGCGCCGACCAGGCGATCGGCTACATCGCCTGGGGCACCACCGACTACTGGGCCAACCCGCAGCGGGCGCGCGACATCGCGGTGCTTCGCGAGATCATGAAGCTGCGGCTCACCGACGAACTGCGGGAAGCGCAGGGCGTGACCTATTCGCCCGACGCCAGCTCGCAGCACAGCCTGGTCTGGACCGGCTGGGGCTACATCGCCGCCAACGTCGAGGCGCCGCCGGACAAGCTGCCGGGCTTCTTCAGCGACGTGGCGAAGATCGCCAGGGACCTCAGCGAGACGGAGGTCGGCGCCGACGAACTCGCGCGGGCCAAGAAGCCGCGGATCGAGGGCATCCAACGCACGATGCTGACCAATGGCTACTGGCTGGGCGAACTCTCGGGCGCGCAGGCCGACCCGCGCCGCCTGGACGTGACGCGCCAGATCCTGCCGGGCACCGAGCGCGTCACCGCCGCCGACGTGAAGCGCGCGGCGCAGGCGGTGCTGAAGCCCGGCGCGGCCTTCAAGCTGGAGGTCGTGCCCGCGTCCCTGCCCTGAACGGGAAGGGAAATCAGGCCGCGGCCTTCTTGCCGGGCTCGTAGACCGGGGCGTCGTCGGCCGGGAGGAAGGCGCGGCCGCGGATGGCGTCCGAGACCTTCTCGGCGATCATGATCGTGGGGGCGTTGGTGTTGCCGCCCACCAGCGTCGGCATGACCGAGGCGTCGACCACGCGCAGGCCCTGGAGGCCCTGGACGCGGCACTCTGCGTCGACCACCGCCATCGGGTCGCCCGCCACGCCCATGCGGCAGGTGCCGACGGGATGGTAGATCGTCTCGGACGAGCGGCGGATCCAGGCGTCGATGTCGGCGTCGGACTGCACCGCGGCGCCCGGCGAGAACTCTTCCTTGATGTAGGGCCTTAGCGCGGCCTGCCTGGCCACCTCGCGCATCATCTTCACACCCTCGCGCAGCGCGCGTCGGTCCTCCTCGGTGGCCAGATAGTTGGCGAAGATGGCGGGATCGGCGGTCGGGTCGGCGCTCCGCAGGCCGACGCGGCCGCGGCTCTCCGGTCGCAACTGGCAGATGTGGAAGGTGAAGCCGTCCTTCTTCACCTGGACCTTGCCGTGGTCCTGCATGATCGCGAGCACGGTGTGGACCTGCAGGTCGGGCCGGTCGAGGTCGGGCCGCGAGCGCAGAAAGGCGCCCGATTCCAGCATGTTCTGCGCCCCGAGGCCCTTGCGCTGGAACAGGTACTCCAGCCCGATCGCCAGCGTCTTGAAGCCCTTGCGCAGCGAATGGATCGTGATCGGCTCGGGGCACTCCCACGACATGCAGACGTCGAGGTGATCCTGCAGGTTCTTGCCCACACCGGGCAGGTCGTGGACCACCTCGATCCCATGCCGGCGCAGGTCCTCCCCGGGCCCGATGCCCGAGAGCTGCAGGATGTGCGGCGACTGCACGGCGCCGGCCGACAGGATCACCTCGGCGTCGGCGTGGAAGGTCTGCTTCTGGCCCTTGTCGTCGAGCGTCTCGATGCCGGTGGCGCGGCCGTTCTCCACCACGATGCGCGTGGTGCGCAGGCCGGTCAGGCAGGTGAGGTTCGGACGGTCCAGCGCAGGGTAGAGGTAGGCGCGCGCGGCGCTCCAGCGCTCGCCCTTGTGGATGGTGAGCTGGTAGGGGCCCCAGCCCTCCTGCTGGAATCCGTTGAAGTCGCTGGTGCGCGCATGGCCGGCCTCGACGCCCGCCTCGATGGCGGCGCGGTAGATCGGATTCGGCGACTTCGCCTTGGAGACGTGCAGCGGCCCCTCGCCGCCGTGCCAGGCGTCGCCCCCGCCCTCCAGGCTCTCGGCGCGCTTGAAGTAGGGCAGCACGTCCGCATACCCCCAGCCGGAGAGGCCCATCTGGCGCCACTGGTCGTAGTCGCGGGCGTGGCCGCGGATGTAGATCATGCCGTTGATCGAAGACGAGCCGCCCCAGCCCTTGCCCCGCGGCCACCAGAGCTTGCGCTCGTCGAGGTTCGGCTCGGCCTCGGTCCAGAAGCCCCAGTTGAACGCGCCCTGCTTGCTGATCAGGCCGCCCACGCCGGCCGGCATGGTGACCATCAGCGACTTGTCCTTGCCGCCCGCCTCGACCAGCAGGACCGTCTTCGCGCCGTCCTCCGAGAGGCGGTTCGCGAGCACGCAGCCGGCCGAGCCGGCGCCGATGACGATGTAGTCGAAGCGGGTCATTGGGGGGACCTAAACAGCGTTCGGTTGGGGCGCGACCCTCGCCCAGCCCGCGGGCTTCCGCAAGATTGAACGCAGCGTCAACTTTGCGCGGCCGCCCTAGACGAGACCCAGCCAGAGGATGGCCAGCACAAAGAACGCCGCGGCGATCGAGGCGAAGACCAGCAGGAAGGCGCTGCGCCAGGCGGTGGAGAACCACCGCAGGCCATAGGCGCCCTGCAACTGGTAGAACATGTGCATGGGCAGGATGAAGACGGCCGCCGCGAACGCGAGCCCGCCCCACGGCTCGCCCACGCGCGCGAGGGCCGCCACCGCCATCACCAGCAAGGACACGAACGTCAGCGAATAGAGCACGAAGACCCCGTGGTCGTAGAGGGTGAAGCCCCGCTTCCACAGGAACAGCAGCGCCACGAACGGGATCGAGATGGGCACGAGCAGGAACGAGAATTTGTAGAAGGTCTGCTGCAGCTTGTAGATGGCCAGTTCCGGGTTCTCGAGCTTGTGCTGGATCTTGGCATCCAGCTTCTTCGAGCCCGTGGAGATGCCGAGCTGGCTCCTGCCCTCCGCCTCGAGATCCTTGGCGATCTCGTCCAGCGGGACGCCGGCGCCCTTGCCGACCCGGCTCTTGGCGCGGTCCTGGTTCGCCTCGGCGACCTTGAGCGCGGCCTCGGCGGCGGCGCGGGCGGCGGGCGAGGCTTCGCGCAGCGCGGCGCGGGCGTTGGCCACGTCGGTGTTGCGGCGCGCCAGGTCTGCGGTCGCCACAGCCTGCGAGGCGACCTCGGAGTTCTCCTTCGGGGCCGGCGCGTAGCTCAACGCCATGAACATGACGAAGACCGTGAACAGGAAGATCGCCAGCGGCGAGACGTAGCGCGTGCGCTTGCCCAGGCACCATTCGCGGGTCAGGCGGCCCGGCCGGAAAACGAGCATCGGCAGGGTGCGCCATGTGCGGCTGTCGAAGTGCATCACCCCGTGCAGCAGCTCTTCGCCCAGGTGCAGCAGCGTGCGGTGGACGTGGCTGGCGTTGCCGCAGTTGTGGCAGAAGCGGCCGATCGTCTCCGTGCCGCAGTCGGCGCAGGCGCCGTGGGGCTCGCCGGCCTTGCCGGTCGGCGTCTCGAACGTGGAGGCGATCAGCCCGCCCGTCGCCGTCCCGCCGACCGCCTCGAGGTCCACCATTCGAAGCCCCCACCAAAAGCCGCGGAATTAGACGGCATCGGCGGGCGCGGACAAGCGCCTTGGCTTAGTCGAACACGTCCAGCGCCATGCGGCCCTTCGGATCGGCGCCGTAGCGGTTCGGCCCTGCGTTTCCGGCCACGAAGCCCAGGACCACGAGGCCCCCCAGCACGATGACGAACGTCGCGACCGAAACCCAGCCGAACAGCGTGTCGCGCCAACTCGGCGACAGCAGGTTGTAGATGATGAGCGGCACGGCGAGCGGCAGGACGTAGAGCACGAGCAGCCACCAAGCCGACCGCCCAAGGTCGTGCAGGCGGCGCGCCGCCAAGGCGTAGTTCAGCACGAACGCCACCACCCACACGACCAGGATCGACGTCGAAAGCGCGCCCGGCAACTGCGGAAATCGAGCGTACACCCAGAACGGAAAGGCCAACGCCAAGTTCACCGGGATCGCCACGCTCCAGTACTCCCGCCGTCGCGCGCGTCCGGTGAACCGGCGCAGCCTCAAGACGCGCCGCAACAGTCCGGGGGTGATTTCGCTCAGCGGCCCTTCCAGTTCGGGGCGCGCTTCTGGGCGAAAGCGAGCGGGCCTTCCTTGAAGTCCTCGGAGGCGTAGAGGGCGGCGACGGCCGGGTACTTGTTCTGACCCTTGAGCGCGGCTTCCAGGCTGGGCTCGTCGAGGCCGGTCAGCACCGCCTGCTTCGAGGCGCGGATCGACATCGGGCCCAGCTCGCAGATGCCCGCGGCGATCTCGTGGGCGCGGCGGATCAGGTCCTGCGGCGCGGTCACCTCGTGGACGAAGCCCAGTTCCTTGCCCTCGGCGGCCGAGACGCGGCGCGCGGTCAGGATCATGCCCATGGCGCGCTTGGTCCCGATGGCGCGCGGCAGGCGGTGCAGCCCGCCGGCCAGGGCGGCCAGGCCCACGCGCGGTTCGGGCAGCGAGAACACCGCCGCCTCGGACGCCACGATGATGTCGCAGGCGAGCGCGATCTCGAACCCGCCGCCCATGGCCACGCCGTTCACGGCGGCGATCAGCGGCTTGGTCAGGTCGAAGCGCGAGGTGATGCCGGCGAAGCCCGACGGGGGCGACTTCATCTGGCCGCCGCCGGCCTGGTACTTGAGGTCGTTGCCGGCGGAAAAGGCGCGGTCGCCGGCCCCGGTGACGATGCCCACCCACTGCTCGGGATCGGCGGCGAACGCGTTCAGCGCGTCGTCCATCTCGAAGTGCGCCGGCGAGTGCATGGCGTTCATCACTTCGGGGCGGTTCAGCGTGATCGTCGTGACCGGCCCAGCCCGGTCGACCTTGATGAATTCGTAGGCCATGGCGTCCTCTCCCGTTTGAACGTCACCGTCCGGGGCGGACGCTACGTCCGTCAACCCTGACCGGTCCCTTTCGGGGCGCGCCGCTCCATGCGATGATGATTACACCTGACTACAAGCGAGGCTTCATGACCGCGCGGCCCAGCGAACCGATCACCATCCGCACGTCCAGAGTCCAGGAGATCGACGCGCTCGCGGCCGCCACGGACCGCTCGCGGAACTACATCGTCAACCAGGCCATCGAGCAGTACCTCGAAGCCAACGCCTGGCAGGTCGAGCGCATCCGCGAAGGCGTCGCCGCCGCGCGAGACGGGCGCGTGACCCCCGCAGACGAGGTCTTCGACGCCATTGCCTCCAGGCACGGCTGGACTCGCTGAAGAGAGTCGTCTTCGCCGAGCCCGCGGCGCGCGACCTCGAAAGCATCATCGACTACATCGCCTTGGACAATCGTTCAGCGGCCGAGGGCGTCTACCGCGCCATCGTCGAAGCCGCCCAGAGGCTCGCGCAGTTTCCGGAACTCGGGCGGCCGGGTCGGCTGCCGGGCATGCGCGAACTCGCCGTGGCCCGCCTGCCCTACCTCATCGTCTACGAGGCGGATCGCCAGGCCGTCACCATCCTGGCGGCATTCCACACATCGCGCGATCTGGCGCGGGCGCTTCGCGAGCGCCGCCCCTGAACCCCGCCGCCGATCAGCCGACCGCGACCAGCTCGCGCCGGTAGCGCTTCCAGTTCTCGACGTAGTGGGCCGAGCCCAGGGCCACGCGGGCCGCCTGTTCGGGCGAGAGTTCTCGGACGACCTTGCCGGGCGCGCCCATGACGAGCGAGTTGTCCGGGATCTCCTTGCCCTCGGTGATCAGGCAGTTGGCGCCGATCAGGCAGTTCTTCCCGATCTTGGCCCCGTTCAGCACGATCGAGCCGATGCCGATCAGCGAGCCGTCGCCGATCTCGCAGCCGTGAAGCATCACCATGTGGCCGATGGTGACGTTGGCGCCGATGGTCAGCGGCGAGCCGGTGTCGGTGTGGCAGACGCTGCCGTCCTGGATGTTCGAGCCCTCGCCCACGATGATCGGGTCATTGTCGCCACGAAGTGTCGCACCCCACCAGACCGACGCGTTCTTCTTCAGAATCACGCGCCCCATAACCGCGGCCGTGGGAGCAATCCAGTATTCGTCATCGTTCGGTAGCTCAGGTGTCACATTGCCTAAGTTGTAGACAGCCAATTCCCGATCCCTCTTCTTTCCGCCAAGCCCCCTTTAACGACTCGTAAAGGACGCTACCCTCATTCTAGTCGGGCGATTCGAGAGGGCGAAAGCCTTCCCGAAAGCCGCCGCGGAGGTTTCGCCTCCGCGTCTCGCGCTGGACGGGGCGGATGGCGCCGAGTTTGTTGTTCCACCGGGTCGTTTCGCCCGGAACCGCAGACGAAACCGGGCCCCCCGGCTTTTCTTCCGGGCGCTCGGCAAGCGGACTCCGCCACAACCGTTCTCTCCCACCATTCGAAGGGCGCTCCCACGCGGGACGCCCTTTTTTCTTGCCCCCTGAGGAGGCCTTATGAGCAAGCGGGCTCTGAAGCGACAAGTGCGCGAAGGCGCGTTCGACGCCGGTCAGTTCCAAGGGGACGACAAGATTCGCCGGTTGCCGGTGGATCGGGGCTGGTCGCCCCTGCAGCACCACAACGACGACCGTGAGCAGGGCTACCTCAAGACCATCAAGGCCAAGTCCGGGG
Source organism: Phenylobacterium sp. (assembly GCF_016793285.1). Classification (GTDB taxonomy): domain Bacteria; phylum Pseudomonadota; class Alphaproteobacteria; order Caulobacterales; family Caulobacteraceae; genus Phenylobacterium. The sequence continues at coordinate 9,002 of NZ_JAEUMO010000201.1, forward strand.
GCCAGCAGCAGCTCCTGGACGCCATCGACGCCAAGAATCTCGTCCTGGCCCTGGGGCCGGCCGGCACCGGCAAGACCTACCTCGCCATCGCCAAGGCCGTGGAGGCCCTGGAGAGCGGCCGCGTGGGCCGGATCGTGCTGTCCCGCCCCGCGGTCGAAGCCGGCGAGTCCATCGGCTTCCTGCCCGGCGACGCCGAGGACAAGCTCGCGCCCTACCTGCGCCCGCTCTACGACGCGCTGTCCGACCGCCTCTCCATGAAGCGGGTCCGCGCCCTGATGGCCGAGGGCGCCATCGAGATCGCGCCGGTGGGCTTCATGCGCGGCCGCACGCTGAACAACGCCTTCGTGGTGATCGACGAGGCCCAGAACTGCACCTACACCCAGATCAAGATGCTGCTGACCCGCCTGGGCTGGCACTCGACGATGGTGGTGACGGGCGACCCCGACCAGTCGGACCTGCTGCCCGAGTTTTCGGGGCTGGGGCCGGTGGCGAACAGGCTGGAAGAGGTGAGCAACATCGCCGTCGTCCGCCTGGCCGACCGCGACATCGTCCGCCACCCGCTGGTGGCCGAGATGCTGGGCGTGCTCTGACCGACGCGCCCTCTCCCCTGCGGGAGAAGGTGTCAGCCGCAGGCTGACGGATAAGGGGTCGCACCGGAGACGGTTGCGGCCCCTCTCTACTTCCAGGGCTTGCGTGACCCCTCATCCGACCTGCTGCGCAGGCCACCTTCCCCGCAGGGAGAGAAGGCTTGAAGACCCGGCCTCATGGGCATAGGTAGTTCATCTACCTAACTATGTGCCGAGCCCATGTCCCAGGCCCCCTCCGACACCGACATCGCCGCGCTCGCCGAGGCCCTGCGGCCGGCGATCCTGAAGGTGTCGCGCCGGCTTCGGCAGGAGGCGCAGAAGGTCGGGCTGTCGATCCAGGACGCCACGCTGCTGGCGCACATCCGCAAGAACCCCGGCGTGGGGGTCAGCGCGCTCGCCGAGGCGGAAGGCACGTCGAAGCCGACGATGAGCGCGCACATCAAGCGCCTGGAGGCCGAGGGCCTGATCGCCCGGAGCGATCACGCGGAGGACGGCCGCCGCTCGGGCCTCAGCATCACAGTAGCCGGGGCGCGGAAGCTCGACGCGCTACGGCGCGGCCGCAACGACTGGCTGTTGCAGCACCTGGAAGGCCTGGCCGCCGCCGACCGCACCGCGCTCGCCGCGGCCGCTCCCGCCCTGCTCAGGCTGGTGGACGCCGGATGACCCCGCCGAGCGACGAGACCCTCGACACCGCGCCGCCGGAGGCCGCCGCGCCGGGCGGCGCGACCGAGGCGCTGAAGCAGGCCGAGTTCAAGCGCGGCTGGCTGGTGCCGGCGATCATCGGCTCGGCGCTGCTGATGCAGACGCTGAACGCGACGGTCATCACCAACGCGCTCCCCGCTATGGCGCACACCTTCCATGTCGAGCCGGTGCGGCTCAGCGTGGCGATCACCACCTACATGCTCTCGGCGGCGATCTTCCTGCCGCTGTCGGGCTGGCTCGCCGACCGCTTCGGCGCGCGGCGGGTCTTCATGTGCTCGATCGTGCTCTACGCCATCGGCTCGGCCGCCTGCGGCCTGGCCGGCTCGCTCTGGCAGTTGATCGCGGCGCGCTTCATCCAGGGCGCGGCCGGCGCAACGCTGATGCCGGTCGGCCGCCTGGTCCTGTTGCGCACCACGCCGAAGAGCGAACTCGTCGGGGCCCTTTCTGTGGTGACCATGCCGGCCCTGCTCGGGCCGGTGGTCGGTCCGGTGATCGGTGGGGCGATCGTGACGTTCGCCGACTGGCGCTGGATCTTCTTCATGAACCTGCCCATCGCCGTGATGGGCCTGATCCTCGTCTACCTGCACGTGCCCGAAGTGCGCGAGCAGGACGCGCCGAAGGTCGACATCCTGGGCATGATCCTGACCGGCCTGGGACTGGCCGCCCTCATCGTCGGGTTCGAGAGCCTCGGGCGCGATACGCTGTCCCCGCTCGGGGTCGCCGGCCTCTTCGGCGCCGGCCTCGCCATGCTGGGCGTCTACGGCTGGCACGCGAACCACACGCCCCACGCGGTCGTGAACCTCACCATTTTCAAGCACCGCACCTTCTCGGCCTCGGTGATCGGCGGGGCGTGGATGCGCATCGCCATGGGCGCGAACCCCTTCCTGCTCGCCATGCTGCTGCAGGTGGCGTTCGGGCTCTCGGCGTTCGCGGCGGGCCTGATGACCTTCATCTCGGCGGTCGGCGCGCTGGTCATGAAGACGGCCGCGCCGCCGATCCTGCGCGCCTTCGGCTTCCGCACCACGCTGCTGGTCAACGCCGTGATCGTGGGCGTGAGCTTCATCGCCTACTCGTTCTTCCGCCCTTCCTGGCCGCACTGGGCGATCATGGCGGTTCTCGGCGTGGGCGGCTTCTTCCGCTCGCTGCAGTTCACGGCGCTGAACGGCATGGCCTACGCCGACATCGACCAGGACCAGATGAGCCGGGCCGCCACCACCTCCTCGATGGTGCAGCAACTGGTGCAGTCCATCGGCATCGGTCTCTCGGCCAGCCTGCTGCATCTGCTGATGATGCTGCACGGGGCGACGAAACTCACGCCCGAGGTCGTCGCGCCGGCGTTCCTCATCGTCGGCCCGGTGACCATGATCTCGATGTGGTGGTTCTTCCGTCTGCCGGCGGACGCCGGGGACGAGATGAACGGTCGCAAGCCCGCCTAGGATTGGCCTTGCTGCCCTTCTATGTTGCGCGCTTCTTTTTCCCCAGAAGCCCGTCGAACGATGAAATTTCTTGCCGCTTTCGCCGCCGCGTTCCTCGCGGCGAGCTCGCCCGTCTGGGCCGCTCACGCCGCCCCGCCGACCGCCGCGAAGCGGGTGGTGCTGCCCACCGACGTCCGGCCTGACCGCTACGAGATCCACGTCGTCCCCGACGCCGCCAGGCTGACGTTCGACGGCCATGTGAAGATCGCGCTGACGGTGGTGCGCCCTACCGACCGCATCGTGCTGAACGCCGCGGACCTGACCCTCGGCAAGGCCCGCCTCTCCGGCGCCGAAGCCGCGCCGAGGGTGGTCTGGAACGAGCAGGAGCAGACCGCCGCCTTCGTCTTCCCCAAGACCCTGACGCCCGGGCGCTACACGCTCGACATCGACTACACGGGCAGGATCTTCCAGCAGCCCGCCGGCCTCTTCTATCTCGACTACACCGCGCCTGACGGATCGAAGCGCCGCGGCCTCTACACCCAGTTCGAGAACTCCGACGCGCGCCGCTTCGCGCCGATGTGGGACGAGCCGGGCGTGCGTTCGGTCTTCTCGCTCAGCGTCGAGACGCCCGCCGGCCAGATGGCCGTCTCGAACATGCCGGTCGCCGAGGACACGACGAACGCCACGGGTCGTCGGACCGTCCGCTTCGCCGACAGCCCGAAGATGAGTTCGTACCTGCTGTTCCTGGCGCTGGGCGACTTCGAGCGCGTTTCGACGATGGCCGGCCCGGTCGACGTCGGCGTCGTGGTCCGCAAGGGCGACACGGCGAAGGCGCAGTTCGCGCTCGATGCGACCGTGAAGCTGCTCGGCTACTACAACGACTGGTTCGGAACGCCCTACCCGCTCCCGAAGCTGGACCTGATCGCCGGCCCCGGCCGCAGCCAGTTCTTCTCCGCGATGGAGAACTGGGGCGCCATCTTCTACTTCGACTACGCGATCCTCATCGATCCCAGGCTGTCGACGGAGAGCGACAGGCAGCAGGTTTTCGTGACGATCGCCCACGAGGTGGCCCACCAGTGGTTCGGCGATCTCGTCACCATGTCGTGGTGGGACGACCTGTGGCTCAACGAGAGCTTCGCCTCCTGGATGGAGAACAAGGCCACCGACCACTTCCATCCCGAGTGGAACATCTGGCTGTCCACGCAGGGCGGCCAGCAGCGCGCGATGCGGCTCGACAGCCGCGCGGGAACGCACCCGGTGATCACCGACATCCCCGACGTCTTCGCCGCGGCCGGCGCCTTCGACGACATCACCTACCAGAAGGGCCAGGCGATGGTGCGGATGCTGGAGACCTACATCGGCGAGGACGCCTTCCGCGACGGCGTGCGCGCCTACATCAGGCAGCACGCCTACGGGAACACGGTCTCGAACGACCTCTGGGCCGCGCTCGACAAGGTCGCGCCCGGCAAGAACGTGAGCCAGGTGGCGCGCGACTTCCTGACCCGGCCGGGCGTGCCGCTGATCCGCGCGAAGGCCGGCGCGGGCGGAACCACGCTCACCCAGGATCGCGTCGCCGCCGACCCGACCCAGAGGACGCCGCAGACCTGGCGCACGCCGGTGAGAGCCGCCGGCCTCGCGGGCGAAACCTGGCAGGGCGTCGTCAGCGCCGCGAAGCCGCAGGTGGCGCCGCTGACCGGCGCGGTCGTCGTGAATGCGGGCCAGACGGGCTACTTCCGCACGCTCTACGCGCCGGAGCTGTGGGCGAAACTGGCGCCGCGGTTCGCGACGCTGGCGCCCGCCGACCAACTCGGCCTGCTCTACGACAGCCGCGCCCTGGGCGAGGCCGGATACGCGCCGATGAGCGACTTCCTGGCGCTGGCCAGAAATGCGCCGGCGGGCGCCGACCCGGTGGTGCTCGACACGCTGGCGATGCAGCTCGCGGCGCTGGACGACCTCTATGAGGGCCGCCCGACGCAGGACGCCTACCGCGCCTTCGCCCGCGCCCGCCTCGCGCCCGCGGCGGCGCGCTTCGGCTGGGACCCCAAGGCCGGCGAGCCCGACAACGCCGCCATCGCGCGCCGCACTCTGCTCGGCGTCCTGGGCGACATGCGCGATCCCGCCGTGATCGCCGAAGCGAGGACCCGCTTTCAGCGCTGGCTGGCCGACCCCGCCAGCCTGGAGGGCGCGGGCCGCCGCACCGTGCTCGCCATCGCCGCGGCCAACGCCGACGAGGCGACCTGGGAGGCGCTGAAGCGGCAGGCGCTGGCCTCGAAGGACATCACCGATCGTTCGCGGCTGCTGAGCTACCTGGCGCTCAGCGACGATCCGAAGCTGATCGACAAGGCCCTTGCGCTGGCGCTCTCCGGCGAGATCAGCCCGACCGACGCCCCGACGATCATCGCCGCGGTGGCCGGCGGCCATCCCGACAGGGCGTACGACTTCGCGATCGCGCACAGGGCCCAGGTCGACGAGTTCCTGGAGCCCGCCAGCCGCACCTCGTACTATGCCGGGCTGGCCGCGGGCTCGCGCGACCCGGCCATGCTGCAGAAGCTCGCGAAGCTGAAGGCCACCGTGCCGGCCTCGGCGCGGGGCGAGGTGGAGAAGGCCGCAGGCTCGATCCGCTACCGCCTGGACGTCATCGCCAAACGGCTTCCCGAGGCGGACCGCTGGCTGGCGGCCGGCGGCCGCTAGACTAGGTCGCGTAGACCTGGGGGCGAAGCGGCTTCACCCGCACCGACAGGCCCGGCGCGACGCCGGCCGGCAGGGTGGGACCATGGCCGATCAGCTCCATGAGCACGCCTTCGATGCGGCAGTCGATGCGGACGTCGGGGCCGCGCTGGGCCACGGCCAGCACCTCGGCGGCGAGCCCCGCGCCGTCGGCGGGCGCGAAGGCGATCTCGTCGGGGCGGAAGAACACCTGCACGGCGCCCTGCGGCGCGCCCTCCGGCGCAGCCGTCCCCCAGTCGGCGACCGTGAGGGTCCGGCCCTGCACGATTCCCGGAAGCTGGCAGGCCTGGCCCAGGAAGTCGAAGACGAATGGCGTGGCCGGATGCTCGTAGACCGCGTTCGGCGCGCCGAGCTGGACGAGTTCGCCGTCCTTCAGGATCGCCACGCGGTCGGCGAGGTCGAGGGCCTCTTCCTGGTCGTGGGTGACGAACACCGTGGTGACGCCGGCCCGGTCGTGCAGTTCGCGCAGCCAGCGCCGCAGCTCGCGGCGGACCTGTGCGTCCAGCGCGCCGAACGGCTCGTCCAGCAACAGCATCCTGGGCTCGATGGCGAGGGCCCTGGCCAGCGCCACGCGCTGGCGCTGGCCGCCGGAGAGCTGGCTGGGGAAGCGCTTCTCCAGTCCCTGCAACTGCACCAGATCGAGGAGTTCGGTGACCCTCCGCTTGATCTCGGCCTTGCCGGGCCGTTCCCTGGCGGGGCGCACCGTCAGGCCGAAGGCGATGTTCTGCGCCACCGTCATGTGCCGGAAGAGCGCATAGTGCTGGAACACCATGCCGACCTTGCGCTTGCGCACCGGCAGCGCCAGGAAATCCTCGCCGTCGAAGCGCACTTCGCCGGAGTCGGGCTCTTCGAGACCGGCGAGCACGCGCAGCAGCGTGGTCTTGCCCGAGCCGGACGGCCCGAGCAGCGCCAGGAACTCCTTGTCCCGCGCCTGCAGCGACACGTTCTTCAGCGCCGGGAAACGCCCGTAGGCCTTGGAGATCCCGCGGATCTCCAGCGCCAGGTGCTCGTCAGTGCTTTCGGCCAGCGGAGAGCTCCCCGGAATGGCGCCACTCGAGGACGGTCTTGAGGACAAGGGTGACGATCCCGAGACCGGCGAGGAGCGACGCGGCGGCGAAGGCTCCAACGGAGTCATAGTCATTGTAAAGCACCTCGACGTGGAGCGGCAGGGTGTTGGTCAGGCCGCGGATGTGGCCCGAGACCACCGACACCGCGCCGAACTCGCCCATCGCGCGCGCATTGCAGAGCAGGACGCCGTAGAGCAGCGCCCACCGGATGTTGGGCAAGGTCACCCGCCGGAAGGTGGTGAAGCCGCTGGCGCCCAGCGTGAGGGCCGCGGCCTCCTCGTCGGCGCCCTGCTGCTGCATCAGCGGGATGAGTTCGCGGGCGACGAAGGGGAAGGTGACGAGGATCGTCGCCAGCACCAGGCCGGGGACGGCGAAGATGACCTTGAGATCGTGGTCCAGCAGCCACTGGCCGAACAGGCCCTGCGCGCCGAACAGCAGCACCCAGACCAGGCCCGAGACCACCGGCGAGATCGAGAACGGCAGGTCGATCAGCGTCAGCAGCACGCTCTTGCCGCGGAACTCGAACTTGCTGATCGCCCAGGCCGCCGCGACGCCGAAGACGGCGTTCAGCGGCACCGCGATCGCCGCGACCAGCAGCGTGAGCCTGATAGCCGAGATCGCATCCGGCTCCTTCAGCGCCTCGAGGTACTGCGGCAGGCCCTTCAGCAGCGCCTCGTGGAACACCACGTAGAGCGGCAGCAGGATCAGGCCCGCCATCACCAGGACGGAGACGGCGACCATGACGAGGGCCACCCCCGGCAGCCGGACGCGCACCATCGGTTCGGACGAGGTGGCGGCGGTCATCCTGCTTCGCTCCTGCCGGAGCTGCGCAGGATCGACCCTGCGCAGGCGCCGAGCCCTGCGTAGCCTCGGCGAAGCAGGGTCATGCGCGACCCCGGCGCGAGAGGTAGATCTGCACCGCGTTCATCGCGACCAGCGCGCCGAAGGAGATGGCCAGCATCGCCAGGCCGATCGCGGCGGCGCCGGCGTAGTCGTACTGCTCCAGCTTGATGACGATCAGCAGCGGGGCGATCTCGGTCTTCAGCGGCATGTTGCCGGCGATGAAGATCACCGAGCCGTACTCGCCGACCGCCCGGGCAAACGCCAGGCTCACGCCCGAGAGCAGCGCGGGCGCCAGCGCGGGCAGCACCACGCGGGTCACGCGCTGGATGTCGGTGGCGCCCAAGGTCTGGGCCGCCTCCTCCACGTCCTTGTCGAGGTCCTGCATCACCGGCTGCACGGAACGGACTACGAAGGGCAGGCCGATGAACACGAGCGCGATGAAGATGCCGATCGGCGAGTAGGCCGTCTTGATCCCGAACTGCGCGGCGAAGGCGCCGACGGGGCCGGTGGGCGAATAGATCGCCGTCAGCGCGATGCCGGCCACGGCGGTCGGCAGGGCGAACGGCAGGTCGACCAGGGCGTCGAGGATGCGCCGGCCGGGGAACTCGTAGCGGGTGAGCGTCCAGGCGATCAGCAGGCCCAGCGGGGCATTGGTCAGCGCCGCCAGCAGCGAGATGCCGAAACTGACCCGCAGCGCCGAGGCCACACGCGGATCGCTCAGCGTCCTGACCACGCCGTCCAGCCCGATCTCCCACGGCCGGACCGCCAGCGCCGCGAGCGGGAGCAGGACGATCAGCGTCAGGTAGACGAGCGTGATGCCCAGCGAGAGCTTCAGCCCCGGCAGGATCGAATGCTCGACCAGCCGCGGGCGCCGCGGCCAGGCGTCGGTGACGGGCCGGGGAACCGGCGGGACGGAGAAGCGGTCGGTCACGCGGGCTTGTAGATCTGGTCGAACAGGCCGCCGTCGGCGAAGTGGGCCTTCTGCGCCGCGGCCCAGCCGCCGAAGTCGGCGATGGTCGAGAGCGGCAGGGCCCTGAAGTCGGCCGCGTACTTCGCCGCCACCGCCGCGTCGCGCGGACGGAAGTGGTGCCGGGCGATGATCTCCTGGGCCTGCGGCGTGTAGAGGAAGTTGAGGTAGGCCTCAGCGGCGGCGCGCGTCTTGTGGCGGTCGACGTTGGCGTCCACCAGGGCCACGGGGGGCTCGGCGAGGACGGACGACGACGGATAGACGATGTCGAAGTTCGGGCCGAACTCGTCGAGGGTGAGGTAGGCCTCGTTCTCCCAGCTCAGCAGCACGTCGCCGATTCCGTTCTTGGCGAAGGTGGTGGTGGCGCCGCGCGCGCCGGTGTCGAGCACGGGCACGTTCTTGAACAGCTTGGCGATGTAGTCGCGGCCGCCCGCCTCGCCGCCCTGCTTCAGGCCGTGGCCGTAGGCCGCCAGATACGCCCAGCGCGCGCCGCCCGAGGTCTTCGGGTTCGGCGTGACGACGCCGATGCCCGGCTTGATGAGGTCCGCCCAGTCGCGGATGCCCTTCGGGTTGCCCTTGCGCACCAGGAAGATGATCGTCGAGGTGTAGGGCGTCGAATTGTCCGGCAGGCGCGACTGCCAGTTCGCCGGCAGCAGTCGGGCGCGCGTCGCCAGCTCGTCGATGTCGGCGGCGAGCGCCAGGGTGACGACGTCGGCCTGCAGGCCGTCGATCACCGCGCGGGCCTGCTTGCCCGAGCCGCCGTGGCTCTGCTTGATGTCGAGCGGCGCGCCCTTCCAGCCGGCGAGGAACGCCTTGTTGATATCCTCGTAGAGTTCGCGGGTCGGGTCGTAGCTGACGTTCAGCAGGGTCAGCTTCCCGGCGCCCCCCGCGCCCTTGTTGTCGGAACAGGCGGCGAGCGGCAGCGCAGCGGCGCCAGCGGCGAGCACGAAGCGGCGGGTCAGGCTCATGTGAACTCCCGGGCCTAGGGCCGTGGTCAGAACGAACACCGTCGCGGCGCGGGTCCCCTCGTCCCCAGCCGCTTCAAGCTAGCGCCATCATTCCCACTATCTAACTAGGAATGTGTGGACGTGCGGGCGAGTTTTTCTAACCCAATAATTCCTATGCAACAAGTAGGATTACAGGCATAGCGACGCGCGCCCGCGCCGCCTCGTCTCCGGGAGGGAAACCGCGCGCGGAAGCCGCGCCCGAAGGCTACTCCGCCGCCAGGAGCGCCCGGCCTGCGGTGAAGGAGGTCTTGAGCGCGAGTTCGGCCTTGGCCGTCTCATACTCGTCGGACAGCCGCGCCACGAGTTCGGCGACGGTCGGCACGTGCTTCACGGCGCCGATCCCCTGGCCGCAGCCCCAGATGTCGCGCCAGGCCTTGGACTTCTGGTTGCCGCCCGACCCGAAGTTCATGGCCGACGGATCCGACTTCGGCAGGTCGTTGGGATCCAGACCGGCGGCGATGACCGACGGGGCAAGATAGTTGCCGTGTACGCCGGTGAAGAGGTTCGTGTAGACGATGTCCTCGCCGGTCGAGGCCACGATCATGTCCTTGTAGCCCTGCGCCGCGGCGGCCTCCTGGGTCGCGATGAAGACCGAGCCGGCGTAGGCCAGGTCCGCGCCCATCGCCTGGGCGCCCAGGATCGAGTGGCCGTTGGCGATCGCGCCCGACAGCGCCACCGGGCCGTCGAACCACTCGCGGATGGAGTGGATCAGGGCGAAGGGCGAGAGCGTGCCGGCGTGGCCGCCGGCGCCGGCCGCGACGGGGATCAGGCCGTCGGCCCCCTTCTCCACCGCCTTGCGGGCGAACCTGTCGGTGATGACGTCGTGCAGGACGATGCCGCCGGAGTCATGCACGGCCTTGTTCACGTCCTCGCGGGCGCCCAGCGAGGTGATGACGATCGGCGCCTTCCACTTGGACGAGGCCTCCACGTCGTGCTCGAGGCGGTCGTTGGTCTTGTGGACGATGTGGTTCACCGCGAACGGCGCCGAGGGCGTGTCCGGATGGTCGCGATCCCAGATGGCCAGCTCTTCGGTGATCTGGTGCAGCCATTCGTGCAGCAGCGAGGCCGGCCGCGCGTTCAGCGCCGGGAATGAGCCCACGATGCCGGCCTTGCACTGGGCGATCACCAGTTCCGGGACCGAGATGATGAACAGCGGGCTGCCGATGACGGGCAGGCGCAGGCGGTCGCGGAGAACGGGCGGCAGGGCCATGGCGGATCCTCAAGAGCTGCTTATTAATTTACGATGTATATCGTAGAATAGCATGCGGCAAGCGGCCTTGTCGCCGGTGACGTCGGGTGACGGCTGCGCCGCAGGCGTTCAGCCGCCGAAGGTCGGGAAACGGTTCATCGCCGCGACGATGTCGCTGGTGAAGTCCTGCAGCCGGATCGAGTCGTGCGCCGCCTCGCCGACGACGACGTAACCTCGCCGCACGTCCGTCGGAGCCACGCCATCCGACCGGATGACGTGCGCCCCCGCCGGCAGGTTCATCCGCTCCAGCACATGGTCGGGGACGCCGTCCGCCACCACGATCTGGCTCGCGCCGCGCTGGGCGCACTCCGCCAGCGCCGTCTCGACCGCCGCCAGCCGCGCGATGTCGTCGGGCGGGACGGCCATGTCCAGCGGGACCTCATAGGCGTGGAGGCGGCGCAGGATCTGATAGGCGTTCGACCAGTTTCGGGCATGGACCTGGAGGCGGGCCGCCACCACCATGCGCTCGCACACGAAGCCGGTGATCGCGGCCCCCATGGTGATCGCGTCGGGCAGGACCCCGGGATTGGACTGCCGCGCGCACGACGTCAGCCACTCCAGCCCGCCGCGATAGACGTCCCATCCCTCCATGGCCTCGCTGTTACCGACGTGGGCGTTGGCGCCCTTGGCCACGGCGGTCGCGGCGATGTGCGGCTCGGGGCTGAAGAGCACGTCGCCCTGCCCCAGGGCGTTCGCCAGCAAGACGAAGTAGCTGTGCGCGAAGCGCGTCGTGGGTCCCACCAGGCTCGGCAGCGCCGAGCGGCGCGCGATCCAGCACTCGGGGAAGACGTGGTTCTCCAGCACGAAGGCGAGGCAGCGCGCGTACTGGTGGGCCCCGAACCGCTGCTCGCCCTCGAAGTCGTAGAACTTGCCGGTGATGGCGTCGTCCTGGGTCTCGTCGATCAGATACCAGGGCGCCTGGATCATCGCGAGCGCGGGATCGCCCGCCAGGGTCTCGACATAGGCCAGAAGCTGGTGCGGCACGGCCAGGTCGTCGTCGGAGATGCTGACCACGAACTCGCCCCGCGCCTCGCGCAGCGTCGTCAGGATGTTGGGATAGGCGCCGAGGTTGTGCGGCTGGCGCATCACCCGCATGCGCGGATACCGCTCGGCCCACGCCGCCAGGATCCCGGGCGTGTCGTCGCTCGAGGCGTTGTCGGAGACCACCACCTCGTAGTCGATCCCGGCGGTCTCGAACGCCGTCAGATGGTGGGTCAGGTAGCGCTCCAGGTAGTGGGCGCGGTTGCAGGTCGCGAGGCACAGGCTGAGGAGCGGCCGCGAGGCTGGCATAGGGCGGTCCCGGAAGTCGGCGATGAGCGGCTGAGTACGGGCCGCGTCGGTTAAGGAGATGTCAGCGACCCCCTATCCGAGGGTGGCATCCGCTTGTCGGGTCGCGCCTGAGTTGCCTAGAGTGCGCGTCTTCGGGGGAGGATCGCCAATGGCCGGTGTCCGGGTCTTCTTCGCCACCAACCGCAACTACATGGAAGCCGATGGCCGGCCGACGTTCGGCCCCCGCTTCAACCCCGACGGCGTCGCCGCCCTGCGCTTCGGCCAGGCCGAGTTCGACGCCGGGCTGAAGCCCACGAAACTGGCCGTGTATCCGGACCAGCCGCCCGGCGGCAAGCCGGGATCGGTGAGGTTCCTGGACGACCTGCGCACCGCGATGGGCGACGGACGCAGCGACACACTGGTCTTCATCCACGGCTTCAATGTCACCTTCGAAGGCGCGCTCGCCGCGGGCGCGCGCCTGGCCGCCAGCCTCAGGATCGACCGGCGGCCGGTCAACATCGTCGTCTTCAGTTGGCCGTCCGACGGGCAGGCCGTGCCCTTCATGTCCTACTACAGCGACCGGGAAGACGCCCGCGCCTCCGGGCCGTCCGTCGCGCGCGCCTACCTGAAGCTGCTCGAGTATCTGACCAGGCTCAGCAAGGAGGACTACTGCGACCGCTGCCTGCACCTCCTGGCCCACAGCATGGGGGCCTACGTCCTGCGGCAGGGCCTGCAAGCGGTGCTGAAGAAGGACCCGACGGCGCTGACGCGGCTGTTCGACCAGATTCTCCTGGCCGCGCCGGACGAGGACGACGACGCCTTCGAGACCGACGAGAAACTGAGACTGCTGCCGCGGCTGGGGCGACGCGTCACCGTCTACTTCAACGGTTCCGACCGCGCGCTGGTGATCTCGGACACGACCAAGGGAAACCCCGACCGGCTGGGCTCGGACGGCCCAAGGCTGATCGACCTCATCCCGAAGAAGATCGTGCTGGTGGATTGCGTGAAGGTGGCCAAGGACGCCGACGTGGTGGTCGGCCACAGCTATTACATCAACAGCCCCGCCATGGCCGCCGACCTGAGCGCGGTCCTCGCCGGCAGGGACGCCGAGACGATCCCCAACCGCAAGTTCATCACCGCCAAGCGGGTCTGGCGCATCGTGAAGGAAGGCTAGGCGCGGCCGAGGCCTAACCCCGCGTGAACTTGACGTTTGCGGGCGCCGAGGCGCAATTCGCCCATGGCCGACGCAAGCGTACTCGATCCCGGATTCCCGCCTGCGGGCGAGGCGGCCTGGCGTGCGCTGGTGGCCAAGACCCTCGGCGACAAGCCGTTCGAGAGCCTGAACAAGGCCACCGTCGAAGGCCTGCCCATCGCGCCCCTCTACGCCGCCAGCACGGCGCAAGCGCCCTTCCCCGCCCGCCCGTTCGACGCCGAGCGGCCTTGGGACCTGCGGGTGGCCTCGGCCCAGGCCGATCCGGCGAGAGCCAACGCCGAGTTGCTGGCCGACCTCGAAGGCGGCGCGGCCTCGGTGATCGTCGCCGGCCATGCGACGGCCGAGGGCCTGGCCGTGGCGCTGGACAACGTCGTCGTCGAGCTGGCGCCGGTCGGCCTGGATGCGGGCTTCGCAGGCGCGAAGGCGGCCGACGCGCTGCACGCGGTCGCGAAGTCGTCGCCGGCCGCGAAGCTCTGCTTCAACCTCGACCCGCTCAGCGCCTTCGCCGAGGCCGGCGCCTCGCCCGGGCCTGTCGAGAGCCACATCCTCAGCGCCGCGACGGTCGCCGCGCGCCACGCTCAGACTTATCCGCACGCCCAGCTCTTCCTGGCCTCGGGGCGCGTGGCCCACGAGGCCGGCGGCGGCGAGGCGCTGGAGGTCGCGGTGGCCGCGACCGCCGCGATCGCCTACGCCAGGGCGATGGTCCGCGCCGGCATGACGGCGGCCGACGCGTTCGCCCGCATCACGCTGGGGCTGGCGGCCGACGCCGACTACTTCCTGACCATCGCCAAGCTGCGCGCCGCCCGCGCCGTCTTCGCCCGCATCGCCACCGCCTCGGGCGGAGCGGCCCAGGCGCGGATCGAGGCGCGGACCTCGCGGCGGATGCTGACCGCGCAGGACCCCTGGACCAACATGATCCGGCTGACCGCCGCCGGCTTCGGCGCCGCCGCCGGCGGGGCCGATGCGGTGGTGCTGGGCGCCTTCACCGATGCGCTGGGCCTGCCCACCGCGTTCGGCCGCCGCCAGAGCCGCAACACCCAGTTGGTGCTGATGGAAGAGGCCGCCGTGGGCCGCGTCGCCGATCCGGCCGCAGGCTCTGGCTATCTCGACAGCCTCACCGACCAGATCGCGCGTGCGGCATGGGCCAGGCTGCAGGCGATCGAGGCGGCCGGCGGGCTGGTCGCGGCGCTCGAGCGCGGCCTCGTCGCCCGCGAGGTCGAGACGTCGGTCTCCGAGCGAGGCGACCCGAAGATCCTGGGCGTGACGGCCTTTCCACCGACCGAGAAGACCCGGGTAGACGTCGATGCGGGCGCACCGGCCCGGGCCCCCGACGTGCGCCTGCCCGGTCCCGACAGCGCGTGCCCCGCTCTGAAAGCTGTCCGCCTTTCGGAGAAGCATGAGGTTCTGGCGTGATCTGTGACGTCCTCGCGTCCTTCTCCCCCTGCGGGAGGTGGTCCGCGCAAGCGGGCCGCATGAGGGGTCGCGCCGACCGAACCGCTGCAGCCCCGCGTGACGCCGACATGGCGGCGCGCGACCCCTCATCCGTCGGGCATACGCCCGACACCTTCTCCCGCAAGGGGAGAAGGGGAGCGTTCGAATGACCCACCTTCCCGACTTCGCCACCCTGCCCTACGACGGCCCCGCCGTCGGGTTCGCGCCGGCGGGCGGCGCCGCCTGGGATACGCCGGAAGGCATCGCCGTCTCTCCCGCCTACACCGCCGATGACGCCGAGGCTGTCACCGCGCTGGCGGGCTTCCCCGGGCTGGCCCCGTTCGTCCGCGGCCCCTATCCGACGATGTACGCCACCAACCCCTGGACGGTGCGCCAGTACGCGGGCTTCTCGACGGCCGAGGATTCCAACGCCTTCTATCGCCGCAACCTCGCGGCCGGTCAGATGGGTCTCTCCATCGCCTTCGACCTCGCCACCCACCGCGGCTACGACAGCGACCACCCCCGCGTGACGGGCGACGTCGGCATGGCCGGCGTGGCGATCGACAGCATCCTCGACATGCGCACGCTGTTCGACGGCATCCCGCTCGACAAGATGAGCGTGTCGATGACGATGAACGGGGCGGTCCTGCCGATCCTGGCGCTCTACATCGTCGCCGCCGAGGAACAGGGCGTACCGCACGAGAAGCTGTCGGGCACGATCCAGAACGACATCCTGAAGGAGTTCCTGACCCGGAACACCTACATCTACCCGCCCGGCCCTTCGATGCGGATCATCGCGGACATCTTCGCCTACACCAGCAGGGAGATGCCGCGGTTCAACTCGATCTCGATCAGCGGCTACCACATGCAGGAAGCCGGGGCGACGCTGGACCTGGAGCTCGCCTACACCCTGGCCGACGGCGTCGAGTATGTCCGCGCGGGCGTCGCGGCCGGCATGACGGTGGACCAGTTCGCGCCGCGCCTGTCGTTCTTCTGGTGCGCCGGCATGAACATGTTCATGGAGGTGGCCAAGCAGCGCGCCAGCCGCCTCCTGTGGGCGAAGCTGATGAAGCAGCACTTCGACCCGAAGGACAGCCGTTCCCTCTCGCTCCGCGCCCACACCCAGACCTCGGGCTGGTCGCTGGCGGCGCAGGACGTGTTCAACAACGTGCCGCGGACGGCCATCGAGGCCATGGGCGCGACCGGCGGCCAGACCCAGAGCCTGCACACCAACTCGCTGGACGAGGCGCTGGCGCTGCCGACGGACTTCTCGGCCCGCATCGCGCGCAACACCCAGCTCTTCCTGCAGATGGAGAGCGGCCAGAACCGGGTGATCGACCCCTGGGGCGGCAGCTTCTACGTCGAGAAGCTCACCGCCGACCTCGCCGCGCGCGCGCTGGAGCACATCGCCGAGGTGGAAGCCCTGGGCGGCATGGCTGCGGCGATCGAGGAGGGCCTGCCCAAGCGGCGGATCGAGGAGGCTTCGGCCCGCATCCAGGCCCGCATCGACTCGGGCAAGCAGAGCGTCGTCGGCGTGAACCGCTACAGGCCCGATGTGCCGGACGACATCCCGGTGCTCAAGGTCGACAACACCGCCGTGCGCAACGCCCAGCTCGAGAAGCTGCGCCGGCTGAAGGCCGAGCGTGACCCCGAGGCGGTCGCGGCCGCCCTCGACGCCCTGACCGCCGGCGCATCCGGCAAGGGCAACCTGCTGGAGCTGGCCGTCGAGGCGGCCCGCGCCAAGGCCACTGTGGGCGAAATCAGCTACGCGCTGGAGAAGGTGTTCGGCCGCCACAAGGCCCACGCCGACGCGGTCAAGGGCGTCTACCTGCGCGAGGCCGGCTCGACCGCCGCCTCCGAGCGCGCCAAGGCGATGACCGAAGCCTTCCGGCAGGCCGACGGCAGGAAGCCGCGCATCATGGTCGCCAAGATGGGCCAGGACGGCCACGACCGCGGCCAGAAGGTGATCGCCTCGGGCTTCGCCGACCTCGGCTTCGACGTCGAGATCGGCGACCTCTTCCAGACGCCGGCCGAGGCCGCGGCAGAGGCCGTCGAGACCGGCGTGCATGCGGTGGGCGCGAGTTCGCTGGCCGCCGGCCACCTGACCCTGGTGCCGGAACTGAAGGCCGAGCTCGCCAGGCTGGGCCGGCCCGATATCCTGGTGTTCGTCGGCGGCGTCATCCCGCCCGAGGACTTCAAGGCGCTGGAGGACATGGGCGTCGCGGCGATCTTCCCGCCCGGCACGGTCATCCCCGAGGCCGCCATCGAGGTGCTCGACCGCCTGAACGAGCAGCTCGGCTATGCGCAGGAGCAGGCCGCGCAGTAGACCGCGCACATGCGCGCCGGCGCAGGATCCGGCCAGGCCGGGTCCTTCCGCCAGGCGTGGCGGAAGGACCGGGCCGCGGAGCGTCAGCCCAGCGGCGTGTTCTCGTTGGGGCCGTCGGAACCGCGGCGGCGCTGGGGCATCATCTTCTGGGCGGCGGCGAGTTCGGCCTTGTCGAGCGAACCGTCGGCGTTCTTGTCGATGGCGCTCCAGAAGCGGCCGATCATCTGGCCCATCTGGCCCCGCAGTTCGGCCTTCTGCAGCTTGCCGTCGATATTGTCGTCCATCATCCCGAGCATGCGGGTCGAGGCGAAGCGGGCGTCGGAGTCGATCTGCTTGGCGGCCGTCTCGTCGACCCAGCGGAACGCCACCGACGTGAACAGCATCTCCTCATGGCTCTGCTCGCCCCAGGACACCTTGATCGACGGGTCGGGGTTGGCCGGGTTCCGCTTGGAGTTGTCGTAGATGTAGTTGGCGATGAGCCTCGAGCCCGCCGGGACCTTGATGGGCTCGGCGAAGGTGTAGCTGCGCTGCCAGTTGAAGTCGTAGCGCGGCAGGCTGAGCAGCAGGGTCTTCTTGCCGTCCGGCGTCTGGAGCCACAGGTCCGACGCGTAGGCGCGGTAGTGCGCGTGCGGGAAGGCCGAGTAGAGCAGCGCGTCGTTCGGGAACTCGACGTAGGCCACTTCCTTGTGGCGCGGCGCGT
Source organism: Phenylobacterium sp. (assembly GCF_016793285.1). Classification (GTDB taxonomy): domain Bacteria; phylum Pseudomonadota; class Alphaproteobacteria; order Caulobacterales; family Caulobacteraceae; genus Phenylobacterium. Next base: position 26,505 of record NZ_JAEUMO010000201.1, read on the forward strand.
TCGGGGCGATCTCGATCGTGGGGTCGATCACCACCACGTTGCGCATAATGTATTTCGGCATGTCGTTGCGGAAGTAGACGCCGATCTGGGTCTTATCGACCGCTTCCTTGCCGTAGGGCGTGTAGTGCATCTGGAAGCCGACCGCCCCGCCGGCGGGCAGGAAGGTGCCGACGTCGCCGCCGAAGACATTGGACTCGGCGCCCACCGCGTAGCCGCCGACCGAGCCGCGCCAGCGGGTCTCCGACGCCACGCCGTTGGCCGGCGCTTCCTTCATCCAGCCGGTCAGGACGTGGTGGACGGCCTGGCGGTCGCCGGGCTTCACCGTGGTCGCGCGGATCCAGCGGCCCTCGGTGGTCGGGTTCAGGGTGTAGGGACGCTGGTAGTCGACGATGCCCGAGGCCGGGACCTTGTACTCCGGCACGTTCAGGATCAGGTCCGGCTTGCCCAGCGGCCACTCGGCGGCGACGCGCTTCCTGGCCGAGAGCGGGTCGGCGCCCTCGCCGCGCGGCGCGCCGGCTTCCACCCAGTGGACCAGAGTCTTGATGTCGGCGGCGCTGAGGTTCTTCGTGTCCGAGAACTTCCCGACGTGGACGTCGGCGTTGTAGGGCGGCATCCGGTCGGTTCGGATCACCTCGCGGATCATCGGCGAGAAGCCCTTCACCATCTCGTAGCTGGTGAGCTGCATCGGGCCGATTCCGCCTTCCTGGTGGCAGGCGACGCAGTTCTTCTCGAGGATCGGGGCGACGTCCTTCACGTAGGTCAGCCTGGCGTTGGCCGCCGCGCCGCGTTCGGGGAAGGCGATCGTCGCGCCCGTCGAGGCCACGCCCGCCGGAACCGGCTTGCCGGCCAGGAACGCGTCCAGCGCCGCGCCGGCGCCGGCGATGCCGCCGCGGTAGACGACCGTCCAGGTCTTCGGGTTGACGACGTAGACCTCGGCCGAGCGGGTGACGCCCAGGCCCTCGCCGATCAACTGGTTGTTGTCCATCAGGATGGGGATCGCGTAGCCGGCCTTGCCGGCCTCGGCGAGGATCGCCTCGCGGGTGTCCTTCTGGGTCGAGTTGAGCATCCGGAACTCGACGCCCTTTTCGCCATAGGCCCTGGCGAGGTCGTTGAGCGCCCTGGCCTGGCCATGGAGCACCGCGTCGCCGTTGGCCTGGGTCACGATCACGAACGCCGGGGCGTCGGCGAAGCGGTAGAGTTCCGTCGCCTCGAGGTTGGCGTCGGCGAGCATGAAGTTGTCCACGCTGGCCGGGGTGGTCGCCGCCGCGTCGACCGCCGCGCCGGCGGCCATGGCGTTCGTCGCCGGGCGGTCCGTGGCGCAGCTCGAGACGAGGGCCGTTCCGGCCAGGAGGGCAGCGGCAAGGCCGAGGCGGTTGGTCATCGAGGCGTCCCCATTCCGATTCGCGTGCGAAACACCCCCGACAAACGCGAGGGCGCGTCCGCAATCTGCGTTATCTACGTTACACGAATGTTTCCCGCCAGACGGCGCCGTCTGGCTCCGCTAGCGCGAACGCCAGTGGTTGCCCACGAACGCGCGCAGGTCGCGGTAGCAGACGACCTCCACGTCGCGCAGCGCGGCGAGCTTTTCGGCGAGGCCGCCGCGGTCGAAGCGGGCGCGCGCCCGGGATAGCGCCGTGAAGGAGGCCGCGTAACGGTCGGCGTCGCTGGCCAGCCGCCGGTCGTCGTTGGTCACGCCGAGAGCCATGGCCGCGACGAGGGCCCCGACCGCCACTTCGAGGGCCAGCTTCACGTCGGTGCTTCCGAGCGCGCGGCCCATGCCGAAGATCAGGACGCCGGCCATGACGCCCGTGACCGCGGCGGCCGCCAGCAGGAACCGGCCCAGCATCCGCACCACAGCCGCCCGCTGGCCCGGCGCGCCCAGCGACGCGCTGAGCTTGCGTTCCACATAGTCGATCTGGCTGTCCAGCCGCTGGCCGCACAGCAGCGAGAGGAGGAGGTCCAGGTCCTTCGACGGTTCCGGCGCCCTCGGCGACTGCGACCATCCCGCCACCACCCAGGCCTCGGTGTCGTCCTCGACGGGCCCGGCCAGCCTGGGAATCTGGCCCGGCAGGTCCCCGGGCTCGGGCAGGTCGCCGAGCATCCGCGTCCGCGCCGCCTTCCAGTCGTCGAGCGCCGCGTCGTCGGTCATGGCGCGGGCCGCGAGGTCCGGGTTGTTGACCACGGCCTGGAAATAGAGCGCCCTCGCCCGCTCGGCCCCGAAGCGACGGGCCAGGGTCCGCGCCCTCGATCCCGCGCCGAACCGGTGGAAGGCCATCATCGCCAGGCCCGCGACCACCAGGACGGCCGCCACCACCTCGACGACGCGCTCGCCGCCCACGGCCAGTGGCGAGGCCAGCGCCAGCACGAGGCCCAGGGTCGCGAGCCCCACGGACCAGAGGCCGAAGCGACGGTCGCGCCGGCCGTCCCGGGTGGCCGGCGGATCGTACCTGTCGAACTGGGCCCGCAGTTCGGGCCAGTCCAGCACGCGAAGGGCCGCCGGGTGGCGGGCGCCCAGGGCCGTCCGCGCCGCGTCGGTCTGCAGAACGTCGTCGTTGGTCCAGTCGGCCAGCGCGTCGCTGAACAGGCCGTGCTCCTCGGCCCTGGGATCGGCGCGCCGGCCGCCAGTCGCCATCGTTCTCGTCCCCCTCCGCGCGACGCGATCACGTCGGCCGGGAGTATAGCGCGGTTATCCCGGCGCTCCACGAACCCCTTCCGCAGCCCCGGTCGAGGGCCCTGACGCCGCTAGAGTCTGCACTCGATTCCCGCTCTTCCCGGATCGAAGGCGTGAGGGGTGGGTTGGATCGGCTCCGGAGTTCGTGGAGCCCGCCTGTGAGTCCATCTGCGTCCCGGCATTCGCCGGGATGAGTGGAAGTTATTGAATTTGTTGAGAGGAGATCGATTCCGAACCCTAGGGCTGGGCCGGCGCCGCGGCGGTCTGGCGGGGCGCACGGCCGGCGGCCAGGTCGAGGCGGTCGCGGTCGCGGACCAGGATCCCGTCTTCCTCGACCCGCAGGATGCCGTCGCTCTCCCAGGCGCGGAGCAGGCGGCTGACGGTGTCGCGCTGGAGGCCGGCGTGGGCTTCGAGCGTGCCGTCGGCGGGCCGGATCGGCAGGCGCAGACCGTCGTCCTCCTCGCGGCCGTGCTCGTCCGACAGGCGCCGCAGGGCCCGCGCCAGGCGGGTGCGCGCGTCGTGGAAGACGATCTCCTCGAGCATCTGGTTCGAGCTGCGCAGACGGCCGCACAGCAGGGTCACCACCTGGAGCATCGCATCGGGCGACGATTGCAGCACCGGCATCACCGCCTCGCGCTCGAGCTGTAGCACCTGGGTCGGGCGCACGGTCACCGCGGTGGCGGTGCGCGGGCCCTCGTCGAGCAGCGCGATCTCGCCGAACAGATGGCCGGGCCCAGAGATGCCCAGCACGATCTCACGCCCGTCCAGGGCGTGGACGCAGAGCTTCACCTGACCGCTCAGGACGACGAACAGCGAGGTCTCGTAGTCGCCTTCCAGGAAGAGGATGTGGTTGGGCTCCAGCGTGCGCGAGAGGCCCGCGGCCACCACCTTTTCCAGCGCCTCGGGCGGGAGCCCCGAGAACAGCGGCTGGCGCCGCAGCGCGGTGATCAGCGTGTCGTCCAGGACGTCTAGCATGCGGCCCACCGACCGGCGGGCGGCGATGCAGCGGCGGGCGCCCCTCCCGCAGCGAACACCTGACAAAGCAAAGCGAGCACGGCGACCCTGTCCGACGACGACGACTTTATGACTTTGCCGAGGCGCGCCGAATTTTCAACAGCGACGATGTCGTCGGCGCAACCTTGACCGTGCGACCAAGCAGCGCGACCGGCCCCGCTTGCGGCCGTCAGGCCGGCGGCGGGGGCGGCTCGAAGCCGTCCGGGAGGAAGCCGCGCAGCAGGGCCTCGACGGCCACGGTGAGCGGACCGCTGAGCTCGCGCTTGCCCTTCTCCATCTCCAGGATCCGGCTCGCGCCATGGTTCTCGTTGAACCGCAGGGCGCGGGCGAGGTCGGCCGGAGACCATCCCATGGCCTCGCGAGCCTGACGCAGGTGGTCGCCGGTGGTGATCATGAGGGAACTCGTATGGCGTGCGCGGGCCGCACGCCATACCGCCCCGCCGCGGGTTCCGAAAGGACCTCCGCGCGGGTCAAGGCGAGCTTGTCAGCTCCCCTGCGCCTTTCCGCCGGGCGCCGCCACGATCATCTTCACCAGGGCCTCGGCGACCTTGGGTTCGAGCCCCTCGGTATGACCCTTGTCCATCCGGACCACGTCGGCGACGACGCGGCCGCCGTTGCACTTGGGATAGACGAAGACCTCGGAGGTTCCCGGCCGCGCCTTCATGCCCCAGACCTTGTAGCCGGCGCGGGCGTAGTCCCAGACGTAGCCGGCCTTGGTGTCGACGATGTCCTTCTCCCGGGTGCGGGTGGCGCAGCCGTACTTGTCGGCCCAGGGCGAGGTCGCGGGCAGGCTGTCGATCTCCCACTGGCCGACTTCGAAGATGTGGCTGAAGTCGCAGGCCGGCGGGGTGTCGCCCATCATCGGGTTGGGACCCGCCGGGCGCGGATCGGGCGGCGAGCCGTCCGCCTTCGGCGGACCGAACTGGCGCACGAACGGCGCCTGGCCGATACGGCCGCCGGAGAGCGAGAGCCAGCCGTCGACCTTGCCCCTGAAGTAGTCGCTGCAGACGATGCGGCGCGAGGTGAACCCGCCCTGGCTGTGCCCGGCCAGCCACATCGAGCGGATGTTCGACTTGCCGAAGCTGTCGAAGACGAAGTCGGTGATGTTCTGCAGGTGCGCGTCGTCGGCCGCGGCGTCCCAGCGGCGCACGCCGGGGCCGCTTCCCATCGAACCCAGCGTCGCCGCGCTCGGGGTCGCCACCACCAGCCGGTACTTCTGCACGTAGTCCGAGGCCGGGAAGTAGTGGCGCTGCCAGTTCGCGATGGAGCCGGCGCCGTGGATGTTGAGGATGAAGGTGACCTTCTCCCCCGGCTTCAGGTCGCAGGGGTAATCGAGGAAGAACTTGCGGCCGGTCTTGGCGTCGGTCGCGTTGCCGAGGTCGGCCAGCGCGGGCGCGCAGGCTTCGCCGTCGCAGCGCGCTGGCTGCGGCGCGGTGCAGGCGACCCCGCCGACGTCGCGGGCGAGCGCGGGGGCGGCGATCAGCGTCCCGAATGCGGCGATGGCCGCCAGTTGCAGCTTCATGATCTCCTCCCGGCTCATTTGGCGGCCAGCATCAGCTTGACGATGGCCTCTGTCACGTTGGGCTCCAGGCCCTCGGTGTGGCCCTTGTCGAGCCGCACCACGTCGGCGACCACGCGGCCGCCCTCGCACTTCGGATAGGCGTAGATCTTCGCCGAGCCCGGCCGCGCCGGGCCGCCCCAGACCTTGCTGGGGTTCGGCTGGGGCCGGGTGTCCTGGACGTAGCCGGCCTTGGCGTCGACCACCGTCGTGGGCCTGGCCTGCGCCTGGCACTCGAGTTTCTCGGCCCACTTCGAGTCGGCCGGCAGGCCCGCGGCGGTGAGCTCATGCTCGCCGGTCTCGTAGATGTGGCTGAACGGGAAGTCCGGCAGCACCGAGGCGTCGGCGGCGAGCCGCATCGGCCCGCCCGGCGTCGCGGGCGGCGGCGGGCCGCCGGGACCGCCCGAACCGGTGGGGATCGGCGCCCTCACCTCCTCGCGCTTGGAGCCCAGCCGCCCGCCCGAAAGGCTAACCCAGCCGGTCAGGCGGTTCCTGAAGAAGTCCGTCGTGAGGATGCGGTTCGAGGTCTGGCCGCCCAGCGAGTGGCCCGCGAGCCAGAAGGCCTTGATGTTGCGCTTGCCGACCGCGTCCTCGACCTCGGTGACGATGTCGCGGAGGTACTGGTCGTCGGCCTCGGCGACCCAGCCGTTGCGGGTGCCCGACGGCGTGGCGATGACGAGCCGGTACTTCTCCTTCAGGTCGATCAGCGGGAAGTAGTGGCGCTGCCAGTTGCCGATCGAGCCGCCGCCGTGCAGCGACAGGATGAAGGTGACCTTCTCGCCGGGCTTCAGGTCGCAGGGGTAGTCGAGGAAGAACTTCCGCCCGCTCTTCGTCTCCACCGCGTTGCCGAGGTTGGCGAGGTCCGCCTGGACGCATCCACTGTCGGCGCAGTGGACGGGCGCGGGCGTCGAGCAGGCCACGCCCATCAGGTCTTTCGCCGCCGCGGGCGCAGCCATCGTCAAGGCAAGGGGCGCCGCCCAGCCCATCGCCAGCCCCACCATCAGCGTGCGCCGCATGGCCGTCCTCCCTGGTCCGCCCGGTCTGCCGCCGGTTCGTGGCCTTTGCCTAGCACTGGTAGGGAATCTTTGCAGGCATATTTCGGCGCGTGCTATCGGCGGGCGTGAGCATCGCCGAACACCGCCCGCCGCTCGACAAGGCCGTCATCGTAGCCACGGCGCTCCGGCTGCTCGACGACGTGGGGCTGGACGAGCTCTCGACGCGCCGGCTGGCGGCCGAACTCGGCGTGAAGGGCCCCTCGCTCTACTGGCACTTCAAGAGCATGGGCGAGTTGCGCGACCACATGGCCGAGGCCCTGCTGAGCGCCGAGATCCCGCCGCCCGACCCCGACCCGCGGCCGGGCGACTGGCGCGACTGGATGGCCGAGGGCGCGCGCGGCATCCGGCGCGCGGCGCACTCACGGCGCGACGGCGGGCGGCTGCTGGTCGGCTGGCGGCCCACGCCCGAGCGGCGCGCCCGGCTCTATCCGGCGAACCGCGCACGGCTGGAGGCCTCCGGCTTCGGCGCCGACGACGCCCGTCTCGCCTTCCTGGCGGTCGGCCGCTACGCCATGGGATGGGCGCTCACCGAACAGGCCACCGACGGCCGCACGCCGCAGAGCGACGCCGACTTCGAGTCGGGCCTCTCCGCCATGCTGGACGGCTTCGCGCTGCGGCTGCGGCGCGGTTGACGCGCCGCCTTCACGGTCCGCACGATGCGGGCCGAGGGGGAAGCGGCATGGCATCCGAGATCTGGCAGTGGTCGGCGGTGGAGACGGCCAAGGCGATCCGCGAGCGGCGGGTGTCGGCGGTCGAGGTGACCGAGGCGCAGCTCGCGCACATGCAGGCGGCCAATCCCGCGATCAACGCGGTGGTCGTGGATCTGTCGGACGAGGCGATGGCGGCGGCGCGGGCCTGCGACGCCGCGCAGGCGGCGGGCGAGCCGCTGGGGCTGCTGCACGGCGTGCCGGTGACGACGAAGATCAACATCGACCTGGAGGGTCAGGCGAACTCGAACGGCGTGGTGGGC
>NZ_JAEUMO010000227.1 GCF_016793285.1 Phenylobacterium sp.
CGCTACTGCGCCCTCGTCGAGCAGGTGGCCGACGGCGCCGCGCGGCCGCGGCAGGTCCAGCCCACCTACGCCGACGGCCGCCGCTGGCCCGATCCGCCGAAGACGCCCCCCAGGACCGTCTGGCGCCTGGCCGTCTCGTACTGGCGCGTGGGCTCGGCCGAACGGCCGCCGGACCCGCCCCAGGCGCGCCAGGCCCGCCGGTCCGGCCAGGCGCTGGAAGCGGACACGCTGCGCGCCATCGCCCACGCCCCGCTGCGCCCGACCCGGCCGCAGCAGCCCCTCGACATCGGATTGTTCGAGACCCGGCCCCCCGAGGCGCCGCATATCGTCATGCCGGATGAGTGACCCGATCAGTTGGGGCCGAGCGCCCTCCCTCGAAGACTTCGCGGCCCTGGCCGAGCGCGCCTTCGCCGCCCTGCCCGACGGCTTCCGCCGGCTCGCGGGCGAGGTGGTGTTCCGCATCGACGACTTCCCGCCGGACGACGTCCTGGACGACCTCGGCATCGAGGACGCCTTCGGCCTGACCGGCCTCTACTCGGGCGTCAGCCTGGCCGAGCGCAGCTCGTTCGGGCCCGAGGCCGGTCCCAGCCGCGTCTTCCTCTACCGCCGCCCGATCCTGGACGAGTGGGCCGAACGCGGCGAGGTCACCCTGGAGGAGCTGGTCACCCACGTCCTCGTCCACGAGATCGGCCATCACTTCGGCCTCTCCGACGCGCAGATCGACGCCATCGAGGCGGCCGCGGAGTAGGGGGCGGGAAGGTGACGCCCGCGTCACTTTCCTTGACTGAACACCGATAAGATCACATTCTCCGCTCGGCATTCGGGCGAAGGAGCGAGCGCATGGCCGCTGACGGCAACATCACCAAGGACGTGATCTACGACGCGGTGGCCCCGGACGACTTCGAGTCGATGCTGGAACTCGACCGCTACAACGCCCGCTCGACCGCCTTCGACAAGATCATCTCGGCGACCCACGACCACTTCTGGGATCCGCTCGACAAGAAGTACATCGACTTCGACGAGCCCTTCGACATCGAGAACGTCATGATCCTGCCCGAGGACATGGTGGTCTCGCTGCAGACCAGCTACGTCTCCGACGCGCTCAAGACCCAGAAGGACCGGGTCCGCTTCGTGAACCAGTTCGCGCTGCGCACCTTCTCCTCGATCCTGCACGGCGAACAGGGGGCGCTGAACCTGTCGGCCAGCCTCTGCCACGTCCTGAAGGACCAGGGCGCCCAGGAATACGCGGCCAACCAGACCCGCGAGGAAGCCCGGCACGTCACGGCCTTCGCCAGGTACATCAAGGCCCGCTGGGGCCGCCCCGTCGAATGCGGCCCGACCCTCAAGGCGCTCCTGGTCGACATCATCGGCAGCCCCGAGGTCTACAAGAAGATCGTCGGCATGCAGATGCTGGTGGAAGGCTTGGCGATGGGCGCCTTCGCCACCGTCTTCAAGCTGACCAACGACCCGCTGGCCAAGAAGCTGATGCAGTTGGTCATGACCGACGAGGCCTTCCACCACAAGTTCGGGAAGATCTGGGCGGACCGCACCATCCCGAACCTGACGCCCGCCGAGCACGAGGTCATCGAACTCTGGGCCGCCCAGTGCTTCCAGACCCTGCTTTTCAACCTGGTGGGCCCGACCCAGCAGCGCAGCCTCTACGAGGAATTCGGCCTCGACCCCGACCGCGTGATCGCCGAGCTGGCCGAGATCATCAGCGACGAGCGCCGGCGCGAGGGGATGAAGGAGCAGACCAACATCTTCCGCGTGCTGGTGAAGACGCTGCTGAACGCCGGCATCATCACCGACCGCACCAAGGCCTTCTACGCCATGTACGTCGACCTCGAGGAGCTGCGCGACGAGGGCGACAAGATGGTCGGCGACGACATCGCCGAGGAAGGCATCCGCTACCTGCAGGAGATCAACTTCGCCGATCGCGCGAAGCAGGTTCTGATCGCGGCGGAGTAGCGCCGCGCGGCAACTCCTGACGCCCGCGTTCATCCGCGGGTCATGATGCAGGTGCGTCCCTATGGCGCGCGGCCTCGGCCGTAGCCTTGGGCCGGATTTTCGTATATTGCACTGCAACATGCTCCGACGCCTGACCCTGACGGCGCTTGCCGCCGCCCTGTTGCTCGCGCCCGCTTCCGCCGCGAAGGCGGGGGTCGAACCGTCGGGCCGCATCGAGATCTCCAAGATGATGGGCCGCTGGTACGAGGTGGCCCGCACGCCGAATTCCCTGCAGAGGGGCTGCGTCGCCGGCGCGTCCGACTGGCAGGCGGCGCCCAACGGCTTCGCGGTGGTGCAGTCGTGCCACAAGGGCGCGGCCAACGGTCCGCTCGCGGTCTGGAAGGCGAAGGCGACCGTCTCCGACCCCAGGACCAACGCCAAGCTGAAGATGGCCTTCTTCGGCGGCGTGGTGACCCAGAACTACGTCGTGCTCGAGCATCGACCCGACCAGGGCTGGCTGGCGCTCGCCACCGCAGACGGCAAGTACTTCTGGCTGATGTCCCAGCGGCCGGTCCTGCCGGCCGCCGTGAAGAACCAGGCGCTGGCCCGCATCCGCCAGATGGGCTTCGACGTCGCGCGCCTGGAGTTCCCCCTCCCGATGGGCGGCTGAGCCGCAGAGTCGGGTTGACTCGGAACGAAGGCGGAACAAGGTGTCGTCCATGGACGTCGCCGTCGTCATCACCCGTCCCGAGATCACCACGTCGGTCACCCGCGGGGCCGCGCGGCTGCTGACGGCCCTGGGCTACGCGCCCCTGGCGGAGGTGACCCTGCCCAACGGCCGCCGCGCCGACCTGATGGCGCTGGGGCCGAAAGGCGAGATCTTCATCGTCGAGGTGAAGTCGGGGATCGAGGACTTCCGGGTCGACCTGAAGTGGCCCGAGTACCGTCCCTACTGCGACGCCTTCGCCTTCGCCGTCGCGCCGGAGTTCCCGCGCGAAATCCTGCCCGAAGAGCCCGGCCTCATCGTCGCCGACGGCTTCGGCGGCGCCATCCTGCGCGAGGCGTCCGTCGAGGCCCTGGCCGGCGCGCGCAGGAAGGCGCTCACCCTGGCTTTCGCCCGCTTGGCGGCCCTCAGAGCGGCGGGGGTGCAGGTGGCGGAGCTGTGAAGGTCGCCCCGCAAGATCCTTCTCCCCTTGCGGGAGAAGGATCACACGGCACGCTCTGAACTTAGCGCGGCGCGCGCTTGGCCAGGATCCGCTGGAGGGTGCGGCGGTGCATGTTGAGGCGCCGCGCCGTCTCCGAGACGTTGTGGTTGCAGAGCTCGTAGACCCTCTGGATGTGCTCCCAGCGCACCCGGTCGGCGCTCATCGGGTTGTCCGGCGGCGCCGGGGCCGCGTCGCCCTTGGCCAGCAGCGCGCGGACCACGTCGTCGGCGTCGGCCGGCTTGGAGAGGTAGTCCACCGCGCCGGCCTTCACCGCCTGCACCGCCGTGGCGATGTTGCCGTAGCCGGTCAGCATGATGATCTTGGCGTCGGGGCGCGCGTCGCGGACCGCCTCCACCACCTTCAGCCCCGACCCGTCCTCCAGGCGCATGTCCAGCACGGCGTAGGCCGGCGCGTGGGATTTCACGGCCTGGATCGCCTCCTGCACGCTGCCGACCAGCGTGGGCTCGAAGCCCCGCTGCTCGAGCGCGCGGCCGAGACGGGTGCGCAGCGGCGCGTCGTCGTCGAGCACCAGCAGGCTCTTGTCGGGCAGACTGGAGACTTCGGTGGCAAGGTCTGTCATGTGACTCGTTCCTCCGGTGGAACTTGCGTCAGAGTGTCGCACCTAAACGCGTTTCTGCAAGCTTCGCTGCGTGTACATCAAACTGCCTCAACCAGTGATCGAGGCCAACGGGCCGCCACGACGGCGCCGTGAGGCTTCGCATTGTGGAACGTCACATCCGCCCCGGTCCGTTCCAGCAGGGTCTTGGCGATGAAGAAGCCGAGGCCCATGCCGATGTGTCCGGTGCGCGAGCCTTCGGCGTCCGGGCGACTGGTCACATAGGGCTCTCCGAGCTTCGCGAGGATCTCGGGCGCGAAGCCCGGGCCGTCGTCGCGGACCTCCATGGTGACGGTCTCGGCGTCGAATCGCGCGGACACTAGGATCTCGGACCTCGCGAAGTCGACCGCGTTCTCAACGAAAGTCGAGAAGGCGTGGGTGATTTCCGGCAGGCGGCGGATGTCGGGCGTCTTCACGTCCTTGGCGCCGGTGACGATCGCCTCGACGCGGACCTCCTTGCTGGCCGCGGCGTGCGGTTCGATCACTTCCTGCACCAGGGCGCGCAGCGAGAGCCGTTCATGCACCTCGTCGGTGGCCTTGTCCGGCGTGGCGGCCAGGCGCTTCAGGATCTCGCGGCAGCGTTCGGCCTGCACGATCAGGAGGTCGGCGTCTTCCTTGACCTGCGGCAGGGTCGCCTCGCGCGCCATCTCCTTGGCGACGATGGAGATGGTGGCGAGCGGGGTGCCGAGCTCGTGCGCCGCCGCGGCCGCCAGCGCGCCGAGGGCCGAAAGCCGCTGTTCCCGGGCCAGCACGGTCTGGGTGACGTCGAGGGCCAGGGATACCCGGGCGGCTTCGACCACCGACTGACGCACGTAGCCCGCGATCAGGACGATGCCGGCCACGTTGGCGACGCCGGACATCAGCCGGTACTCCAGCGAGAGCCGGGGCTCGGGCGTCGCGGCGGGGTAGGCCAGCGACACCACCGCCAGCAGCAGCGAGGCCACCGACGCGAGACCGCCCAGGAAGAGCAGCGGCCGCAGCGGCAGCGTCGCGGCGGCCAGGGTGACCGGCGCGATCAGCACCAGCACGAACGGGTTCGCCGCGCCGCCGATCAGGCTCATCAGGGCAGAGAGCTGCAGGACGTCCAGCGCGAGCTGCGCGACCGCCTCCTCGTCGGACAGCACCTTCTGCATCGGCCAGGCGAGCGACGTCAGCAGGTTCACGAACGCGCCCGCCGCGATGACCACGGCGCAGGGCAGGTACGGCGCCTGGTAGCGCAGCAGGAAGGCCATGGCGGCCAGCAGCACCACCTCGCCCACGATCACCATCCAGCGGACCGTGACCAGCGTGCGCACCCGCAGGTGACCGCGGCGGATCGCGGCGGTGTCCCACACGTCTTGCGGCGCGTTCGGAGTGGCCGTATCGAGGCCGACGCTCCGGGCAGGCGTGTCGTTCATGCGCCCATCTTCCCGGGCCGCCCACGCAAGGGAGTTCGCATGTCCAGGCGGATCCTGGCGCTGGTCGCAGTCCTGGCGATCGCGCTGGCCATACTCACCGGTCTCGCCGTCCGCAGAGGCGTGCTGGGCCCCGCCCCCCAAACCGTGGCCGTGGGCGGTCCGTTCCAGTTGATCGACACATCCGGACGCACGGTCAGCCAGGACGTGCTGAAGGGCAAGTGGAGTGTCGTCTTCTTCGGCTTCACCCACTGCCCGGATATCTGCCCCACCACCCTCTTCGAGATGGGCCAGGTCGAGCCGCTGCTGGGGCCGGACGCCGCCAAGGTGCAGACGGTGTTCGTCACCGTGGATCCGGCGCGGGACACGGTCGCCCAGATGAAGGCCTACGTGGCCAACCCCGCCTTCCCGAAGCGGCTTGTCGGCCTCACCGGGTCGCAGGCGCAGGTGGACGCGACCGCCAAGGCCTATCGGGTCTTCCACCAGAAGGTCGGCGAAGGGGCGGACTACCAGGTCAACCACGCGGCCTACAGCTACCTGATGAATCCCAGGGGCCGTTTCGCGTGTGTGCTGCCCTACGAGCTCACGCCCGAGCAGACCGTGGCCAAGATCAGGGCCGCCATGCGGAACGGAGACGACGCGGCGAGCTGCTGATCGCCGCCATGTGGCGGCGCCGCATGCCTGCGCTGTTCGGCGCACTGTCGGAATCTCCTCGCAGGCCGCATCCTTGGCCTTGCGCGAGCCGTTAACTCTCCACATGGTATGTTGCGGCGCACAAAGGCGATCCAGATGCTCTATACCTTCTACGAAGCCGGCTACTACGCGGCCTCTCCCCTTCGCTGGGCGGCGCTCGCGGCGCGGGACTTCTGGAGTTCGCCGCTGAATCCGGCGGCGGACAGCGAGATCGCCAAGCGCATCTACGCCACCTCCGACCTCTTCGCGAACCTGACGCGCCGGTACGGTCGGCCCGAGTGGATGATCGACCAGGTGAAGATCAACGGCCGCGACGTGCGCGTGCGCACGCAGGAGGTATGGTCGACGCCCTGGTGCAAGCTGACCCACTTCGCCCGCGACATGAGCGACCTGCGCCGCGCCGGGAAGACCGAGCTGGAGCCGGCGGTCCTGATCGCCGCGCCGCTCAGCGGCCACTACGCGACCCTGCTGCGCGGTACGGTCGAGGCCTTCCTGCAGGACCACGAGGTGTTCATCACCGAGTGGACCAACGCCCGCGACGTGCCCATCGTCGAGGGCCGCTTCGATTTCCACGACTATATCGACCACATCCGCGAGATGCTCCGCCAGCTCGGCCCGCGGCCGCATGTGGTCGCCGTCTGCCAGCCGGGTCCGCCGGTGCTGGCCGCCGCCGCGCTGATGGCCGAGGACGAGGAAGAGTGCCGCCCGGCCTCGATGACGTTCATGGGCTCGCCGATCGACGCGCGCCTGTCGCCGACGGTCACCAACAAGCTGGCCGAAGACCGGCCGTTCGGCTGGTTCGAGTCGAACATGATCTACAACGTGCCGCCGCCGCACCTGGGTGCGGGCCGGCGCGTCTATCCGGGGTTCGTGCAACTCGCCAGCTTCATGTCCATGAACCTGGAGAAGCACCAGGAGGCGCACCGCAAGTACCTGGCGCAGCTCATGGCCGGCGACGGCGACAGCGCCGAAAAGCACCTGGAGTTCTACGACGAGTACCTCTCGGTGCTGGACCTGACCGAGGAGTTCTACCTCCAGACGATCGACGTCGTGTTCCAGCGCTACCTGCTGCCCAAGGGCGAACTCGAGCACCGCGGCCGCAAGGTGAGGCCCGAGCGGATCGCCGACATCGGCCTGCTTACGGTCGAGGGCGAGAACGACGACATCTCGGGCATCGGCCAGACGCAGGCCGCCCACCGCCTCTGCCTCGGCCTGCCGGACGAGCTGAAGGAGGACTACATCCAGCCGCTCGTGGGCCACTACGGCGTCTTCAACGGCAAGCGGTTCCGCGAGGAGATCTACCCCCGGGTCCGCGACTTCGTCCGCCGAATGGAGAAGAGCCAGCAGCGCAAGCCCGCCGCGGTCGCCGCCAAGGCGTCCGAGCAGGACGGCGTCGTGCAGATGCGCCCGCGGTCCGCCAAGACCTGAAGCGCGGCGCCCGGTCTTCGCTTCAGGGGGACGACCCCCTAGATTCCCGGCAGATGAACCTGCTGAGTCGCAGCCCTTCCCTTGCCGACGGCGATCGGCTGGACATCGCCGGGACTTCCGTGCGGCTGAAGGTAAACCGGCGCGCCCGGCGCGTGTCGCTGCGGCTGGACCGCACCCGCCGCGAGATCGTGGCCACCGCGCCGTCCCTGCGCCGCCTGCCCGAGGCCGCCGCCTTCGCGCGCGAGCGCGCCGCCTGGATCGTCGAGCGCCTGGCCGAGTTGCCGGCCGCCGAGGCGCTGAGACCCGGCATGCTGATCGAGGTGTTCGGGCGTCCGGTGCGGCTGGAGGCCGGGACCGGCCGCGCGCGGTGGATCGAGCCGGCCGACGGATCGACGCCCCGGATCACGGCGATGGGCGAAGGCGAGGGGTTCACCCGCGCGGTCATCCTCGTGATCAAGGCCAGGGCCGCGGCGGTCCTGACCGCGCGAACCGCCCACTACGCCGCCGCGCTGGGCGCGCCGATGCCGAAGGTGACGGTGGCCGACGCCAAGTCGCGCTGGGGCTCGTGCAGGCCCGGGCCGCGCGGCGCGGCCGGAAACATCCGCTACTCCTGGCGTCTCGCGCTCGCGCCCTTCGAGGTGGCCGACTACGTCGCGGCGCACGAGTGCGCCCACCTGCTGGAGCTGAACCACGGCCCGCGCTTCTGGGCCCACGTGCGCAGCCTGGTCGGCGACGAGCGCCGCCACCGCGCCTGGCTTCGGGCCGAGGGCGCCCGGCTGCACGCCTTCGGGCGCTAGAACGGCGGGTCCTGCTGGCGGCGGTCGCGGTCGCGCGCGCGGGCCGGCGGGCGGTCTTCGAACTCGGAGGGCGGCGGCTCGTTGCGGTCGCCCCGGAAGAAGCCGGTGACGCCGTCGATGATCTGGTCGATCGGGCCGTCGTCCTCCGGCGGCGGCGGGACATAGTCGCCGCCCGGGATTCCGGTCTTCAGGCGTTGCAGCCGCGGCAGCGCGGCGGTCATGTAGTCGCGCCAGATGCCGGCCGGCGCCGCACCGCCGGTGACACGCTTCATGGGCTTGTTGTCGTCCTTGCCGACCCAGACCGCCGTGACGAAACCCCCCGTGTAGCCGACGAACCAGGCGTCCCTGTAGTCGCTGGTGGTGCCGGTCTTCCCTGCGAGGTCGTAGCCCGGGATGTTGGCCCTCGCGCCAGTGCCGCCCGTGACCACGCCGCGCATCATGCTGACCATCTCGGCCAGCGCCGGCTGCCCGATCACCTGCGCCCGCGGCGCCTCGTCGACGCCGTGCTCGTATCGCACCTGCCCGCTCGGCGTGCGGATGCGCGTGATCGCATAGGCCCGGGCCAGGAAGCCGCCGTTCGAGAACGGCGCATAGGCCTGGGCCATCTCCAGCGGCGAGACCTCGACCGCCCCCAGCGCCATGGAGGGGTCCAACTGGATCGGCGACGAGATGCCGAGCCGCCGGGCCGTGGCCGCGACGTTCGCCGTGCCGACCTCGTTGGCGAGGCGCGCGGCCACTGTGTTCACCGACTGCGCGAGCGCCGTGCGGACGGTGATCGGGCCCAGGTATTCGCCGGTGTAGTTGCGCGGCTCCCAAGTCCCGATCCTGAGCGGCTCGTCGACCACCGGCGTCTCCGGGGTCCGCCCCGCCTCCATGGCCGCCAGGTAGACGAAGGGCTTGAAGGCCGAGCCGGCCTGGCGCCGGGCCATGGTGGCCCGGTCGAACTGGGTCTGGAGGTAGTTCGTGCCCCCTACATAGGCGCGGACCCGGCCGCGACCGTCGATGGACACCAGAGCGCCCTGTTCGACTCCCTGGCTCTTCGCCGCCGCGACGCCGGCCGCCAGGGCCTTCTCCGCGCTCGCCTGAAGGGAAAGGTCCAGCGTGGTTTCGACCACCAGGTCCTCGGTGGGTTCGCCCACGATGGCGCGCACCTGGCCGTCCACCCAGTCGGTGAAGTACTGGGCGCGCTGGTTCGCCAGCACCGGATTGACGCGCACCTTCGCGCGCATGGCCGCATCGTATTCGGCCCGGGTGATGAAGTTCGCCCGCAGCATCTCCTGGAGCACGAGGGCCCCGCGGCGGGCGGCGCGGCCGTCCTCGCCCGCCGGCGAATAGCGCGACGGCCCCTTCATGATCCCCGCGAGCAGGGCGCTCTCGCCCAGCGTCAGTTGCGCCGCCGGCTTGCTGAAGTAGCGCTGCGAGGCGGCCTCGATGCCGTAGGCGCCGGCCCCGAAGTAGACGCGGTTCAGGTAGAGTTCGAGGATCTGCTTCTTGGAGAACTTGGCCTCGAGCCAGACCGCCAGGATCAGCTCCTGGGCCTTTCGCCGGTAGTTCTGGTTGGCGGTCAGGAAGAGGTTGCGCGCAAGCTGCTGGGTGATGGTCGACCCGCCCCGCAACGGCCCGCCCTCGCCCTTGTGCTGCATGTTGTAGATCTGGCTGCGCGCGATGCCCCAAGGGTTGAACCCGAAGTGCCAGTAGTACCAGCGGTCCTCGATCGCGACGAAGGCCTTGGGCACGTAGGGCGGAAGCCGGTCGAGGTCGGCCGGCGGCGCGTACTGGCTGCCGCGCACCGCGATGAGGCCGCCCGACTGGTCGAGGTAGCTGATCGAGGGCTGGCGCTTGACCTCGTAGAGCTTGGACGTGTCGGGAAGGCCGACCGCGAACACCGCGAAGAAGGCGACCACGAAGATCAGCCCCCAGACGCCGAGCACGAGCGTCCAGTAGATCAGCCCCTGCAGGACCGTGCGCCTGGCGCGCTCAGGCTTCTGGCGCCCGCGGCCCGGCGGCTGCGCATTGGCCATTCGGATGTTCTTCCTAACCGCTCGCGACCGTCCTGGACGGCCTTGCTCCTAGCCAAGGCCGACGGAACGCCCAACATGGTTGACGGGACATGAACGGGTGTCCGCGAACCGCGGCGTTTCGAGGGCGGAGGGTCGATGAAGCGTCGATCGTCGCAGATCGGCTCTGCATTCCCGCATAGCGCTATAGAACATTTTGCAGTTGCACGACCGATCTTAACACCGTTATCTTTACATCGCTCAGTTCGACGTGCGCCAACGGGAGGGGATACCCGGCGGCGACCCAAACGCGGCGGGCCGAGCCGGTAGTCAAATCCTTGATGCTGACAACTCCCCGAATGCTGGAGGGCTCAATGAAGCTCCAAATCCTTGCGGCCTGCGCCGCCCTCGCCTCCCTCACCGCCGGCCAGGCTCTGGCCGCCGACGCCGTCACCGCCAAGCTGGCCTCGCCCGTCGCGGCGAAGACCAAGTTCATCGCCGGCGGCGCCATGTTCAACTGCGACGGCGACGCCTGCGTCGCGGTCGCGCCGACCTCGCAGACCTTCGCCGTCTCCACCTGCAGGACGATCGCCGACAAGGTGGGCGTCGTGGCCGCGTTCGACGGCCGCAAGTCGCTCGACGAAGCCAAGCTCGCCGACTGCAACGCCAAGGCCGTCGCCAAGGCCGGCTCGACCACGCTCGCGAAGCAGTAGGCCCACGGACTCCCAGCAGCTCTCTAGTCGAGCTTCTGTCACGCCTGGCCCGCGGGGAAACCCGCGGGCTTCTTTTTTGCTCATGAGGCCCGGATCGGGCTGTTGACAATCTTTGCCATCACGCCAGTATCCGGCGCATGGCCACGATGAACGTCTCTCTGCCCGACGCGATGAAGGAATGGGTCGAGAGCCAGACCCGCACCGGCCGATACGGCAACGTCAGCGACTATGTCCGCGACCTCATCCGCCGCGACCAGGAGCGGGCGGACAAGATCGCCAACATGCAGCGCCTGATCGACGAGGCGGAGGCGGGCGGCGTGAGCGACCGAAGCCTCGACGAAATCCTCGCCGAGGCGCGACAACAAGCTCGCGCACGCCGTGGTCTATAGGATCAGCAAGCCGGCAACGCAGGATATCATCGACGTCTACCTGCAGGCGAGGCGATGTTCGGTGAAGCTCAGGCCGATCGCTATCTCGCCGACCTCTACGATGCGTTCGATCTGCTCGCCGCCAACCCCCGCATCGCGCGTGATCGAACGGAATTCCGGCGCCCGGTGAGGGTCCACCCTTTCAAGGCGCACGTGATCGTCTACCGAGCGGACGGCGACGACGTTCTCATCCTTCGTCTTCGGCACGGCCGCGAGGATTGGCTGGGATCACCGGCCGCAAACGACTAGCCGCGACTTCCCTTAGGTTAGCCCTCGTCCCTCTCGGTTGCGGCGCACAACGCCCCGTGCTAGTGAGCGCGCGGCTTTGGACAGGGGGTCGTAAGCGACCCTAGTGTCTGCGTGCTTTTCTCAAGCGCTTTCAAGCCTTTAGTCGCAGCGGACCGGTCCGTTTGCGGCTCGCGACATACGACCCGGGCGGACACTAGTGGCAGACGACTCCAGCGCAGCGAATGTGGGCCTCAGATACGCCCAAGCCCTCTTCGATCTGGCGACCGATGAGAAGAACGTCGCCGCCGTCGAGAAGGACCTGCAATCCCTGAAGGCCGCGATCGCGGACTCCAAGGAGCTGCGGACCCTGATCGGCTCGCCGACCTTCAGCGCCGACGACAAGGGCAAGGGCCTGGTCGCCCTGGGCGCCAAGGCCAGGTTCAACATGACGACGCTGAAGTTCCTGGGCCTGCTGGCCTCGAACGGCCGCGCCGCCGCCCTGCCCCACGTCATCGACGCCTACGCCAGGCTGTCGGCCGCCGCCCGCGGCGCCGTCTCGGCAGAGGTGACCACCGCGGTCCCGCTCACGGCCGCCCAGGCCAAGGGCGTCGCCGCGGCGCTCCGCCAATCGCTGGGCAAGGACCCTGAAATCACGACCCGCGTCGATCCGGCCCTCCTGGGCGGGATCAAGGTGAAGGTCGGCTCCCGCCTCTTCGATGCTTCGCTGAAGTCGAAGCTCGACTCCCTGAAATTCGCCCTCAAGAGAGCGTAAGAACGATGGATATCCGCGCCGCCGAGATTTCGGCCATCCTCAAGTCGCAGATCGCGAACTTCGGTGAAGAAGCCGACGTATCGGACGTCGGCTCCGTGCTGAGCGTCGGCGACGGCATCGCCCGCGTCTTCGGCCTCGACAACGTCCAGGCCGGTGAAATGGTGGAGTTCCCCTCCGCCGGCGTGAAGGGCATGGCCCTGAACCTGGAGCGCGACAACGTCGGCGTCGTGATCTTCGGCGAAGACCGCGCCATCCGCGAAGGCGACGAGGTCCGCCGCCTCGGCGAGATCGTGGACGTGCCGGTCGGCCGTGGCCTGCTGGGCCGCGTCGTCAACCCGCTGGGCGAGCCGATCGACGGCAAGGGCCCGCTCCAGAACGTGGCCGAGCGCCGCCGCGTGGACGTGAAGGCCCCGGGCATCATCCCGCGCAAGTCGGTGCATGAGCCGGTGCAGACCGGCCTGAAGGCCATCGACACCCTGATCCCGATCGGCCGCGGCCAGCGCGAGCTGATCATCGGCGACCGCCAGACCGGCAAGACCGCCGTGGCGATCGACACCATCCTGAACCAGAAGAGCGTCAACGCCGCCGACGACGAGAAGGCCAAGCTCTACTGCATCTACGTCGCCATCGGGCAGAAGCGCTCGACGGTGGCTCAGATCGTCAAGACGCTCGAGGAGCGCGGCGCGCTCGACTACACGATCGTCGTGTCGGCCACGGCCTCCGAGCCGGCCCCGCTGCAGTTCCTCGCGCCGTTCGCCGGCTGCGCCATGGGCGAGTGGTTCCGAGACAACGGCATGCACGCCGTCATCATCTACGACGACCTCTCGAAGCAGGCCGTCGCGTACCGTCAGATGTCGCTGCTGCTGCGCCGCCCGCCGGGCCGCGAAGCCTATCCGGGCGACGTGTTCTACCTGCACAGCCGCCTGCTGGAGCGCGCGGCGAAGCTGAACGAGGACAACGGCGCCGGCTCGCTGACGGCCCTGCCGCTCATCGAGACCCAGGCCAACGACGTGTCAGCCTACATCCCGACCAACGTGATCTCGATCACCGACGGCCAGATCTTCCTCGAGACCGACCTCTTCTTCCAGGGCATCCGCCCCGCCGTGAACGTGGGCATCTCGGTGTCGCGCGTGGGATCGTCGGCGCAGATCAAGGCGATGAAGGCCGCGTCCGGCCCGATCAAGGGCGAGCTCGCCCAGTACCGGGAAATGGCCGCGTTCGCGAAGTTCGGCTCGGACCTCGACGCCGCCACGCAGCGCATGCTGGCCCGCGGCGAGCGCCTGACCGAGCTCCTGAAGCAGCCGCAGTACGCGCCGCTGGCCGTCGAGGAGCAGGTGGCGGTGATCTACGCCGGCACCCGCGGCTACCTCGACAAGGTCGCGACCGCCCAGGTCGGCCGCTTCGAGCGCGAACTGCTCAGCCACCTGCACGGCAAGCATCAGGACCTGCTGGACGAGATCCGCACCAAGAAGGACCTCGGCCCGGTGGAAGACCGCCTGAAGTCGGTCCTCGGCGCGTTCGCGGACACCTTCGCCTAAGCTTGAGACGGATGGCCGCGGATCAACCCAAAGCGCTGGACGCCTGGTCGGGCGAGTTCGGCGATCGGTACACGGACCGCAACGTCCGTACGACCGACGCCGTCCGCGGCCGCGCGCGCGTCTGGGGCGAGGTGTTCCGCACGGTCGTCGGCGACATGCCGAAGTCGGCGCTGGAGGTGGGTCCGAACGTGGGCCTCAACCTGCAGGGCATCCAGGCCATCGCCGACATGGACCTCTGGGGCATCGAGCCGAACCCGGCCGCGCGCAGGCGCCTGGTCGAGGACGGCATCCTGTCCGCCGACCGCGTGATCGAAGGCTTCGGCCACGAGATCCCGCTGGCCGACGGCGCGGTGGAGCTGGCCTTCACGTCCGGCGTGCTGATCCACGTCGATCCCAGCCTGCTCGACCGGACGATGCGCGAGATCCACCGTGTCTCGTCGAAGTACGTCTTCTGCGCGGAATACTTCTCGCCCAAGGCCGAGACGATCCCCTACCGCGGTGAGACGGACCTGCTCTTCAAGAACGACTTCGGGTCGCTCTACCTCGACAATTTCCCCGACCTCGTGCTGGTCGACTACGGGTTCTTCTGGCGAAGGACGACCGTGATGGACGACAGCACCTGGTGGCTCTTCAGGAAGGCTTGACGGCGTATGGCCAGCGTCAAGGAGATGCGCAATCGGATCGCTGCGGTGAAATCCACCCAGAAGATCACGAAGGCGATGCAGATGGTGGCGGCGGCGAAGCTGCGCCGTGCGCAGAACGCCGCGCAGGATTCGCGCCCCTACGCCCAGCGCATGGCGGCGGTGATCGCCAACCTGGCCGCCGGCGTCAGCGGCGACGGCGCGCCGAAGCTGCTGGTCGGCACCGGCTCGGACCAGCGCCACCTGGTGGTCGTCGCCACCTCGGACCGCGGCCTCGCGGGCGGGTTCAACTCCTCGATCGTGCGCGCCGCGCGCCAGCACATCGACGGCCTCCTGGCCGCCGGGAAGGACGTCAGGATCATCACCGCCGGTCGCAAGGCCCGCGACCAACTGCGTAGGCTGCACGCCACGCGCCTGGTCGAGACCTACGAGGTGGGCGCGAACCCGTCGCTGCGCGCCGCCGAAGCCGTGTCGGCCAAGGTGCAGGAGATGTTCGAGGGCGGGGACGTCGACGTCGTCACGCTCTTCTTCAGCCAGTTCAAGTCGGTCGTCACCCAGACCCCGACCGCGCGCCAACTGATCCCGGCCGAGGTCGCCGCCGGCGCGACGCCCATCGACCTGAAGGGCGCGTCCTACGAGTACGAGCCGGACGAAGCGACCATCCTCGCCGACCTCCTGCCGCGCAACATCACCACCCAGATCTTCTCCGCCATGCTGGAGAACCAGGCTGGGTTCTTCGCCGCCCAGATGACGGCGATGGACAACGCCACCCGCAACGCCGGCGACATGATCTCGGCGCTGACCCTGCAAATGAACCGAGCCCGCCAGGCGCAGATCACCAAGGAGCTGATCGAGATCATCTCCGGCGCCGAAGCGATCTAGACCGATCATACGAGAGAGAACGATGGCCACGACCACCGCCAAAAAGCCCGCCGCCAAGGCCCCCGCGAAGGCTCCGGCCAAGCGCGCGCCGGCCAAGTCCGCCGCCGCCCCGAAGGCGACCACCGCCCAGGCCGGCGCCACCGGCAAGCTGGTGCAGATCATCGGCGCCGTCGTCGACGTGGAGTTCGAGGGTCACCTGCCCGCGATCCTGAACGCGCTCGAGACAACCAACACCGACCAGCGGACGGGCGAGCCCTTCCGTCTGGTCCTCGAGGTCGCCCAGCACCTCGGCGAGAACACCGTGCGCGCCATCGCCATGGACACGACCGAGGGCCTGACCCGCGGCCAGCCGGTCGTCGACACCGGCAAGCCCATCATGGTGCCCGTCGGCCCCGGCACGCTGGGCCGCATCATGAACGTCATCGGCGACCCGATCGACGAGGCCGGCCCGATCCCGCTGACCTTCACCAGCCCGATCCACCGCGAGGCGCCCTCGTTCGCCGAGCAGTCGACCTCCGCCGAAGTGCTCGTCACCGGCATCAAGGTGATCGACCTGCTCTGCCCCTACACCAAGGGCGGCAAGATCGGCCTGTTCGGCGGCGCCGGCGTGGGCAAGACCGTGACCATGCAGGAGCTCATCAACAACATCGCCAAGGCCTACGGCGGCTATTCCGTGCTGGCCGGCGTCGGTGAGCGGACCCGCGAGGGGAACGACCTCTATCACGAGATGATCGAGTCCAACGTGAACGTGGACCCGAAGCACAACAACGGCTCGACCGAAGGCTCCAAGTGCGCCCTCGTCTACGGCCAGATGAACGAACCCCCGGGCGCCCGCGCCCGCGTCGCCCTCACCGGCCTGGCCCAGGCGGAGTACTTCCGCGACCAGGAAGGCAAGGACGTTCTGCTCTTCATCGACAACATCTTCCGCTTCACCCAGGCGGGCTCGGAAGTGTCGGCGCTGCTGGGGCGCATCCCCTCGGCCGTGGGCTATCAGCCCACGCTGGCCACGGAGATGGGCAACCTGCAGGAGCGCATCACCTCGACCTCGAAGGGTTCGATCACCTCGGTGCAGGCCATCTACGTGCCCGCCGACGACCTGACCGACCCGGCGCCGGCCACCTCGTTCGCCCACCTGGACGCGACGACCGTGCTCAGCCGCGACATCGCCGCCCAGGGCATCTTCCCGGCCGTGGACCCGCTCGACTCCACCTCGCGGATCATGGACCCGCTGGTGATCGGCGAGGAGCACTACCAGGTCGCCCGCCGCGTGCAGGAGACGCTGCAGCAGTACAAGGCGCTGAAGGACATCATCGCCATCCTCGGCATGGATGAGCTGTCGGAAGAGGACAAGCTGATCGTGGCCCGGGCGCGCAAGATCCAGCGCTTCCTCTCGCAGCCCTTCCACGTGGCCGAGCAGTTCACCAACACGCCCGGCGTTCTGGTCAGCCTCGAAGACACCATCCGCTCGTTCAAGGCGGTGGTCGACGGCGAGTACGACCACCTGCCCGAGCCTGCCTTCTACAACGTCGGCACGATCGAGGACGCGGTCCGCAAGGCCGAAGCCCTCGCTGCGGAAGCCTGAGACCGATGGCCGAGAAGCTGCACTTCTCCCTGGTCTCGCCGGAACGGGAGCTGTTCTCGGGCCTGGTGGACCAGGTGGATGCGCCGGGCTCCGAAGGCGACTTCGGGGTCCTGGCCGGCCACGCGCCGTTCATGACCGCGCTCAAGGAAGGCCCCGTGCGGGTCCATGCCGACGGCCGGGTCGTGACCTACGAGGTGCGGGGGGGCTTCGCCGACGTAACGCCCGAGGGGCTCACGATCCTCGCGGAGCACGCTCGGGAAGCTGCCTGAACAGGGATTAATTTGACTGCCGTAAATTGGCCGTCTTCGGGCCTTGCATAGGGCGTTATGACCAAGTTCTATGCCCAGCCTAGTCAGGGGTTTTTGAACATGCGCCTCGCCCTCTCGAGCCTTCTCGTCACCGCCGGCCTCGCCGGCGCGGCCTACGCTCAGGACCCGGCCGCTCAGCCGGCCGCCCAGCCGGCGGCCCCTCCCGCCCCGGCCGCAGCTCCGGCTCCGCCGGCCGCGGAAGCTGCGGCGCCGACCGTGGAAACGCCCGCGCCGCCGCCGCCGACCCTGCCCACGTCCGGCCCGGGCTTCGACGCGATCCAGGTCATCGAGAAGGTCTGCGTGCCGGTCGTGCGCGGCCAGTCTCTGGACGCGATCGCCAAGGCCAACGGCTTCAAGATGAACCGCCGCGACCAGACCTGGAGCCGGCAGTTCAACGCCGACAACAAGGCCTCGCAGGTGATCGTCTTCCCGACAGGCTCGAACAAGACCGTCTGCAACGTCGAACTCCGCTACGCGATGGGCGCCGACGTCGACATCGCCAAGTCGCTGAACGTGTGGTCGTTCGTGCATCAGCCGCCGCTGGACCCGACCGCCAACTACACCCAGCCGCAGGATCCGGACGGCCTGAAGCGCGTGCGCCGCTCGTGGGAGTACCTTGAGCAGAACAGGTCGGTGGGCCTGAACTTCTCGACCGTGCGCAAGCCTGACGACAGCCCGCTGTCGGCCAAGTTCGACACCGGCACGATGCAGTATCAGGAACGCACGCTGTAATGAGCGCGCTGCGCGCCACCAGGCGAGGTGGACACCGGTTCGCCGCCCGGGTGGCGCATCGCCAAGAGACGAGCACGCATTCCGGGCGCAAAAGTGGGGTCCACTTTTGCTGAACGTGCTCGACGCCGTCGGCCTCGTCGGCGTGCTGATGATCCTGGTGGCCTATGCGGCCGCGGCGATGGGCCGGCTGGACGCCAACCAGCCCCTTTCGCTGCTCGCCAACCTGATCGGCGCGAGCCTGATCCTGGCCTCGCTGCTGGCCGGCGACTTCAACCTCTCGGCGACGGTGATGGAAGGCGCCTGGGCGCTGGTCGCCGCGTTCGGCCTCGCCCGCTGGGCGCTGACCCGCAACCGCGCTTAGGCGTCGACCCGGACCTCGGCGTCGAGCCAGTCCAGGACGATCTCGGCCACCTCTTCCCAGCCCTCCTCGCCGATCAGCCAGTGGCTCATGCCGGGCAGCGCCTGGAAGCGGCCCCCGATGCGCTCTGCGGTCTGGCGGATGGTGGCCGCGGGATGGACGACGTCGCGGTCGCCGGCGAGCGCCAGCGAGCGGCACGGCAGCGGACCCGGTCCGACGCTGGTGGTCATGAAGGGATCCAGCCACCAGTTCAGCACCTCGCGCACCGCGCGGCTGCTCTCGGGCCGCAGGCGCTCGAGGATGGCGTCGCGCCCCGGCCTGGCGACGCGGTCGAGACTGTGGTGGCGCATCAGGTGGCGGTCCGCCGGCACCGCGCCCGAGAAGAACGGGTCCACCATCTGCACGCCGAACGCCGTGATCGCCTCCTCGACGCTGGAACCCGGCACGCCCCAGGGCGCCGATGGCGCGAGCAGCGCCAAAGCCCTCGGGCGCATCTGCCGCGCCGCGAGCTGGCAGACGAGTCCCCCCATCGAGTGGCCCAGCAGCACGGGAGGCTCGGGCAGGGTCTCGCTCAGCTTGACGACCGCCCGCGCATAGTCGCGCATGGACAGGCCCGCCACCGAACCGTCCGGCCCGTGGCCCGGCAGGTCCGGCGCATGGACGGTCCAGCCGCGCGCCTCGAACGGCTCGCGGAAGGCCTCGAAGGCCCAGCCGCCACAGAAGGCGCCGTGAACCATCACAACGATCGGCATGCTGTCCCCCGAACGCCCGCCCGGGCGTCGCTCGTACTGTAGACCGAAGTCCGAAGGCGGCGTGCAGGAATCAGGCCGTGGGGCTCGCGGTCGCGGCAAATGACGCGAAGGTCTGGGCGACCGCCTCGTAGGTCGCGCGCTTGAACGGGACGATCAACTCCGGCGCCTCGGCCAGGTAGCCCCAGCGCCAGGCGTCGAATTCCTGCTGGTGGTGCGAGGCCAGGTCGAACTCGGCGTCGTCGCCGTCGAAGCGCAGCGCGAACCAGACCTGCTTCTGCCCCCTCCAGCCGCGCGAGAACTCCCGCGCCACCAGCGGCGGATAGTCGTAGGTGAGCCAGCCGTCGGTTCGGCCGAGGTAGGTCGCCGATGTCGCGCCCGTTTCCTCCCGGAGCTCGCGGCGCGCGGCCGCTTCCAGGTCCTCCCCGTCGTCGACGCCGCCCTGCGGGAACTGCCAGCAATGCGGGCCCTCGGTCTTGCGGCGCTTGCCGAGCCAGACGCGGCCGTCCGGGTGGAAGAGCACCACGCCCACGTTCGGGCGGTAGAATGACAGGTCGGAAGGGGTCATGGGTCGTCGGGCGCGTCAGCGCTTGGCGGTGAGGGCGCTGGCGGGCGCCAACTG
>NZ_JAEUMO010000256.1 GCF_016793285.1 Phenylobacterium sp.
CCGGGATCGGGTTCGCCGTGGCCGAGGGCGCGGCGCGCGAGGGCGCGGTCGTCACCGTGGCCTCCACCAACGCGCAGCGGGTGCGCGCGGCGGCCGACAGGATCGGCGCCGAGGCCGGCGTGCTGGACGTGACCGACGAGACGTCGGTGGCGCGGTTCCTGGACGGCAGGAGCTTCGACCACATCGCCACCACCGCCGGCGACTGGGGCGGGCCCCGGCGCGGACCGCTGGCCGACGCCGACCTCGCCGCGGCGGCGGCGGTGTTCTCGGTGCGGTTCTGGGGCGCGCTGGCGCTGGCCAAGCACGGCGTGAAGACGCTGCCGCCCGGCGGCTCGCTCACGCTCACCAACGGCATGGTCGCGCACAAGCCGGCCAAGGGGGCGGTGATCTCGTCGGCGATGGCGGGCGGGATCGAGTTCATGACCCGCGCGCTGGCGGTGGAGCTGGCGCCGGTGCGGGTGAACTGCGTGTGCCCCGGCCTGATCCGGACGGGCGTCTGGGACTCCATCCCGGAAGAGAACCGCGAGGCCGAGTTCGCCAAGCGCACCGCCCGCCAGCTCATCCCCCGCATCGGCGAAGTCGAGGAGACGGCCGAGGCGTACCTCTACCTGATGCGCGGCGGCTACACGACCGGGCAGGTGCTGAAGGTCGACGGCGGGCTCGCGCTGGGGGGCTGACTGGCGTAGCGTCCCGCCGCCGGCTGGGGGGCTCGCTATGATCGCTGCTGTGTTGGCCGCTGCACTGGCGGCTCTGCCGGACGGCCTCGTCCAGGACGGCGAGGCGGCAGCGTATGAGAGCATGATCCTCAGAACGGCGCGGGCGGCCGACGCGAGTTTCAGCGGTGCGCCGCCGTGCGAAGCCGCCGGCATCGAGCATCTGTGGCGACAGCCGGTGAAGATCGCCGATCGCCCTGATTTCCTGGCCGTGCGGGAACGCGTGAAACTGACCGGCTGCGGTCGCAGCAGCGTACAGAATCTAAACGTCGGCCGGACTGGCGGGTCGCCGCCCTGGCGGATGACCTTCGGGCTCCCGGGCGAGTCCTTCGCCGACATGCCGCTGCAGCAGAGCACGCTGCCGGCCGCGATGGCGCAGGCGGCGGTGGACCTTCCCGCGGGCTGTCAGGAACGCCGCATGGCCGACGTGTACGTCGCGGCCCGGCCGGGTCACGTGGACGCGCCGCCGCCCGGCGGGGCGACGCCGCGCTCCGCCGCCGGCCGCATCGCCCTGGAGTTGCCCGCTGACGTCGAGGCGCAGCGCGATCGCCTGGACCTCGCGCGCGCCTGGGTCGAGGTCTGGCCGATCACGCTCTGCGGCCAGGATCGCACCACAGCCGTCGTCTTCATGCCGATCAAGGATCAGAAGGCGAGCGCGTACCTGTTCCTGCCGGTCTGGCGTCAGATTCAGGCCCACGGCGCTGGCGCGCGCCCGGCGCCGGCGCCGCCCGAGTAGGCCTCAGACCTCCAACCGCCACGCATCCCCGTCGGCCACGACGTGTCCCGCGCACGGGGCGGCGAAGTGGGTGCCGATCACGAGGGTGCTGGTGCCGGCGAGCGCGCCGTAGACGCGCTTGCGGGTGGCGGTGGAGGCTTCCTTGTCGAAATCGACCTCGGCGGCCCAGTGCGGACGGGCCATCTGGCAGGGATGGTGGGTGAAGTCGCCGGTGATGAGGGCGTCCTCGCCCTTTGAGCGGATGCGGATCGAGACGTGGCCGGGCGTGTGGCCCAGCGTCGGCTCCAGGCTCACCTCGTCGCAGACCTTGTGGTCGGTCGCCACGAGGTCGACGAGGCCGGCGTCCCAGACGGGCTTCACGCTGTCGTGGAAGTAGGACGTCGAGGTGTCCTCGATGCCCTCCTCCTCGGCCTTCCAGTGCGCGTACTCGGTGCGGCCGATCAGGTAGCGGGCGTTCGGGAAGGTC
>NZ_JAEUMO010000070.1 GCF_016793285.1 Phenylobacterium sp.
CACCATCGCGGCTCGACTGGCAGGCGTCGTGCAGGCATTCCTATGCAGGTTCATCCGGTCCCCCGAGATCAGCTGAGTCTTCGCAACACCAGCCTTCCCGGTCCCGACCGGATGGACAACCTATTGAGACCTCACACCTAGTCCTCGTCGCGGTGAGAACTGGCTTGATCGAAGCCCGGCGGCCAAGGGCGTCGCTGGCGACATGGTGCGATACGCGAGTCTTGTGCCGGGAGCGGCGCGAGGCGCTTGGGATACGGCGAGGGATGTTGCTGGTGGGGTCCTGTTCGCGTCGCGACTATTTGATCCTTATGACGCGGAGCACAGCCCGCGCGGAGAAGCTGCATGGGACAAGGTGTTCCAGACAGCGGATGGTCTCATCACCGGAGTCGGGAATGCGGTCGCTGATCCTCAATCAGCCATCAACGGCGGACGAGACGTACTCGAACGTCAAAACGTTCGTCTGAATCCTCAGGCCAGCCCGCCCGCGAGTACCTTCTCAAGCGAGATGCGACGCCAAGCGAATCTGGGCCTCAATCAGGGCGAGTTCCTGTTCGACGTCGGATCACTGTTCTACGGAGGCGCTCAAGCGAAGGGGCTCACGCGCCTGGCGAAGGCGGCAGAGGCGCAGGGCGCTGAAAAGTGGATTGCCCGCGGCGTGTCTCCCGGACTCGCGGACTACTTCGCCACGCCCTACACCGGCATCGGCCATCACTATCTCCCGCGGCGAACGAAGCTGCCGCCTTGGCTCGGCGGCGGTCGCGTTCCTCCGGCAATTGGTGACAGCCCGTTCTTCTTGCTGAAGCCCGAAGGCATCAGCACGGGCGACATGCTGGAGCTCCACTTCAAGGTTGATCCCAAGTACCGGGGGGGAAGCATACCCGCCGAATTCGGCGGGGGGAGTTGGAGTGGCGATCCGCTCGGCTGGGAGAAATATGATCGGCTCGGTCGGCTCTGGTATGGCGCGCCGGCGCCCCTGAAGGCCGCCGCCGGCAGCGGTGTGGTTGGTGCAGGCGCGCTTGTTGATCAGATCGACGGCGAGCGGCCACGCAGATGAGGGTTAGACCGTGGGCTACGTTCACGATCGACTTACCGCACGATCAGATCGAGGACGGCGCGCAAATCGTTCGGTTCGGCGGGCAGAGCGCCGCGAAGGTCATTGCTGACTTACTCATTGGGTGCGGCTGTGAGGTGAGCGAACCAATCTATGCCCACGAGAACGGCTGGGAACTCGACATCATCGCGGGCGAGCAGCGCCGACGTCTGTGGTGCCAAATTACGCTGATCGACAAGTACACAATGGTGCTCGAACAGAATTCATGGATCGCCAGCGCCTTCGGTCGGCACCACCAAGCCTATCTGGATGTTCTGCTCCGTCTCGGCATCGCTCTGGCGGAAGATGCGAGATTTCACGGTGTCCGCTGGTACACCAGCGATGAACTTCGTACCCAAGCGTCTGGCGCGTCGCTCCCAGTTGAAAGCTGACCTATCTCGGCTCCCTCTATCGGATTTTATGCGAAATCGGAGGGGCGGCGATGGCGGTCTGTAAGGCTCGATCAAATTCCGCAGGCAGCAGCTTCAGGATGCTCGAGGGAGCCATATCCGACATGTCGGGTCGATTCCGCCGCGCGGATCAACCGGAGACAGAAATTGCCGATAACTGGGAATTGGGCGCGACCAGTCTGAACTTGGTGGAGTTCCGACAAGTCTGCCGATGCTTCGAATCTTCGTCCCTCGACCTCCGAAAAGCGGAGCGAATACAAGGGGGTCGGTGGCGGTGGACGCATTCAGGCGCTGACTAGTCTAGAACAGAGACGACTTCGCGGACTAGGTGGCGGTGAGAGAGGGATTCGAACCCTCGATAGAGTTTCCCCTATACACGCGTTCCAGGCGTGCGCCTTCAACCACTCGGCCACCTCACCACGCGCCGCTGGAGCCGGGCCCCTCGCGCGGAAGGCGGGCATATACCGTCAGGAGGGGCGGGGCGGCAAGCGGCGGTTGGCCGCGACGTTCAGCCGGGCCGGGTCGAAGAGCGAGCCGGCCTCGCTGGCGCGCAGGCGCGCTTCCAGCGGACGCGAGGCGGCTACCCAGCGCTCAAGCATCGCGGCGGCGGCTTCGCGGCGGCCGTCGCGGACGGCGGCCTGCAGGGCGGCAAGCCCCGCGTCGGCGGCGCGCAGGCGCGCGCGTTCGGCGGGCAGGCCTGCATAGCGCTCGTCGATCAGGCCGAGCCGGGCGCGGGCGGCGGCGACCATCAGGACCGTGGTCGGCCCGTCGCCCCCGGCCAGCGTGGCGCGGCCCGCGGCGAGCGCGCGGCGCGCGTCGGCCATCAGGCCGCCGACGCCGACCCGGACGGACGCCGCGTCGCCGGCCGGGCAGGCGGCGGGGTCGAGCGCGCGGACGTAGGCGGCGAGCCCCGCCAGCGTGGCGGCGGAGGGCTCGGGGCCGTCGAACTCCTCGACGACCAGGCCGCGGATGAAGCCGGGCAGGTCGGCGGCCGCCACCTTCAGGCGGTCGCGCGGCGCGGTCAGGTCGGGGATCGGCCGGGGGTCGTCCACGCCGTTGCCGCGGCGGCTGGAGAAGAGCGACAGCGTCACGTCCGCCGTGCCCGGGACGCCGGAGGCGCCGGGGAACCGGAAGTCGGGGTTGCCGCGACCCTGGCGATGGCAGGCCTCGCAACTGAGTCCCGCCCGCGCCGCCTGGCCGCCCAGCAGCAGCGGCGTGCGGAACGCCGCGCGGCCCACCTCGACGGCCAGCCTCGCCCCCGGATCGGCGGGCAGGC
Organism: Phenylobacterium sp.; assembly: GCF_016793285.1. Taxonomy (GTDB): domain Bacteria; phylum Pseudomonadota; class Alphaproteobacteria; order Caulobacterales; family Caulobacteraceae; genus Phenylobacterium. Next base: position 2,777 of record NZ_JAEUMO010000070.1, read on the forward strand.
GCAGGCACTCGGCCGGTTGCCGGGCGAGGGCGGCCGCGGCGTCGGCGCCGTGCGGAAGCCAGCGCATCGCCCTCAGCGGCGGCGCGGCGTCGGCGGCGAGCGCCCCGCCCGCCGCCAGCGTCAGGAGGAGGCCTAGCGCCCCGGCTCGCCGCCGGCGTCGATCCAACGGCGCAGCTCCTCCGCCTCGGCGCAGCCGTAGGCGCAGATGCGGTCCAGCCTCGCCAGCATCGCCTGCGCCCCGGCCCGGTCGCCGCGTTCAACCTTCAGCTCGCCATAGTATTCCGTGGCCCCGCGATGGTCCGGCGCGATGGCGAGCGCCTGTCGGTAATAGCTCTCCGCCTTGTCGAGCGCGCCCTTCCTGCGCCAGGCGTAGCCCTGGTAGGTGAGCACGTCCGGGTGCGGTCCGAAGGCCCTGCGGGCCCGGTCCAGCGAGGCCAGGGCGTCGTCGTAGCGCTTCTCGTTGATCAGGCTGACGGCCTCGACATAGGCGTGGTCGCCGGCGTCGGCGAAGATCAGCGAGCCGCCCTCGAGCGCCGCGCTCGCCGCGGGCGAGCCGCCGCCGGCGATCGACTTCTCGACCTCGGCGGCCAGCGCCTTCACGGTCGCGCAATCGGCTCCGCAACTGGCCGCCTTGGCCTTCAGCCAGTCGAGCTGTTCGCGGGCCTTGGGATCCTTGAGGTTGCCCAGCGCCATCCCGAGCCCCGCGCGGCCCGCCAGATCGTCGGGGTCGAGCCTCACGACGCGTTCGTAGGCGCGTCGGGCGCCCTTCCAGTTCTCGGCGCCGGCCTGGGCCACGCCCAGCAGCCGCCACGCGTCGACGCTCTTCGGCGCCGCGTCGGTCACCCGGCCTGCGGCCACGGCGGCCTTCTTGTATTCCTTGGCCTGGATGGCCTTGATCGCCTTGGCGTACTCCTCGGCCGGGTCGTAGCTGGCGCCGCTGGCGGAGGGCATCGAGCCCCCACCGCCGCCCCCGCCGCCGCCGCCCGCGGCCATCGCGCCTGCGGCGCCGAGACCGGCCGCCGCGATCGTGGCGAGCGCGCCCGCCACCAAGAGGGTCCTGAAGAGCCGCATCCCGCATCCTCCTTGCGAGTTGTCGCCGCGCATCGCCGGGCGCCATTCTAACGCCATTGTCGCGCCGGATCAGCTAGGCTTGGCAAGCGCGCAGAACGCCGTTCGTTTTCTTTCTACGCCCGACACCCCGCTTCCGGAGGCGACCGATGCTTCTTCCCAGGAAATCCCTGGTCCTGCCCACCGTCGAGACCGCGCTCCCGGGCCGCCCGCACGCGATCCCCACCGCCGAGCGCCACTTCGTCAACGGCCGGCCGCTGAAGGGCCCCTATCCCGCCGCGCTGGAGAGCGCCTGCTTCGCCATGGGCTGCTTCTGGGGCGTCGAGCGGATCTTCTGGCAGGCGCCGGGCGTCTGGGTGACCGCGGTGGGCTACCAGCAGGGGATCAGCCCCAATCCGACCTACGAGGAGGTCTGTTCGGGCGGCACGGGCCACGCGGAGTCGGTGCTCGCGGTCTACGACCCGCGGGCCGTCACCTACGGCCAGCTCCTGAAGATGTTCTGGGAGAACCACGATCCGACCCAGGGCATGGGCCAGGGCAACGACATCGGCACGCAGTACCGTTCGGGGATCTATGTGACGAACGACGCCCAGGCCGCCGAGGCGGAGGCCTCGCGCGAGGCCTACCAGGCCGCGCTGAGCCGGCAGGGCTTCGAGCGCATCACCACGGAGATCGCGCCGGCCGGGCCGTTCTACTTCGCCGAGGACGACCACCAGCAGTACCTGGCCAAGAACCCGCACGGCTACTGCGGCATCGGCGGCACGGGGGTCACCTGTCCTATCGGCGTCGGCGTCTCGGCATGACGAAGGACGAGCTCCACGCCGCCGCCATGGCCCTGCCGGGCGCGGCGCTCGACATCAAGTGGGGCGATGACCACTGCTACTGCGTGGCCGGCAAGATGTTCTGCGCCACGAACGGCGCCTATTCGAACCTTGGCTTCAAGGCGACCGAGATCGCCTTCGAGGCCCTGACCACCACCGGCCGCGCCAGGCCGTCGAAGTACCTCGCCCGCGCCCACTGGGTGAACATCGAGGATCTCAGCGCGCAGGACGCCGCCGAGGTGGCCGACTGGGTGAGGACAGCCCACGCCCTGGTCGCCGCTAAGCTGCCGAGGAAGGTCCGCGCCGAGCTCGGGATCGGCGCATGACGCGCGAGGAGATCGAGGCCCTGGCCCTGGCGATGCCGGCGACGACCAAGGTGATCCAGTGGGGCGCCTCCGACGTCTACAAGGTGGGTGGCAAGGTGTTCGCCATCTGCGGCGACGGCCTCTCGTTCAAGGTCACGCCGATCGGCTTCGAGGTGCTGACCCACGACGGCCTCGGCCGGCAGGCCCCGTACTGCGCCAAGGGCCACTGGGTGAACATCGCCCTGGAGCGCATGGAGCCCGAGGACGCGCAAGGCTGGCTCGCCACCGCCCACAGCCTCATGGCCGCCAAACTCACGAAGAAGCTGCGGGCCGAGCTGGGCCTCTGATCCTCGCCGCCGGAGAGGGTCATCCGACGCGTGGGAACGGGGTTTCAGGCCGGGCCTGTGGGCTGCGATCTCCTCGCGCTCCGCGAGCGTCCCCGGAGGGGGAGCATCAGCGCTGGATGAGCTTGCGGAAGTCCTGGATCGCAAGCGCCGCCTTCGACCAGCGCTGCCGCCAGAGCAGCAGGCCCACGGCGCCGAGGGTGGCGGCCATGAAGGTCCAGGGTCCGAACAGCCAGGCCGCCGCGGCCAGCGCAAAGTAGTAGCCGCGCACGCCCGCGCTGAACGATCCCAGCGCCGGGTTGAGCAGCCGCGCCAGCACCGCGCCGTAGGCGACGCGGCTGTCCTCGGCCAGCGGCTCCGGCGTCGCGCCCAGCGCCGCCAGGCAGTAGTTGATCTGGCGGATGGCCCAGATGAAGTCGAGCAGGCCGCGGGCCAGGCACGCCACCACCAGCGCGAGCTGCAGCTCGAAGAGCAGCCGCGACGACGTATGCACCACCTCCAGCGCCGACAGCGAGGCGAAGGTCTGCTGGCCGCCGAACAGGGCGCCCGCGGCCGCTGCGATCAGGATCAGGTTGGACGAGGCGAAGAACGAGCACGAGTTCAGCGTCTGGCCCAGCAACTGGCCGTCCATCAGCCGCGCCTCGCGGCTGGTCATGTTCTCCATCCAGGCGACGCGGATGACCGCGAGATCGGTGTTCAGCACCCCGCCGCGGCGCTTGCCGAAGGCGATCAGCAGCGGCTCGTAGAAGATCCACGCGAAGACGAAGAGCGACAGCGCCGCGATGTTGAGCGTGCTCACCCGCTCAGTCCTCCAGGATCAGGCTGTGCTTGCGGTTGTCGGGCAGCAGGAAGATCGTCAGGAACGCGAGCCCCATCATCGCCGCCACGTAGACGTAGAAGCGCTCTTCATGGCCCGCGCGCTGGAAGGCGATGGCGATGCTCTCGGCCGTGCCGCCGAAGATCGCGGTGCCGATGCCGTAGGGCAGGGCGACGCCCAGAGCGCGGACGTTGGCGGGGAAGAGCTCGGCCTTCACCACGGCGCTGACCGAATTGTAGCCCGACAGCAGGACCACCAGCAGCGAGACGAGCCCGAACGCCAGCCACGGGTTGGTCGTCGTCGCGAGCGTCTGCAGCGCCGGATACGCCGCCAGCCCGCCGCCGCCGAACGCGAGCCACAGGGTCGCGCGCCGCGAGAAGTGGTCGCTGATCCAGCCGAAGACCGGCAGGGCGAACAGGTAGACCACCAGCGCGCCGGCGGTGATGGCGGTCGCGGTGTGCTCCGCGAACGGCTGGGCGTGCGCCTTCGCCGTCAGAAACTTCGGCATGTAGGTCGTGAAGGCGTAGAAGGCGAGCGAGCCGCCGGCGGTGAAACCGAGGATGGTGACCGTCTCCTTCGGGTAGCGCGCGAACAGCATCATGGTCCGCGCCCGCTCGGCGCCCGAGGCCCTGGCGTTCTCGTAGCTCTGGCTCTCGTCCATCCGCGCCCGGATCCAGAACACCACGACCGCCAGCAGCGCCCCGATGACGAACGGGATGCGCCAGCCCCAGGCCTCCAGCTCGGGCTTCTCCAGGCTGTTCTGCAGCAGCGACAGGATGCCGAGCGCGATGAGCTGGCCCATGACCATGGTCACGAACTGGAAGCTGGACCAGAAGCCCCGCCGCCGCCGGCCGGCCATCTCGGAGAGGTAGGTGGCGCTGGCGCCGTACTCGCCGCCCACGGACAGGCCCTGCAGGATGCGCGCGACCACCAGCAGGATCGGCGCGGCGACGCCGATGGCCTCGTAGCTCGGCAGCACCGCGATGATCAGCGAGCCCGCGCACATCATCGCGACCGCGGCGGTGAGCGCCGTGCGCCGTCCCGCGCGGTCGGCGTAGAGACCCATCAGCCACGCGCCCAGCGGTCGCGCGAAGAAGCCCACCGCGAAGACCGCCATGGTCTTGAGCAGGCCCGCCAGTTCGTCGCCGCCGGGGAAGAAGTGGGCCGAGAAATAGACGGCGAAGAACGAGTAGACGAACCAGTCGTACCACTCGACGAGGTTGCCGGCCGAGCCGCCCAGGATGGCCTTCAGCCGCTGGCCGGCGGTGAGGCCGGTGGCCACAGCTCCCGGCGGGACCTGCGCCTCGACCCCGGTTTCCGTCGCCGTCATGCATCCTCCCCGCGCGGTGGCGGGGGGATGCTATGGGCAAACCCGCCCCGGTGCGAGGGGCGGCGCGACGGGCGTCAGATCCTGCCCATGAGGACCAGGATGATCACGATGATCAGCACCAGGCCCAGCCCGCCGCTCGGGAAATAGCCCCAGCTCCGCGAGTGGCCCCACGTGGGCAGCGCGCCCAGCAGCGCCAGGATCAGGATGATGATGAGAATGGTCCCCAGCATTTCGGCGTCTCTCCTCCTAGGCCCCGACCTCGACCGCACCGAACGTGCGTGGCCAAGCTTGGGTTCCGGCGGAAGGCCGCGGCGGGGGGCCGGATCACTCGTCGCCGAGGTCGGTCCGAGGTCGGGAAGCCGAAGGCCCTAGTCGGCGGCGTCGGCGGTGTGGAGGTGCTGGTCGCGGTCGGTGGACTGCAACGCGTACATCAGGCCGACCCAGCCGCCCTTGATGCGCGGCAGCGCCGTCAGGGTGACGAGCGACAGCCATCCCAGCACGATCGGCAGCACCACGAGCGGCGAGGCCTGCCAGACGATCGGGAAGAACAGCAGCGGCGCCACCACCAGGTGGCCCACGAGGAGGATCGTCAGGTATGCCGGGCCGTCGTCGGCGCGGTAGACCGTCAGGTCGTGGCCGCACCGGCCGCAGTTCGGCTCGACCTTCAGATAGCGGCCATAGAGCCGGCCCTTGCCGCACGCGGGGCAACGGTGCGTCAGCCCCCGGCCGACGGAACGGAACAGCGGATACGCGAACTCGTTGGCCATCGCCTGCGCATATGCGCCTCCGCGCGCAGGTGCGAAAGCCCTCGCGGACGATTCGCCGCGCAGGCGGCTATCGCTTGGCGTCCTCGGCGGCTCCCGTGACGGCGCGGCCCGCGGCCTGGGCGTCGCGCCCGATGCCCGAGACGGTGTTGCAGGCAGAGACGAGAAGCGCGGCGGCGGCCGCGGTCAGCACGATGAGCTTGCGCATGGGGGGAACCCTCCTCCGAACGGTCTGAAGTCGATTGGAGCCGGGCTTGTAGTCAAGCCTGAGGCGGCATTGCGGCGGCCCCGCGCCGGCCCTGTGGCGACGCTCAGGTGGCGGGCGTCCGCGGCCGCGCCGGCGGCGGCTGGGCGATCCGGGCGGCCTCCTGCGGGCTCACCGCGCGGACGACCCGGTTGAAGGTCGCGCCGCCGCCATCGGGCAGGACGAACACCTCGCCCGGCGGCAGGCCGGCGATCAGCTTCACCAGCTCCGCCGGCGCCGACCGCGAGTCGATGAGCGCGATCCCGCGCCGGTAGGCCAGGTCGTTCGCCCTCAGCAGCGCCTCGACCTCCTCCAGCGTCTTCAGCGGCTGGATCGCAGGCATCAGCTTCGAGGGGATCAGGCCGCTGCGCACCTGGTCGAGCACCAGGATCGGCCGCTCGGCGGTGGCCGCGGGCGCGCCGGCGGGTTGGCCCGCGGCGGCCATCGGCGCCGACATGAGGCCGGCCGCGAGCAGTGCTGCGGTCACGAGGCGTCGGCAGATCGTCATGGCTTTCCCCTAGTTCTCGTCCATCTTCAGCGCGGCGATGAAGGCTTCCTGCGGGATCTCGACCTTGCCGAACTGGCGCATGCGCTTCTTCCCCTCCTTTTGCTTGTCGAGGAGCTTACGCTTGCGGCTGGCGTCGCCGCCGTAGCACTTGGCCGTCACGTCCTTGCGCAGCGCCCGCACGGTCTCGCGCGCGATGATCCGGCCGCCGATCGCCGCCTGGATCGGGATCTGGAACATGTGCGGCGGGATCAGGTCCTTCATCTTCTCGACCATGCCGCGGCCGCGCATCTCGGCTCGGTTGCGGTGGACAAGCATCGAGAGCGCGTCGACCGGCTCGGAGTTGACCAGGATCGACATCTTCACGAGATCGCCCTCGCGGTAGCCCTCGATGGAATAGTCGAAGCTGGCGTAGCCCTTCGAGATCGACTTCAGCCGGTCGTAGAAGTCGAACACCACCTCGTTCAGCGGCAGGTCGTAGACCACCATGGCGCGGCTGCCGACGTAGCTGAGTTCGCGCTGCTCGCCGCGGCGGTCCTGGCAGAGCTTGATGATCGAGCCGAGGTACTCGTCGGGGGTGAAGATGGTGGCCTTGATCCACGGCTCGGCGATGGTGTCGATCTTCACCGGGTCGGGCAGGTCGGCGGGGTTGTGCAGTTCGACCTCGTCGCCGTTGGTCAGCTTCACGCGGTAGACCACCGAGGGCGCCGTCGCGATCAGGTCGAGGTCGAACTCGCGGCTCAGCCGCTCCTGGATGATCTCCAGGTGCAGCAGGCCCAGGAACCCGCAGCGGAAGCCGAAGCCCAGCGCGGCGCTCGTCTCCATCTCGTAGCTGAACGAGGCGTCGTTCAGGCGCAGGCGCCCGATCGCGGCGCGCAGGTCCTCGAAGTCGGCGGCGTCCACCGGGAAGAGGCCGCAGAACACCACCGGCTGCACCTCGCGGAAGCCGGTCAGCGGCTTGTCGGTCGGCTTCCTCTCGTCGGTGATGGTGTCGCCGACGGCGGCGTGGGCGACCTCCTTGATCGAGGCGGTGATGTAGCCGACCTCGCCGGGGCCCAGCTCGGCCACGTCGGTCTGCTTGGGCTTGAACACCCCCAGCCGGTCGATCTGATACTGCGCGCCGGTCTGCATCATCTTGATCTTCTGGCCGACCTTCAGCGTGCCGTCGAAGACCCGCACGAGCACGACCACGCCCAGGTACTGGTCGTACCACGCGTCGACCAGCAGGGCCTTCAGGGCCGCGTCGGCGTCGCCCTTCGGCGGCGGCAGCCGGTGGACGATGGCCTCCAGCACGTCGTGGATGCCGACGCCCGACTTGGCCGAGCACACCACCGCGTCCGAGGCGTCGAGGCCGATGACGTCCTCGATCTGCTGGCGCACCCGGTCGGGCTCGGCGGCCGGCAGGTCGATCTTGTTCAGGACCGGCACGATCTCGTGGTTGTTGTCGATGGCCTGGTAGACGTTGGCCAGGGTCTGGGCCTCGACGCCCTGGCTGGCGTCCACCACCAGGATCGAGCCTTCGCAGGCAGCGAGGCTGCGGCTGACCTCGTAGGCGAAGTCCACATGCCCCGGCGTGTCCATCAGGTTCAGGACGTAGGTCTGGCCGTCGTCGGCCTTGTAGTCGAGGCGGACGGTCTGGGCCTTGATCGTGATCCCGCGCTCGCGCTCGATCTCCATGTTGTCGAGCACCTGCTCGGTCATCTCGCGCTGCGTCAGCCCGCCGGTCTCCTGGATCAGGCGGTCTGAGAGCGTGGACTTGCCGTGGTCGATGTGGGCGACGATCGAGAAGTTGCGGATCTTGTCGAGAGGCGTGGTCATTGCGGCGCCCGTCTAGCACATCTCGCGGCGCAACATAGCCGCGGGGGGCGCGGGCGGCGAACGTGGTTAATCCAGCATTAATGCGGCGTGCGCGATGCAAGGGCGCTGGGCGGATTGTGATTCACGAAGTTTGGGAGGCGGGAACAGCGCCTATGGATCGTCGGACACTCATCGCCACGGGCCTCGTCGGCCTCACCGCGCCCGCCCTGGCGCGCGCCCAGACCGTGCAGTCCCAGCCGCTGCCGCCGGCCGGAGGCCCGCCTCCTCAAGGGCCGCCGCCGCCGAACTCCACGCCCAGCTATCCGTCGGCCGGCCCGACGGGCGAGCCGGCGGGCGCCAAGACCTACAGCCAGGACGAGATCGTCACGAACGTCTCCGACTTCCTGGGCGTGACCGCCGAGAGCGCCGGCGCCGCCGTCGAGCGCCTGTTCGCCAAGGAGGGCCGCCCCACCGCCTACATCGCCGGCGAGGAAGGCTCGGGCTCGTTCGTGCTGGGCCTGCGCTATGGCCGCGGCCTGCTCTACATGAAGGACCGCCCGCCGATGGAGGTCTTCTGGCAGGGCCCGTCGATCGGCTGGGACTGGGGCGGCAACGCCAGCCGCGTCTTCACCCTCTGCTACAACCTGCAGGTCCCGGAAGTGATCTTCCAGCGCTACCCCGGCGTCGAGGGCTCGGCCTACCTCGTGGGCGGCCTGGGCGTGAACTACCAGCGCGCCGAGGACGTGACGCTGGCCCCCATCCGCGCCGGCGTCGGCCTGCGCCTGGGCGCGAACGTCGGCTACCTGGCCTACACGCGCAAGCGCAACATCATCCCGTTCTGACGCTGCCGAGCGTCCGCGTAAGCGGAGGCTCATCAGTCTGGAACCGCGGAAGGCGCGGAATGCGTCGGCGTTGATTCCGCGTTCTTCCGCGTATTCCGCGGTCCATTGAATCGGAAGGCGCCCCGCTCCGCGGCCACTAGCGGTCGTCCAGGCTCGCGCCGACGCGTTGGGTGGGAGTGTCGAAGAGGCCCCGCCCGGGCACGTGGTTGAGCTCCAGGCGGATGCCGTCGGGGTCCTCGAACAGCACGGCGTAGTAGCCGGGCGCCCAGGGCTCGTCCTGCGGCGGATGGACGATCCTGGCCCCGATCGACTGCAGGAAGACGTAGAGCGCGTCCACGTCGGCCTTCTCGCGCGCCCGCCAGCAGTGGTGGTGCATCCCCACCCGGAACTGCACGAACCGCGCGCCTGCGTGCTCGGGATCGGGCCTGCGGATGCCGAACCCCGTGCGGCCGCCCACGCAGTAGTAGGTGTCCACGCTGTCGGCGACCTCGCGCATGCCGAGGAACGGCAGGAGCTGCCGATAGAAGGCCACCGACCTCTCGAAATCGCCCGCCGTGACGAAGGTGTGCGCGACGCCGTTCACTTCCATGGAGGGCAGTGAGCGCCGGTGACCTGCGCGTAAGTCAAACGCCGCGCTGCTACCGCAGGGCCTCAGCCCCTCAGCTTCGCCCCCACGGCCTTCTCGGCCGCGGCCACGATGCGGCCCGACAGCGCTTCGATCTCGGCGTCGGTGAGGGTCTTCTCGCGGGGCTGGACGACCACCTCGACGGCGACGGACTTGTGGCCCTCGGGCACGCCCTGGCCGGCGTAGACGTCGAACACGCGCACGGCCTCGATCAGCGCCTTGTCGGCGCCGGCGATCGGACGGACGAGGTCTCCTGCCGGCGTGTCGGCCGCGACCAGGAACGCGAAGTCGCGGCTGAGGGGCATCAGGGGCGATAGCTCCAGCGCCGCCTTGGTCTTCACGCCCTTGCGCTTGGGCTCCGGCAGCGCGTCCAGGTTCACCTCGAAGGCCAGCATCGGCCCGTCCGCGTCCAGCGCCTTCAGGATGCGCGGGTGCAGTTCGCCGAACTCGGCCACCACCACCTTCGGCCCCAGTTGCAGCCGCGCCGAGCGGCCGGGATGCCACCAGCCGGCGTTCTGGCCCTGCACCACCTGCAGCGCCGGCGCGCCCATCTCGTCCAGCAGCGCCATCAGGTCGGCCTTGAGGTCGAACAGCGCGTCGCCGCTCCCCTTCGCCCAGTGCTTCGGCGCGTGCGGGGCCAAGAGCGCCGTCACCGCCGTCCACTGGTCCGCCGGCTGGTCGCCGCGGAAGTTCGGGCCCACCTCGAACAGCGCCGCGTCGGCGAAGCCCTTGCGCGCATTGCGCGCCGCCGCCTCGATCAGGTTGCCGAGCGCGGTCGGGCGCATGGTCGACAGGTCGGACGCGATGGGGTTGGTCAGCACCAGCTTCGCGTCGCCGCCGCCGAACAGCCCGGCCCACTCGCGGCGCATGAAGCTCCAGGTCACCGCCTCGGCGTAGCCGCGCGCCGCCATCTGCCGCCGCGCGTCGCGCATGCGCCGCTGGCGCAGCGTCAGCGCGCCGCCGGGCGGCCGCGCGATCTCGGGCAGGGGCAGGGCAGGCAGGTTGTCGAAGCCCTCGATCCGCGCGACCTCCTCGACGAGGTCAGCCTTGCCCTCGACGTCGCGCCGCCAGCTCGGCGGCTGGACCGTGTCGCCGGACACCGTGAAGCCGAGCTTGGTCAGGATCTCGTCGATCCGCACCGCCGGCACGTCGAGCCCGGACAGCTTCTTGACGTAGCTGCGGTCGAACGCGAATGCGGCGGGCGGAGCGGGCGCCTGGCCGGCCACGCGCACCTCCGACGGCTCGCCGCCGCAGAGCTCGAGGATCAGTTGCGTCGCCTGCTCGATCCCGTGGACCGGGCTCTCCGGGTCGACGCCGCGGGCGAAGCGGTACTGCGCGTCCGAGGTGATCCCCAGCGTGCGGCCCGCCTGCGCCGTGCGGATCGGGTCGAACCACGCGGCCTCGACGAAGACGTCGGTGGTGTCGTCCAGCACCTTGGTCGACTCGCCGCCCATCACGCCGCCCAGGCCGATGGCGCCCGAGCCGTCGCAGATCACGCAGATTTCCGGGCCGGCCTCGTAGGTCTCGCCGTCCAGCGCCTCGACCTTTTCGCCCTCGCGGCCCAGCCGGGCCTCGATGAACCCGCCGGTCAGCTTGGCGGCGTCATAGACGTGCAGCGGCCGGCAGTTGTCGTAGCTGATCAGGTTGGTCACATCGACCAGGGCGTTGATGGGGCGCAGGCCCACGCTGGTCAGCCGCTGCTGCAGCCACGCCGGCGAGGGGCCGTTCTTCACGCCCCGGATCAGCCGCCCGGCGAACACCGGACAGGCCGAACCATCGACCTTGATGTCCACGGGGTTCGGGAACTTGCCCGGTGTGGGCGTCACGGGGTCGGGCTTCAGCGTCCCCAGGCCCGCCGCCGCCAGGTCGCGCGCGATGCCGCGCACGCCGAGCCAGTCGGGCCGGTTCGGCGTCACCTCGAAGTCGATGGCGGCCTCCAGGCCGAACGCCTCGACCGCGCTCGCGCCCACCGGCAGGTCGTCCGAAAGCTCGACGATCCCGTCGGCGTCGTCCGCCACCTCCAGTTCGCGGCCCGAGCAGAGCATGCCGTTGGAGACCACGCCGCGCACCGGCCGCGCCTCCAGCGTCACGCCGCTGCCGGGCACATAGGCCCCGATCGGCGCATAGATGGTCGTCAGCCCCGCCCGCGCGTTCGGCGCGCCGCAGACGATCTCCAGCCGCCCGTCCTTGGTGTCGACCTGGCAGACGCGCAGCTTGTCGGCGTTCGGGTGCTGCACGGCCTCGACGATCTTGCCCACCGTGAAGGCGGCCAGCTTTGCGCCCGGATCCTCCACGTGCTCGACCTCGAGCCCGGCCATGGTCATGGCTTCGACCACCTGGTCGACGCTCGCGGTCGTGTCGAGGTGCTCCTTCAGCCAGGAGAGGGTGAACTTCATCGGGATTGCTCACTGAAGCCCTCTCCCCCTTGCGGGGAGAGGGTTTGGGAGTGGGGGTGTTCGACCGCGGACGCAGGCGTTGACACCCCCACCCCCGACCCCTCCCCGCAAGGGGGAGGGGAGATCACTTCGACCAGCCGGAAGCGCTCGCAGTTGAGCAGCATGTCCGGCGCGAACCCGCCGTTGCGGGTGAAATAGCGCTGATGCGCGTGCCGCCAGGACGCGAGCCCGTCGCCGACCATGTGGGCCTCCAGGCCGTTCCACATGTCCATCAGCTCAACCCCGTCGACGTGTTCGGCGCCTGGAAGGCCGAGAAGCCGTAGTGCTCCAGCCAGCGGCCGTCGCTCGCGAACATGTCGCGCAGGTCGGGCATGCCGTACTTCAGCATCCCCAGCCGGTCGATGCCGAAGCCGAACGCGAAGCCCTGCCACTGGTCGGGATCGAGGCCGCAGTTGCGCAGCACGTTCGGATGCACCATTCCGCAGCCGACGACCTCCATCCAGTCGTTCCCCTGGCCGATCTTCACGTCGCCGCCCGAGCGGTCGCACTTCACGTCCATCTCGGCCGAGGGCTCGGTGAACGGGAAGTGGTGCGGCCGGAAGCGCGACTCCACCGCCGGCGTCTCGAAGAAGCGGGCGATGAACTGGTCCAGTGTCCACTTCAGGTGCCCCATGTGGATGGCCCGGTCGATGACGAGGCCCTCCATCTGGTGGAACATCGGCGTGTGCGTGGCGTCGCTGTCCGAGCGATAGGTGCGGCCCGGCACGATGATCCGGATCGGCGGCTCCTGACCGTTCGCGATCCAGTTCGGCAGCTTCTCGTTCAGCCGCTGCATCGCGCGGATCTGCACGGGGCTGGTGTG
>NZ_JAEUMO010000091.1 GCF_016793285.1 Phenylobacterium sp.
GATCTGGATCTCGCCGCGGGCGACCGGATGGTTGTTGGCCAGGATCCAGACTTCGTCGTTCACCGAGGTGTCCAGCGGGATCACCGCGCCGCGGCCCATGCGCAGCAGTTGCTGCATGGGAAGCTGGGCGCGCCCGAGCACCACCTGGATTTCGACGTTGACCGCCTTGACCTGGCTCACGAAGGAAAACCCCGACATACGCGTGAAGAACTTGCGGGCTTTGCACGACGCACGCCCGAGCCCCACATTTGGCCCCACATGCTTGACCGCACGTTAAATTCCGCTGTGCCGTCTGTTTCGGAGGGGGCGCTGTTCGGTCGCACCGATGATGCTGCGGTCGGCTGGGCCGTCTCGCGCAGCCCCGTGCCCTACCCCGAAGCCGTCGCCGCCATGGAGGCGCGCGCAGCCGCCATCGCCGACGGGACCGCGGGCGACCTCGTGTGGCTGCTGGAGCACCCGGCCCTCTACACCGCCGGCGTCTCGGCCAAGCCGGGCGACCTCATCGACCCTGACCGCTTTCCGGTCTTCGCGAGCGGGCGCGGCGGGCAGTTCACCTACCACGGCCCCGGCCAGCGGGTGGCCTATGTGATGCTCGACCTCACCCGGCGCCGCCGCGACGTCCGCGCCTTCGTCGCCGCGCTGGAGGCGTGGGTGATCGGGGCGCTCGACGCCTTCAACGTCGCCGGCGAGATCCGCGAGGGCCGCGTGGGCGTCTGGGTCGAGCGCAAGGCCCCGGGAGTCCCGCCCCGCGAGGACAAGATCGCCGCCATCGGCGTGAAGCTGCGCCGCTGGGTCTCGTTCCACGGCGTCTCGCTGAACGTGGAGCCCGACCTCGGCCACTTCGGCGGCATCGTCCCCTGCGGCGTCACCGACCACGGCGTCACCAGCCTCGTCGACCTCGGCCTCCCCGTCACGATGGACGAGGCCGACGCCGCCCTGAAGGCCAGCTTCCGCACCGTGTTCGGGCGGGTGGAGGACGCCGCGCCGCCCGTCTAGCGCCCGCCGCTTCGCGCGGGCGGTCGGCACGCCGCGTCAGGCGAATTCGACCAGCACCTCGTCGGCGGCCACGCTGTCGCCGCTCTTCACGTTGACGGCCTTGATCGTGCCGTCGCGTTCGGCGCGCAGGATGTTCTGCATCTTCATGGCCTCGAGCACGGCCACGATCTCGCCGGTCTTCACGTCCTGGCCCTGGGCCACGTCGATGGAGACCACCAGCCCCGGCATCGGCGACAGCACCATCTTCGAGGTGTCGGCGGCCTTCTTCGGCGGCAGCTTCTCGTGCAGTTCGGCCGAGCGCGGCGAGAGCACCAGCACATTCAGCGTCGTCGCCCGGTGCCGGATCACGAAGCCCTCCGCCGCCGGCTTCACCGTCACGGTGAACTCCCGGCCGGCGAACTTGCCGCGGAACTGGCTGGAGCCCGGCCGCCAGTCGATGGTCTCGAGCTTCACCTTCCGCGTCCCGAAGTCGGCGATCAGCGTCCCGTTGTCGGCCGCCACCTTCACCGGACGCGACTGATGGCCCGCGATCACGATCCAGTCGTCGCGCAGCAGGTTCGGCGCCGCGCGGCGCGTCAGCGTGCGGTGCATCGAAAGCGCCACGGCGCTCATCAGGTCGCGCTGGAAGTCCGTCGGCGGCAGGCCCTGGAAGCCCTCCGGGAACTCGTCCTTGATGTAGTTGGTCGAAAGCTTGCCCGACCGGAACCGCTTCTGGTCCATCACCGCCGCCAGGAACGGGATGTTCTGGCCCAGGCCCTCGATGTGGAAGTCCTCCAGCGCCCGGCCCATCGCGTCGATCGCCGCCTCGCGCGTCTTCCCCCAGGTCGACAGCTTCGAGATCATCGGATCGTAGAACATCGAGATCTCGTCGCCCTCGCGGACGCCCGCGTCGTTGCGCGTGATCGTCGGGCCGATCTCCCCCTCCGGCGGCGGCGCGTAGCGCACCAGCCGGCCGATCGAGGGCAGGAAGCCGCGGTACGGATCCTCGGCGTAGATCCGGCTCTCCATGGCCCAGCCGTTGATCTTCAGGTCCTTCTGCGCGAACGGCAGCTTCTCGCCGTAGGCCACCCGGATCATCTGCTCGACCAGGTCGACGCCGGTGATGAGCTCGGTGACCGGATGCTCCACCTGCAGGCGGGTGTTCATCTCCAGGAAGAAGAAGCTCTTGTCCTGGCCGGCCACGAACTCGACCGTGCCGGCGCTGTCGTAGTTCACCGCCTTGGCCAGTGCGACGGCCTGCTCGCCCATCGCCCGGCGGGTCTTCTCGTCCAGCAGCGGGCTCGGGGCTTCCTCGATGACCTTCTGGTTGCGCCGCTGGATCGAGCATTCGCGCTCGAACAGGTGGACGACGTTGCCGTGCTTGTCGCCCAGCACCTGGATCTCGACGTGGCGCGGGCTCTCGATGAACTTCTCGATGAAGATGCGGTCGTCGCCGAAGCTGGCCTTGGCCTCGGCGCGCACGGCCGGGAAGCCCTCTTCGACGTCCTTGCGGCTCCAGGCGACGCGGATGCCCTTCCCGCCCCCGCCGGCCGACGCCTTGATCATCACCGGATAGCCGATCTCCTCGGCGATCTGGATGGCGTGCCTGGTGTCGCTGATCTCGCCGACGTGGCCCGGAACGGTCGACACGCCCGCCTTGCCGGCGAACTTCTTCGACTCGATCTTGTCGCCCATGGCCTCGATGGCCTTGGGGTTCGGGCCGATGAAGACGATGCCCTCGGCCGCCAGCCGCCGCGCGAAGCTCGCGTTCTCGCTGAGGAAGCCGAAGCCCGGGTGGACCGCCTGGGCCCCGGTCTGGCGCACCGCGTCCACGATCTTGTCGGCGACGAGATAGCTCTCCGACGCGGGGGCCCCGCCGATGAACACGGCCTCGTCGGCCATCTCCACCGCCATCGAGTCGGCGTCGGCCTCGGAGTAGACCACCACCGTCTTGATGCCCATCTTGCGGGCGGTCTTGATGATCCGGACGGCGATCTCGCCCCGGTTCGCGATCAGGATCTTCGAGAACATTCCGGCCCTTGAATGACTTCCACCTGGAGGGGCGCGACCTTAGATTGGCGTACATGAGCACGCCAGACGTCTCCCCTTCGGGGTTCTCTCTCTCGCCGCCTGACCCTGAGGAACGCAAGCGCCTGGAGGCGTCGCTGTCCCGCGAGGAGGCCGAGGTCCTGCTGCACCACGGCACCGAGGCGCCGTTCTGCGGCGGCCTGCTCGATCAGAAGGACGACGGCGTCTACTGCTGCCGCCTCTGCGGGCTGCCGCTGTTCCGGCACGCGACCAAGTTCGAGAGCGGCACGGGCTGGCCCTCGTTCTGGGCGCCGATCGACGAGGCCCACGTCAAGGGCGTGCGCGACACCTCCTGGGGCATGGTCCGCATCGAGACCCGCTGCGCCCGCTGCGATTCGCACCAGGGCCACGTCTTCCCCGACGGCCCGCCGCCGACCCGCCTGCGCTACTGCATCAACTCGGTCAGCCTCGAGTTCGTCGCCGACGGCGCCACCCTGCGCGACCCGCTGAACCGCGGCGACAACACGCACGCCACGGCGCCCAAAGTCGCCGGCGAGTGAGCGACGACGGCGAGCCCGGTCACCGGGGCCTCTGGAAGTCCGGCCTCTGGGCGTTTCTGGCCGCGATCGCCATGCTGGGCTGGGTCGCCTGGCGCAACCTCGCCGAAGACACCGGGACAGGCGCCTTCTCCACCCTCGACGGGGTGGCCTCGGAGGGCGAGCGCGCCGCCGCGGGGCGCCTGCTCACCGACGCCTACGCGGTCCTGCGCTCGCCCGCGTTCGGCGACGCCCTGCGCGGGTTCGAACGCGCCTACCCGGCGGTCTACGCGCGCGACGCCGCCCAGGACCTCTCGCCCGCCCGCGTCGCCGACATCGTGGACCTGAAGCCGTTCGGCTCGCGCTATGCGCCCGCGCAGGTGGACATCGTCGACGAGAGCCCGGTGCTGCTGGCCGCGGCCGGCGAAGGCGGCGTTTCGGGCCGCTACTCGGGCATCGAGGTCAGCCGGCCGGTCCTGGCGGCCTACGCCTCCGACAACGTCGTGCGGCGTTCGTGCGCGATCAACGTCGCCGCGCACGAGTACGCCCACACCATCTCGCTGACGCCGGTGGGCTTCCACGTCGCCTTCACCGACACCAACGCCGAGCGGCGCTCGATCGCGAACCGGCTGAACCCCGACAGCCCCGTCGCCAGCTACCTCATCGGCGCGACGGCCCAGTGCGTCTGGCTGGCCAAACAGGGCCGGATCGGCCGCGACGAGATCGCAACCTGCGTCCAGGTCTTCGGCGTCCGCGCCTTCAACTGGGACCGCTGCAGCCAGTTCGCCCCCGGCGAAGCCGTGGCCCCGAAGCCCGGCATCGCCAAGGAGGCGCCCCCGCTCTGACGGCGCCTAGCTGTCCTTGCGGGTCGAGTGGGTCTTGCCGTCGGTGACGTCCTTCACCTCCGGGTTGTCGCCGCGCATGCGGGCTTCGTTGACGCTGTCGCCGTAGCCGCGGCCGGCGCTGGTGAAATAGCTGCCAGCCTGGATGCGCAGGTTGTTCTGCACGTGCTTCACGCCCGACAGGTCCTCGACGAGCCGTTCGGCGCGGTGCTTGGCCTCGCGGCTTTCCACCGTGCCCGACAGCGTCACCTCGCCGCCCGACACCGAGACGTTGACGCCGGACGCGTCGATCCAGCTATCGTCGGTCAGCCGCTGGTGGACCTCCTCGCTGATCCGCTCGTCCGAGCGCTGGTAGCCCTTGGGCCCCAGGCCGCGCGCGCCGCGATAGGCGTCGTCGCGCCCGTCCTCGCGGCTCAGGTCGCTGAACCACGACTTCACCTTCTCGCCGGTGCGCCGGAAGAACTCTCCGGCCTCGCGGGCCCGGTCCTCGAAGTCCTCGCGGCCGCGATAGCTGCGCTCGTCGTCGTAGCCGCCGCCCGAGAGCGGCCGCGCCCCGTAGGCCGCGCCTTCATAGCCGATGTCGCCGCCGCGGCCGATCTCGCGCCGCCAGCGCCGGTCGGCCTCGAGCGTACCGAACCGCCGGCCCTCGTCGTAGCCGCGCGGGACCGGGCCGTACTCGTGGCCGCCCATGCCGTAGTTCTCGCGGTAGACCGCCGCGCGGCCGTCGTCGCCGTAGTATCGGCCGCCGGGGCCGGGGTCCCGGCGCGTGCGATCCCGCGGATGGGCGCGGTAGCCGGTGTCGTACTCGCCGCGCCGCATCGCCGGCGACACGCCCTCGTAGTCGCGGTCCTGCCAGCCCGGCCCGCGGCCGCGGTAGCCGCGCCGCTCGTCGCCCTGCGGCCGGTTGTAGCCCGCGCCGCTCTCGCGCTCGCCGAACACGCGGTCCTCGGGGCCCCACGAGCGGTCGTCGTCGTCCCGCCGCCAGTCGCCCTCGAACCGAGACCCGCGATCCTGCCACTCGTCGCTCCACCGACCGACCATGCTCGTTCTCCTTGCTCTGCTTCACAGGGCTCACGCCTGCGTCACGGGCAGAACAAGGCGGTGGTGAGGGTGGTTCCGAGGATTGGCGCGCGTCGCGGTCGCCACCTGCCGGTGAGCGTCACAGCGGAATGTTGTCGTGCTTCTTCCAGGGGTTCGACAGCGTCTTGCCCTTCAGGTTCTTCAGCGCGTTCGAGATCCGGCGGCGGGTCGAGTGGGGCATGATCACGTCGTCGATGTAGCCGCGCGAAGCGGCCACGAACGGGTTGGCGAAGCGGGCCTTGTACTCGGCCTCGCGGGCGGCGATGGCGTCGGGGTCGCCGATCTCGCTGCGGAAGATGATCTCCACGGCGCCCTTCGAGCCCATCACCGCGATCTCGGCCGACGGCCAGGCGTAGTTGATGTCGCCGCGGATGTGCTTGGAGCTCATCACGTCGTAGGCCCCGCCGTAGGCTTTGCGGGTGATGATGGTGATCTTCGGCACCGTGGCCTCGGCGAAGGCGAACAGGAGCTTCGCGCCATGGCGGATCAGGCCGCCCTGCTCCTGCTTCGTCCCCGGCATGAAGCCCGGCACGTCGACGAAGGTGATGATCGGGATCTCGAAGCAGTCGCAGAAGCGCACGAACCGCGCGCCCTTGCGCGAGCTGTCGATGTCGAGCACGCCCGCCAGCGTCTGCGGCTGGTTGGCCACGATGCCCACCGGCTGGCCGTCGATGCGCGCGAAGCCCACGACGATGTTCTTGGCGAAGTCCGGGCTGATCTCGAAGAAGTCGGCTTCGTCCACGACCTTCAGGATCAGCTCCTTCATGTCGTAGGGCTTGTTGGGGTTGGCCGGCACCAGGGTGTCCAGCGACGCCTCCTGGCGCTCGCGGTCGTCGAAGCTCTCGCGCACCGGCGGCTTCTCGCGGTTCGACAGCGGCAGGAAGTCGATCAGGCGGCGCACCTGCGTCAGCGCCTCGAGGTCGTTCTCGAACGCCCCGTCGGCCACGCCCGACTTCAGCGCGTGGACCCGATAGCCGCCCAGTTCCTCGTGGCTCACCTCTTCGTGGGTGACCGTCTTCACCACGTCGGGGCCGGTCACGTACATGTAGGAGGTGTCCTTCACCATGAAGATGAAGTCGGTGATCGCGGGCGAATAGACGTCGCCGCCGGCGCAGGGACCCATGATCACGCTGATCTGCGGGATGACGCCCGAGGCCAGGGTGTTCTCCAGGAAGATGTCGGCATAGCCGCCCAGCGCCGCCACGCCCTCCTGGATGCGCGCCCCGCCCGCGTCGAAGAGGCCGATGACCGGCGCGCCGACCTTCATGGCCTGGCGCTGCACCTTGAGGATCTTCTCGGCGTGGGCGCTGGAGAGGGATCCGCCGAAGACCGTGAAGTCCTTGGAGAAGACGAAGACGACGCGGCCGTTGACGCGACCCCAGCCGGTGACCACGCCGTCGCCCGGCACCCGCTGCTTGTCCATGCCGAACTCGGCGACGCGGTGCTCGACGAACATGTCGAACTCCTCGAACGAGCCCTCGTCGAGCAGCAGGTCGATCCGCTCGCGCGCCGTCAGCTTGCCCTTGGCGTGCTGGCTCGCGATCCGCTTCTCGCCGCCGCCCAGGCGGGCTTCCTCGCGGCGCTTCTCGAGCTCTTCCAGGATGTGCTTCACGGGCGCGGTCCTCTCACGAAAGCGCAGGCGTAGTCGCGGCGGATCGGCTAGGCAAGTTCACGCGGCGTGATGCGGAGGAGCGGACCACATGCTGATCGTGACCGGTTCGGTGACCGCCCGGCCCGACACCTTCGAGGCCCTGCGCGAAGCGGCGCTGGCCCACACCCGCCGCTCCCGCGCCGAGCCCGGCTGCCTGAAGCACAGCGTCCACGTCGACTGCGAGGACCCGCTGACGCTGTTCTTCTACGAGGAGTGGGCGGACCGCGCCGCGCTGGACGCCCACTTCGCCGTGCCGGAGTCGCTGGACTACATGAAGATCGCCCGCGACCTCGCCGCCTCGGGCAGCAAGATCAGGATCCTGCCGATCATTCCGCGGGACTGAGCTTCACCGCCCATTCGCGCATACGCGGGGGATGAGCGGGTTACGCCTCCAGCGCCCGGAACCACCGCTCCAGCATCGCCGCCTCGCCGGTCAGCCGCGCCGTGCGCTCGGCGGCCTCTTCGTCGATGCCCCATTTCTCTTCCTGGAACGCCTCGTCCAGGCGGGAGAGCTCGAAGGCGCCCTCGCCGCTGGTCCAGCCACGCAGCAGCGCGAGCGCCAGCACCGCCGACCCGAACAGCGCCGCGCCGAACGCGAGCCCGGCCAACTGGAAGTCGTCCAGGCCCAGCGCGATCTCGCGAACGCGCGCCAGGGTCTCGGGCGGCTGCGCCTGGTGCAGGATCCCCTCGCACCGCTCGAACGCCAGACCGTCCTCGGCTTCCGCCCGCGCCAGGATCGGCCCCCACGCCGCCTCCTGTCGCCGCACGAGCTCCACCGGGCTCTCGGCGAAGTAGCAGAGCAGGTCGGAGCCGGCGTATTGCGCGATCTGGTCGGCCACGCCTTCGCGGGTCGCGCCGATCGTCTCGATGGCGGTGTTGGCGAGGCGCGTGGCATGCATCGTCGCCATCTCGATGACGTCGGTCTGCGCGGCCCACTCCTCGGCGATCTGCCCGGCCGCGGCGGGCGTCGGCAGGACCAGGCGCTCGGCCCTGGGCGTGCGCAGGTTGCGGCCGTCCAGCAGCACACCGAAGCCGCCGCCCTCCGCCTCGGCGACCGTCACGGCCTTGTAGAACCGCTTCGGCTTCTCGGCCGGCTCATGGAAGCCCTTGCGCAGATCCAAGCCACCTTCTCCCGACGGAATGCGCCGACGCGGGCGTGCAATGAGGGTAAAACCCCGCCGTCGCAAGGGAGGATCGGCTTGGCCGGCAACCCACGTGAACTCGACGCCGCGATCGCCGTCACCCGCTTCGGCCTCGGCGCCAGGGCGGGCGAGATCGAGAGCGCGGCCGGCGACCCCCGCGGCTGGCTGAAGGCCCAGATCCGGACGCAGGGCGCCGAGACCTTCCCCACGCAGGGCGAGGACTCGGCCCGGCGCTTCGCCGAGTTCCGCGAATACCGCCAGGAACGACTCGCGGCGCGCCGCACCGGCGGACAGGCCGACGCCGCGCCCGCGCGGGACGGCGGCGACATGCGGCCGGCCGACGATCCCGTGGCCGCCGCCCGCCGGTTCGTCCGCCAGAACGCCGCCGGCGACGTGCTCGCCCGCACCCGCCTCGCCACGGTCACCGACGCGGGCTTCTGCGAACGCTGGGCGCTGTTCTGGGCCAACCACTTCACGGCCTCGGCGACCAAGGCGCAGGTCTCGGGCCTGGTCGGCCCGTTCGAGAACGAGGCGATCCGCCCCCACGTCTTCGGCCGCTTCGCCGACCTCCTGGCCGCCGCCGAGACGCACCCGGCCATGCTGCTCTACCTCGACCAGGCCCAGTCGATCGGCCCCAACAGCCGCGCCGCCCAGCTCCAGGGCCGCCGCGGCGCCCGGCAGCCCGACGGCGCGCCGCCGCGTCCCGCCGGCCTGAACGAGAACCTCGCCCGCGAGATCCTCGAACTACACACCGTCGGCATCGGCGGCGGCTACGCCCAGGCCGACGTCACCGAGTTCGCCCGAGCCCTGACCGGCCTCGGCCTCGCCCGTCCCAACGAGCCGCAGACCCAGCTCGTGGTCTTCCGCCAGCCCGCCCACGAGCCCGGCGCGCGCACGGTGATGGGGCGGCCGTACCCCGCCGGCGGCAGGGAACAGGCCGGCGCGATCCTCGCCGACCTCGCCGCCGCGCCGCAGACGGCCCGCTTCGTCTGCGCCAAGATCGCCCGCCACTTCGTCGCCGACGATCCGCCGCCCGCCCTCGCCGCGCGGCTGGAGAAGACCTGGCTCGGCTCGGGCGGCGACCTCGCCCGCGTGGCCGAGGCGCTGATCGACGCGCCCGAGGCGTGGGCCCCGCAGCCGGCGAAGTTCAAGACGCCCTACGAGTTCGTCATCTCCAGCTACCGCGCCACCGGCGGCGCGCCGCAGGGGCCGCGGTGGGGCCCGCAGGTGAACCAGGCGCTGAGCGGCCTGGGCCAGCGCCCGTTCGGCGCGCCCTCGCCCAAGGGCTGGCCCGACGAGGCCGCCCCCTGGGCCGCCTCGGACGCCCTGGTGAAGCGCATGCAGTTCGCCCAGGGGCTCGCCGCCGCGGTCGGGCCGGACGTCCAGGATCCCAACGCGCTGGCCGCCGCCACGCTGGGCGCGCGCCTCTCGCCGACCGCGGCCGCCGCCATCCGCCGGGCGGAATCGCGGCCCGAGGCGGTGGCCCTCCTCCTCATGACGCCGGAGTTCCAGCGCCGATGACCGCGTTCAGCCTGAACCGCCGCGCCCTCGCCGCCGGCCTCGCCCTGCCCTTCCTCGCCCGCGCCGCCGACGCCGCCCTGCCCCCGAACAGGAAGTTCGTCGTCGTCATCTGCCGCGGCGGCATGGACGGCCTCTCCGTAGCTCCGCCAGTCGGCGATCCCGACTACCGGGCGCTGCGCGGCCCGCTGGCCATGGGCGACGAGGCCCTGAAGCTGGACGGGACCTTCGCGCTCCACCCGCAGCTCGCCTCGATCCACGCGCTCGCCAAGGCCGGCCAGGCGCGCATCGCGCCGGCCGTCGCCAGCCCCGACCGGGCCCGCTCGCACTTCGAGGCCCAGGACGTGCTGGAGACGGGCGCGGGCGGCGTCTACGCCACCAGCTCCGGCTGGCTGAACCGCGCCGTCGGCGCGCTCTCCGCGGCCGGCCGGGTCGAGGCGATCTCGGTCGGCGCCACGGCGCCCCTGATCCTGCGCGGTCCGGCCCCGGCGGCCTCGTGGTCGCCCGGCCGCGCCGTCGACACCGCCGCGCGCCTGCCGACGCTGCTGCAGGACCTCTACCGCGACGACCCGCTGCTGGGCCCGGCCCTGGCCCGCGGCCTCGCCACCGAGACCATGGCCCAGGAGACCGGCGCCGGCGGTCCGCAGATGGGCGGCCTGCGCGCCGCCCCCGCGGGCCAGGGCCGCGAGGTCGCCCGCGCCATGGGCGAGGCGCTCGCCGGCTTCCTGAAGGCGCCCGGCGGTCCGCAACTGGCGGCCGTCTCGGTCGACGGCTTCGATTCCCACGCCAACCAGACCGGCCTGCTCAACAACCGGCTGGCCGCGCTCGACGCCCTCGTCGACGGCCTGCACACCGGCCTCGGCCCGGCGTGGAAGGACACGGTGGTCCTGGCGGTCACCGAGTTCGGCCGCACGGCCCGCGCCAACGGCACCGGCGGCACCGACCACGGCACCGGCGCGACGGCGCTGGTCCTCGGCGGGGCGCTGAAGCCCGGCGGGATCATCGGCGACTGGCCGACACTGCGGCCGCAGGCGCTGTTCGAGAACCGCGACGTCTACCCCGCCCTCGACCTGCGCAGCCTGGAGAAAGGCCTGCTGGCCGACCACCTGGGCCTCGAGCGCCGCGCCCTCGACGCCGCCGTCTTCCCCGACAGCGCGGGCGTGCAGGCGCTCACGGGGCTGGTCTAACGCTCCAAGCCTGCCTTTCCCGCTCGCGGGAAAGGCAGGTCAGGCCGGCACGACGTCGAAAGCGATCGTCATGCGGCGCTCGTCGGTCGTGAAGGGCACGGTGCCGTGCCACATGTACGACGGGAACAGCACGAGCCGGCCCGGCTTCGGCCGCACATAGTGTTCGGCGGGCAGTTCGGGGACCGTCCTGAACGGCGGCTGTCCGAACCGGATCCAGCCCTGTTTCTCGGCGCTGTCGAGCGCGCTTTCGGGCGTCTCGACGTAGAAGGCCGAGCTCAGCCAGCCCTCGGGGTGGAAGTGGTCGAGGTGGAAGCCGCCCGGCTTCAGGCGCACCGACCAGGCCCCCTCGATCCGGTAGTTCCCGGTGCGGCGCCGGCGAAGCGGGTCCGCTCCCTCGCCGATCCTGGCGATGTGCGCGCGGATCGGCGCGTCGATGGCCTTGAAGAAGGCCTGGACCGCCGGCTCGTCGGAGCCGGTCAGGCGGTAGGTCGTCTGGCTGCCGTTGCGCAGCGACTGGGCCGAGGGGTGCTCGTTGTAGACGTGGATGCGATCCAGCGCGGCCCTCAGCTCGGCGAGATAGGCTTCCAGGCTCGCGTAGCCTTCGGGCGCCGCGATCTCGTAGACCCCGACCATGGCGTCGTAGTCGTGGAGCTCCGCATAGAGCGGGTCGCCCACGGCGCGCGCGGCGGTCGCGGCCCACCCCCACAGCGACTGGTCCTCGGGCGCGATCTCCAGGCCCTTGCGCGCCTTGGCCAGCGCCAGCTCGGGCTTGCCCAGCGACAGGTAGACGATGGCGAGCTGGTTCAGCACGCCGGGGCCGTCCGGGAACAGCGTCTCGGCCGCCAGCGCGCGCGCCTCGGCCTCGGCGAGACGGCCGCGTTCCAGGGCGGCCTGGGCGGCGGCCATCTGGATGGCCGGGTCGTCGGGCATCCGGTCGGCCGCCAGCGCCAGCAGGTCCGCGCCCTTTTCCGCCTCCCCGGCCGCCGCGTAGAGCTTGGCCTTGGCGAGCAGCAGCGGCGCGGGCGGCCCGCCGGCGTGGGCGGCGCGGTCCAGCACGGCCTGCGCCGAGGCGAGGTCGCCGCGGCGCATCCAGATCACGTCGGCGTATTCGGCGGCGGTCTCGATGCGGGCCGGGGCGCGCTTCAGCGTCTCCTGGTAGGCCTGCTCGGCCCTGTCGAGGTCGCCGGCGGCGGCATGGGCGCGCGCCATCACGCCCCAGCTCAGCGCCCCGTCGATTCCACGCAGGAAGGCCTCGTTCATGGCCTTCACCGCCTCGCGGCCGCGGCCGAGGTCGCCCAGGGTGGCGGCCAGGTTGTGCCAGGCGACGCCACTGCTCGCGAACCGCGCGACCGCGCGCGCGTCGAAATCCAGCGCCGCCTCGCGCCGGCCGGCGCCCTTCAGCGCCGTCGAGTGCATGGCCAGCGCCCGGTGCGACGCGTCGGCGCGCTCCGCCAGCGGGCCGGTGATCGCCAGCGCCTCGTCCAGCCGTCCGGCGTCGAGGTGGGCCTTGGCCTGGTCCAGCGGATCGTTGCTCAACGTCGCCTCTCGAAGGGTTCGGGGTCGGCCTCGTGCTCGTCGAAGCCGAAGCGTTCGAAGCCGGCGGCCAGCTCGGGGCTGATCGGGGCCTCCAGCATAAGCGTCCCGCGCGAGGGATGCGGCAGGACCAGACGCCGCGCATGGAGCTGGAGCCGCAGCCCCTCGGAGAGTTCGACGGAGGCCTCGCTGTTGTACTTGGGATCGCCCAGGATCGGGTGGCCCATGGCCAGCATGTGCGCGCGTAGCTGGTGCGTGCGCCCGGTGTGCGGCCACAGCGCCATCCAGGCCGCGCGCGGCCCGGCGCGCGCGATCGTGACGAACTCGGTCTCGGCCTGCTCGGCGCGCTCGTCCCGGGGGTCGGCCGGGACCATCATCTCCCGGTCGCCGACGCCCTTCTTGGCCAGCGGCAGGTCGAGCACGCCCTCGCCCGGCTTCGGGAAACCCGCCACGATGGCCCAGTAGATCTTCTGCGCGCGGCGCCTGGCGAAGGCGCCGGCGAGCTTGGCCGCCGCGCCCGGCGTCTTGCCCAGCACCAGCACGCCCGAGGTGTCGCGGTCGAGGCGATGGACCAGCCGCGGCCGCTCCAGCCCCTCGCCCCAGGCGGAGAGCAGCCGGTCGACGTGCTTGCTCGTCTTCGTCCCGCCCTGCACCGCCAGGCCCGAGGGCTTGTTCAGCGCCAGGACCTCCTCGTCCTCGTAGATCACCAGGCTCTTGGCGTAGGCGATGTCGCGGGCCGCCAGCCTGCCCTTCTCCTCGGGCCGCGGCGCGTCGGGCAGCGGCGGCACGCGCACCTGCGATCCGGCCGTGAGGCGCGTGTCCGGCTTGGCCCGCGCGCCGTCGACGCGGATCTGGCCCGAGCGCGTCAGCTTCTGGATCTGCACATGGTTCAGGTGCGGCCAGCGGCGCTTGAACCAGCGGTCCAGGCGCACGCCCTCCTCGCCCTTGTCCACGTAGAGGGTCCGGACCTCCCTCACGCCAGCACGCGGCGCACGAGCATGAGGCCCAGGAACAGCGCGCCGACCGAGAGCACCACCGAGCCCAGGCTGTAGGCGAAGGCCGAGGCCCACTCGCGCCGCTCGATCATCAGCGCCACTTCCAGCGAGTAGGCGGAAAAGGTCGTGAAGCCGCCGAGAACGCCGACGCCCAGCAGCAGCCGCCAGCGCTCCTGGTCCGCGCCGCCGCGCAGCGCCAGCGTCGCCGCCAGCGCGCCCATGGCGAACCCGCCGACGACGTTCGCCGCCAGCGTCCCGTAGGGCCAGCCGGCCCCGAGCGTCCGGAGCGCCTGGACGCCCAGGAGATAACGGAGCACCGCGCCGAACGCGCCGCCCCCCGCCACCAGGAGAAGACTCTGCATCGCGCGCCTTATGCGACGGCAAGACTTCGTTTGCTACCTTCGGCGATGTTGACGGCCATGAGCGCCGCCCGCCCCGGCATGAGCCTGACCCGTATCGCCGCCTCGGACGCGGCGGCGCTGCTCGAACGGCTGTCGGGCTCGGACCGGCTGGAACGCGGCGCGGTCTTCGTGCTCAGCGTCGAGGCGATCCGCGATCTTTCCGGCGACCGCTGGCCCCGCAAGCGCGACGACGTCTGGGGCTACCTGGGCCGCAAGCTCAACGAGTATCTCAGCTACCAGGACGTCCATCAGCGCATCAACGACACCGACGTCCTGGTCGCCATGACCACGGAGGACGGCATCGCCGCCCAGGCCGTCGGGATGAAGGTGCTGGAGGACGTGCTGGAGTTCTTCCTCGGCGCGGCCGAGCGCAAGGACATCCGCATCAAGGCCGTCAGCCGGATCGACGGCGAGGAACTGGTCTGCGCCGACCTCGACCCCGAGATCATCGCCGTCGCCCGCGAGAAGGAAGCCGCCCACCCCTACCAGCGCCAGGTCAGCCCCGAGGCGGAGAAGGCGCGCAACCCGGTCAGCTTCGTCGCCCACAACGGCCAGCGCCTCGAAGTCGGCTTTGCGCTGGAGCACGTCGTGAACCTGCGCCACGGCGTCACCGCCGTGCTGCGCGTCGAGCCCACCGTCACCTTCGTCGCCACCGGCGAGACGATCCAGGCCCGGAAGTTCCGCAAGCTCTCCGACGAGGACATGGTCGCCATCGACCGGGCGAGCCTGGCCTTCGCCGCGCTCTTCACGCCCAAGGATGCCCGCACCCAGCCGCCGGTGATCGTCCCCTGCTCGTTCCGCACCATGGGCGTGCGCAAGGGCCGCGACCTGCTCCTCAACGTCGAGGGCCTGACCCCCGAGCGCGTGCGCCAGGGCGTCATGCTGGAATTCGTGGACATCGACCGCGGCGCCCCGAACGGCCGCGTCGTCGAGGTGGTCAGCCTCGTGGCGCGCCTCACCCGCGGCGTCGTGGCCCGCCTGCAACCCGGCGCCGACGCGCTGGAGCCGATCTCCGGCGCGCGGTTCAACGGCCTGACCGTGGACTTCGCCGACCTGGGCCTTCCCGACGGCCGGCTCAAGGCTGTCCTGCGGGCGATGGCGCACCAGATCCGCGGCAAGGCGCCGGCCCTCATCGCCCAGGGCCTCGCCGAACGCCTGCACTACGAGATGGCCGACGACGCGGGTTTCACCCACGCCGGCCTGCGCGCGGCGCCCAACACCGTGACCCA
>NZ_JAEUMO010000095.1 GCF_016793285.1 Phenylobacterium sp.
GCAGCAGGCGCTGCTGAAGATCATGGAGGGCACCGTCGCCTCCGTGCCGCCGCAGGGCGGGCGCAAGCATCCGCAGCAGGAGTTCCTGCAGGTCGACACGACCAACATCCTGTTCATCTGCGGCGGCGCCTTCGCGGGCCTGGAGAAGATCATCTCGGCGCGCGGCCAGGGCACCAGCGTCGGCTTCGGCGCCAAGGTGGCCGATCCGGACGAGCGCCGCACGGGCGAGATCTTCCGCCAGGTGGAGCCGGACGACCTGCTCCGCTTCGGCCTGATTCCGGAATTCATCGGCCGCCTGCCGGTGATCGCGACGCTGGACGACCTGGACGAAAAGGCCCTGGTGAAGATCCTCACCGAGCCCAAGAACGCCTTCGTGAAGCAGTACGCCCGCCTGTTCGAGATGGAGAACGTGGGCCTCACCTTCACCGACGACGCGCTGATGGCGGTGGCCCGCAAAGCCATCCAGCGCAAGACCGGCGCGCGCGGGCTGCGCTCGATCCTCGAGGGCGTGCTGCTCGACACCATGTACGAGCTGCCGACCTACGACGGCGTCGAAGAGGTCGTCGTGAACCAGGAAGTGATCGAAGGCCGTGCGCAGCCGCTGATCATCTACGCCGAGCGCCGCGACAAGGGCGGCGCGGCCTGAGCCCCACGGCGACATCGAATCGATGAGGCCCCGCAAGCGATTGCGGGGCCTTTTTCGTGCGCGGGAGCTGAGGCGGCGCTAACACGGACCTTCGCCCGAGGAGTTCCCATGCGCCGCATCCTGCCCGTCGTCTCCGCGGCCGCCGCGCTTGCCTGGACCGCCCCGGCGCCCGCGGCCCAGCCGGTCGACCTCCTGATCCGCCACGCCAGCGTCATCGACGTCCATACCGGCAAGATCGCCCGCGAACAGGTGGTCGCCATCCGCGGCGGCGACATCGTCTCCGTCGGCCCCGACAGCGGGGCCAAGGCCTTCGCCGCGCGCCAGACCGTCGACGCCACGGGCCGCTTCGTGATGCCGGGCCTCTGGGACATGCACGTCCACTTCGGCGGCGGCCCCGAGCTGATCCAGGAGAACCGGGACCTCCTGCCGCTCTACCTGGCCCACGGCATCACCAGCATCCGCGACTGCGCGGGGGATCTGGCCGACGACGTCCTGGCCTGGCGCGACGAGATCCGCTCCGGCGCGCTGCCGGGGCCGACGCTCTACACCTCGGGACCGAAGCTGGAGGGCTACAAGCCGATCTGGAAGGGCGTGCTGGAGGTCGGGACCGAGGCCGAGGTCGACGCCGCCCTCGACAGGCTGCAGGGCCTGAAGGTCGATTTCGTGAAGATCACCGACAACACGCTGAAGCCCGAGCTCTTCCTCTATGCCGTGCGCCAGGCGACGAAGCGCGGCCTGCGCACCTCGGCCCACATTCCGGCCGCCGTCACCGTGGAGCAGGCGAGCGAAGCGGGCCTCACCTCGATCGAGCACATGAGCTATGCGCTGCGCCCCGGCTCGCCGCAGGAGGCGGCGCTGGCCGCCGACGTCGCCGCCGGGCGGATCGCGCCCGCCGAGGCCACGGCCCGCACGCTCGCCGCCTTCGACCCCGCCGTCGCCAGGGCCGCCTACCGCGGCTTCGCGGCCAAGGGCACGATGATCACGCCCACGCTCAACGGCTCCAAGGCGACCGCCTACCTCGACCAGGACGACCACAGGCACGACGCCTACCTGGCCTACATCGGCCCCGGCCTGAAGAAGACCTACGAATGGCGCGTCGAACGCGCCGCCAAGGACGACGCCGCGGCCATCGCGCGCCGCCACCGGACCTACGAGAAGGCCGCCGACCTGCTTCCGCTGCTGCGCGACGCCGGCATGACGATCATCGCAGGAACCGACGCCGGATTCCTGAATTCGTTCAACTATCCCGGAATCGGCCTGCACGACGAGATGGCCATCTTCGTGGCGCATGGGCTGACGCCGCTCCAGACGCTCCAGGCCGCCACCCTGGCCGGCCCGAAGTACTTCGGCGTCTCCGACCGCTACGGCGCCGTGGCCGCGGGCAAGGCGGCCGACATCCTGATCCTCGACCGCAACCCGGTGCAGGACATCTCGGCCACCCGCACGGTCCGCGGCGTCGTCCTGCGCGGCCGCTACTTCGACCGCGCGGCGCTGGACGCGATGCTGGCCGAAGCCAGGGCCAAGGTCGCCCGCGCCGAGGGCCGTAGCTGAACCGCTGGCGGGATCGCGCCGGACGGCCCACATTGGCTGCATGGCGCTGATCACCGGCCTCGACCACATCAACATCCGCACCGCCGACCTCGCGGGGACCAAGGCGTTCCTGATCGACGTGCTGGGCCTGGTCGAGGGCTGGCGTCCGCCGTTCCCGTTCCCGGGCGCATGGCTCTACGCCGGCGGCAAGGACGTGGTGCATCTGGTGGAGGTCGAGACGCCCGCCGCCGAGAGCGCCGGGTCCTCGCTGGACCATTTCGCCTTCGACATCGCCGACTACGACGAGGCGCTGGTCCGCGTGCGGACGTCGGGCATGAAGTTCCGCGCGGTCGACACGCCCGGGACGACCGTGAAGCAGATCTTCGTCCGCGAACCCGCCGGCGTGACCATAGAGCTCAACTGGAAGGGCGATCGCCCGAAGGGGTGAACGATATCCTCCCTCCGCTCATCCCCGCGCATGCGCGGGGATGAGCGATGTGGGTGGAGCTACTTCGGCTTCCGGAACTTCAGGACGAACTGGTCGGTCCTGCCGCGGATCGTCTTGTCGAAGACGTCGGACGTGCGCGGATCGGCCGGGTTGGCCAGGAGGTCGCTCTCGCCCTCCAGCACGAAACCGGCGGCGGTGACCTGCTGCTTCACGGTCGCCACGTCGATCCGGTGCAGGGTGTCGGTCTCCGTCATGCCCGTGCCCGGCCGCCCGGCGTGGTCGACGATCACGAAGAGGCCGCCCGGCTTCAGGGCCTTGAACACCGCCGCGTTCAGCACGGCCGGGTCGACCTTGCCCATGAAGGGGTCGGGATAGTCGTGGTAGTTCTGCGAGGTGAAGACGAGGTCCACGGCCTCGGGGGCTGCGAACGCCTTCGCCGGCTGGGTCAGGACCGTGACGTTGGTGAACGGCGGCGCAGCGGCCATCTTGCGCATCACCTGCGAGTCGGGCTGCGAGACCTTGTCGTACTCGTCGGGCCACAGCGCGTAGACCTTGCCCTCGGGACCCACGGTCAGGCTGAACAGCCGCGTGAAGTAGCCCGCGCCCGGGATCAGATCGACCACCTTCTGGCCCGGCTTCACCTCGGCGAAGGCCACCAGTTCCGGGCCCTTGCGCTGGACGTCCTTGGCGACGTCGGCGGCGCGCGCCGGATTGCCCGCCGCGTCCGGGAGCGTCGCCGCGGCCGGGGCGGCGGCGGCGTCTGCAGACTTCGCCGGGGGCTCGGACCGGGCGCAGCCGGCCGCCACGGCCGCGACGGCGAGGGGGATGAGAAGGCGGCGCATCGGCCAAGTCTCCGGATCGTTTCGGCGGCCCCAGGCTAAGGCGCGTCGTGGCCGCGTCGACAGACTTGAGACGAACGGACGTTGTTCCTATCTAGACGGCCGTGTCCGGGGCATGGCGTTGCGCGCGATCCCGGCGTCCTCCCGCTCAAGCTGGATCATCAGAGGCGATAGGACGCAGTGTCGCGCACGGGTCTTGCGGCGCTTGAAAGGCGTTGGAAACCGTCCACATAAATCATCGACAACGCCGCCGGGGTCCGGCGGACGGGTCGTCCGACTCAAGCGCATCGTTTGAGTGACCGCGATCCGACAGGCGAGGCTGCCACTGATGGGGTCCGCCAGGAGTTAGAGCATCATGTCAGAGATCAAGATCCTGCCGATTCTGCCTTTGCGGGACATCGTGGTCTTCCCGCATCAACCGGTGCCGCTCTTCGTGGGCCGGGAGAAGTCCGTGCGCGCGCTCGAAGAGGCGATGCGCGGTGAAGGCAAGCAAATCCTGCTGGCGACGCAGAAGGACAAGGACGACGACGATCCGTCGCCGGGCGCCATCTACGACGTCGGCGTCGTGGCCACCATCCTGCAGCTCCTGAAGCTTCCCGACGGCACCGTGAAGGTGCTGGTCGAGGGCAAGGCGCGCGCGGGCATCACCCGCTTCACCGGCCGCGAAGACTACTACGAAGCCGAGATCGCGATGGTCCAGGAAGACGGCGTCGGGTCCCCCGAAGCCGAGGCCCTGTCGCGCGCGGTCGTCGAGCAGTTCGAGAACTACGTCAAACTGAACAAGAAGGTCCCGCCCGAGGCGCTGGCCGCGATCCCGCAGATCGACAACCCCTCGGAACTGGCCGACCGCATCGCCGGCCACCTCAGCGTCAAGATCGCCGAGAAGCAGCAGCTTCTGGAGGTCTTCAACGTCGTGAAGCGCCTGGAGAAGGTCTACGCCCTGATGGAGGGCGAGATCTCGGTCATGCAGACCGAGAAGAAGATCCGCAACCGCGTGAAGCGGCAGATGGAGAAGACCCAGCGCGAGTACTACCTGAACGAACAGATGAAGGCGATCCAGCGCGAGCTGGGCGAACAGGACGACCATCGCGACGAGCTGATCGAGCTCGAGAAGCGCATCAAGAAGACCAAGCTCTCCAAGGAAGCCCGCACCAAGGCCGAGGCGGAGCTGAAGAAGCTGCGCAACATGAGCCCGATGTCGGCCGAGAGCACGGTCGTGCGGAACTACCTCGACTGGCTGCTCTCGATCCCGTGGGGCAAGGCCAAGCAGAAGCCCATCGACCTGCAGAAGGCCGAGGACATCCTGAACGAGGACCACTACGGCCTCGAGAAGGTGAAGGAGCGGATCCTGGAGTACCTGGCGGTGCAGAGCCGCGTGGGCACGCTCAAGGGCCCGATCCTGTGCCTCGTCGGCCCGCCCGGCGTCGGCAAGACCTCGCTGGGCAAGTCGATCGCCAAGGCCACCAGCCGCGAGTTCGTCCGGGTCTCCCTGGGCGGCGTGCGCGACGAGGCCGAGATCCGGGGCCACCGCCGCACCTACATCGGCTCGATGCCCGGCAAGGTCATCCAGTCGATGAAGAAGGCGAAGACCACCAACGCGTTCTTCCTGCTCGACGAGATCGACAAGATGGGCGCGGACTGGCGCGGCGACCCGAGCTCGGCGCTGCTCGAGGTGCTGGATCCGGCGCAGAACTCGACGTTCGGCGACCACTACCTGGAAGTCGACTACGACCTGTCGCCGGTGATGTTCGTGACCACCGCGAACTCGCTCAACATGCCCCAGCCCCTGCTGGACCGCATGGAGATCATCCGCATCCCCGGCTACACCGAGGACGAGAAGGTTCAGATCGCCATCCGGCACATCCTGCCGAAGCTCACCAAGGACCACGGCCTGAAGCCGGAGGAGTTCGTGGTGCCCGAGGAGTCGATCCGCAGCCTGATCCGCTACTACACGCGGGAGGCCGGGGTCCGGAACCTCGAGCGCGAGCTGGGCAACCTGGCGCGCAAGACCGTCCGTGACCTGATGCGCGAGAAGCTCATCTCGATCACGGTCGACGAGGCGCGGCTCGAGAAGTACGCCGGCGTCAAGAAGTACCGCTACGGTGAGACCGACAAGGAAGACGCCGTCGGCATCATCACGGGCCTGGCCTACACCGACTTCGGCGGCGACATCCTGACGATCGAAGCGGTGAAGATGCCCGGCAAGGGGCGCATGTCCATCACGGGCAACCTGAAGGACGTGATGAAGGAGTCGATCTCGGCGGCGAACAGCTACGTCCGCAGCCGGGCCACCAAGTTCGGCATCGAGCCGCCGATGTTCGAGCGCACCGACGTTCACATCCACGTGCCCGACGGCGCGACCCCGAAGGACGGCCCGTCGGCCGGCGCCGCGATGGCCACCGCCATCGTCTCGGTGCTGACCGGCATCCCGATCCGGGCCGACATCGCCATGACCGGCGAGGTCACCCTGCGCGGGCGGGTCACCGCCATCGGCGGCCTGAAGGAAAAGCTCCTGGCGGCCCTGCGCTCGGGCGTGAAGACCGTTCTGATCCCCGAGGAGAACGAGAAGGACCTCGCCGACATCCCGGAGAACGTGAAGTCGGGCATGGAGATCATCCCCGTCAGCACGATGGACGAGGTGCTGGCCCGGGCGCTCACGCGCCAGCCGGTTCCGATCGAATGGAAGGAAGTGGAGCCCGTCGCCGTGGCGCCCGTCGAAGACGACGCGTCCGATCAGGTGGGCATCCACTAGCGCGCTGCGGCGAACAGCATACCGGTTCGCCGGAAACGCTGACTTCGAAGGAGAGGTATCCGCCCGGGGTTTCGGCGGAGCCGATCAAATTCTGTATCAGGCGGGCGGCGCAGGAGAGATCCTGCGCCGCATCCGTTTGACGGCCACGCTCACTCGGGCCTAATTCGAACAAGGCGTAGGGGGACGCGGCCCAGATTCCCCACGCCAAAAAAAGAGTGGGCTGGGAGAAAACACACATGACGAAAGCCGAACTCGTATCGGCTATGGCCGACCGTGCCGGTCTCAACAAGGCGCAGGCCAAGGAAGCGCTGGACGCATTCATCGCTTCCGTGTCGACAACCCTGAAGGCCGGCGACGAAGTCCGGCTGGTGGGCTTCGGCAGCTTCGTGCCGGTTCAGCGGGCGGCCGGCACCGCCCGAAATCCCCGCACTGGCGAGAAGGTGAAACGCCCCGCCAGCCAGACCTGCCGCTTCAAGGTGGGCGATGCGCTGAAGAGCACGCTGAACAACTGACGCGCTTCATCGAGAAAAGATGAAAGGGCGGCCGTACGCGACGGCCGCCCTTTTCATTTGCGTCGCGGGGCCGTGGCGGGCTAGGGCAGGGCGGTCTTCGGGGAGTAGCCGTCCGCACGACAGCGGAGCCCGCGTCAACAGACTTGCATCCTCGGATGCATGGCGCGGGCGGCGGACCTTTCGGGTCCGGATCGGCGAGACCGGCGATGCGGCCTCCTTAGCCTGCGGGCGCGGCGGAGGGCCTGCGTCGTCGTCGTCTCTGCCGCGTCCCGAACGGGTGTCACCTTGGAAGCCTTCCTCGTCTCCGCCGGCCTCGTCGCCATCGCCGAAATCGGCGACAAGACCCAGCTCCTGGCCATCATGCTGGCGGCGCGGTTTCGCCGGCCGGTCCCGATCATCCTGGGCATCCTCGCCGCCACGCTGGCCAACCACGGCCTGGCCGCCGGCCTCGGCGTGCTCATCGCGCAGTGGCTGACCGGCCCGCTGTTCCAGGCCGTCGTGGGCCTCGGCTTCATCGTCATGGCCGCCTGGGCGCTGATCCCGGACAAGGAGGACGAGGGCGCGGCCGCCGCCAGCGCCGGCGGCGTGTTCCTGACCACGCTGGTGGCGTTCTTCCTCGTGGAGATCGGCGACAAGACCCAGATCGCCACCACCCTGCTGGCGGCGCGCTTCCACGAGCTTCTCCTCGTCACCGCCGGCACCACCTTCGGGATGATGCTGGCCAACGTCCCGGCCGTGCTGCTGGGGGAAGCGGCCACCAGGGTCGTGCCGCTGCGCTACGTCCGGATCGGCGCAGCCGTCGTCTTCGCCCTGATCGGGGCGTCGGTTCTGGTCGCGGCCTTCCTCAAGCCAGGTTTTTCCTTCTAAGGTCCCGCGGGGTTTGGAGATTCCTATGACCGCAGCGACCGTCAGAGACGGCGATACCGCCTTCCTGGGGCATCCGAAGGCGCTGGGCTACCTCGCCTTCACCGAGGCCTGGGAGCGGTTCTCGTACTACGGCATGAACACGCTGCTGGCCCTCTACATGGTCAATCAGTTGCTGTTGCCCGGCCATGTCGAGAACGTCGTCGGCCTGCCGGTCCTGCAGGGGATCCTCGAACGCGGCGGGGCGCTGACGCCGCAGGCGCTGGCGGTGGCCATCGCCGGGCTCTACGGCGCCTGCGTCTACCTGACGCCGCTCTTGGGCGGCCTGCTGGCGGACTGGCTGCTGGGCCGGACGCCCACAGTCATCCTCGGCGCGCTGCTGATGGCCACCGGACACTTCCTGATGGCCTTCGAGCAGCCGTTCCTGCTGGCGCTGCTCTGCCTGATGCTGGGCTCGGGCTGCTTCAAGGGCAACATCGCCAGCCAGGTCGGCGGCCTCTATCCCGAGGGCGACACGCGCCGGGCCGACGCCTTCCAGATCTTCTACCTGGCGATCAACGCCGGGGTGATCGTGGCGCCGCTCGTCGTGGCGCGCCTGGCCCACGGCGTCGGCTGGCACTGGGGCTTCGGGGCCGCCGGGGTCGGGATGCTGATCTCGATCGTCATCTACCTGTCGGGCCGCCGCCTCTTCCCGTCCGACCCGCCGCTGCGCAAGCGCGGCGAGATGAAGGTCGATCGCCCGGCGATGGTGCGCAGCGACTGGGAACGCGTGTTCCTGCTGGCCCTGATGGTGCCGCTGCTCGCCGCCTCGGTCCTGGGCAACCAGCAGATCTTCGTCACCTACCTGGTGTGGGCCGAGAAGAGCGTCGACCTGCAGATGTTCGGCGTGACGTTCCTGGCCGAGGACCTGGTCTCGGCCGACGCCTTCGTGTCGGTCGGCTGCCTCGCCGGCATGGTGGTGTTCTGGCGGGTCTGGGCCAAGCGGTTCAAGGAGCCCGACGAGTTCGGCAAGATCGCCATCGGCTGCCTGTTCGGCGCGGCCGGCGTCGCCTGCCTCGGGCTCGGCGCGATGCTCACGCCCGAGGGCGGCAAGGTCTCGGTCTGGTGGCTGCTGGCGTTCCACCTGCTGAACGACATCGGCTTCGCCAACGTGCTGCCGGTCAGCCTGGCCCTGTTCGCGCGGGCCGCGCCGCGGGCGATCGCGGGCTCGGTGATCGGCATCTACTACCTGTTCCTCTTCGCCGGGAACGCGACGGCCGGCTGGCTGGGCACCAAGCTGGAAAGCATGGGCTCGGTGAACTTCTGGCTGATGCATGGCGCCATCGTCGCCGTCGCGGGCCTCGTGATCTTCGCCATCGGCCCGCTGTTCCGCCGCGTCCTGAACGCCCAGCCCGCCCCCCAGCCGGCGACGGCCTGAGGCGGCGGGCCTAGCGGCGCGACCGCAGGATGGACTAGAACCGCCGCGATGGGCGGCTAGCTCAGTTGGTCAGAGCACCTCGTTTACACCGAGGGGGTCGGGGGTTCGAGCCCCTCGCCGCCCACCAATCTCCGTAACCCAGGCCAGTTCCGCCGCATTGCCAAGCTCGCGAAAAGTGATATCACTTTGATAGCGAGACGCGGAGGGCTGGATGAGAGACGCCGACGACAAGCCGCTGAGCGCCCTGGTGGCCCAGGGCTGGGAGGTGATCGGGTTCACCTCGGCGCGTGATCCCTCGTGGGGGACGCATGCGCATCACGTGCTGCTGCGCCGCCAGCGCGCGCACAAGGTTCTGAGCATCCGGGCCAAGGCCATCGGGTCGGGCCACGTGGTCAAGGAGATCGACCTATGAGCGAGCGCACGATCAACCGGACGCAGGAGCGTTCCGGCGGCGGCGTGAACGGCGTCCTGCCGCTGCTCGTGTTTCTCTTCCTCGGCGGGCTGGCGTTCTACGGGCTCGGACTGGGCTTCAGGATCCACCAGGGCGCGCTGATCCTGGGCTCGGTGCTGTCGCTGGCGACCGTGCTGCTGCTGCTCACGGGCCTCTATACCGTGCAGCCGAACCAGGGCGTCGCGATCACCCTCTTCGGCGACTACAAGGGCACCGACCGGCGGCCCGGCCTGCGCTGGGTGCTGTTCTGGTACGGCCGCAAGAAGATCAGCCTGCGGGTCCGCAACGTCACCTCGGAAACGCTGAAGGTGAACGACCGGCGCGGCAATCCGATCGAGATCGCCGCCAACGTGGTCTGGCGCGTGGGCGATTCGGCGCAGGCGCTGTTCGACGTGGACGAGTACGCGGCCTTCGTGAACATCCAGATCGAGACGGGCCTGCGCGAGGTGGCGCGCCAGTACGCCTACGACCATGCCGAGGACGGCGAGCACACCCTGCGCGACGACGCCGAGATCGTGGGCGAGAAGCTGAAGGCAGACCTGTCGAACCGCGTCGCGGTGGCCGGGATCGTCGTGGACGAGGCCCACCTGATGCACCTGGCCTACGCGCCCGAGATCGCCGGCGCGATGCTGCGGCGCCAGCAGGCGGAGGCCAGCATCGCGGCGCGCCAGAAGATCGTGATCGGCGCCGTCAGCATGGTCGAGCAGGCCCTGGAGCAGCTCGGCGAGCGCGAGGTGGTCACCCTGGACGAGGAGCGCAAGGCCGCCATGGTCTCGAACCTCCTGGTGGTGCTGTGCGCCGACCGTGAGGCCCAGCCCGTCGTGAACACCGGCACGCTCTACGGCTAGGGTCGCGTGGCTTCGCCGGGAAAGCGCGCCTTCCTGTTCCGGGCGGCGCCCGAGGTGCTCACCGCGGTCGAGCGGCTGGCCGCCTCGGAACTGCGCAGCGTCAACGCGCAGATGGAGGTGCTGGTGCGCGAGGCGCTGGCCCGCCGCGGCGTGGTCGTGCGCGCGCCGGCCAAGGGCGGCAAGGGCGAGGGGTGACTTGCCCGCGGCCCGCGAATGGGCCGATGTGGCGCGGATGAAGCCGGAGACGACGCGTGATCCGTCCGAGAGGCGCCGCCGGTGGGCCGCGGTCCTGGCCGCCATGACCGCGATGGTCTCGGGGCCGGCGGGCGCCGGGCCGGCGACGGTCCAGGCGTACATGGCACAGGCGCAGGCGCCGCCCGACGCGCGCATCCCCTATGGAGCGGCGCAGGCCCAGGTGGTCGAGCTTTTCCGGCCGAAGGGCCAAGGGCCGTTCCCGGTCGTCGTCCTGATCCACGGCGGCTGCTTCCTGGCCGAGTACGAGGGGCTGAAGCAGACCAGCGGCCTTGCCGCCGACCTCGCCGCTCGCGGCTACGCCGTCTGGAATGTCGAATACCGCAGGCTGGGCGAGGCGGGCGCCGGCTACCCCGGGACGTTCGAGGACGTCGCCACCGCGGTCGATCGCATCCGGACCGAGGCGGCGACCTACGGCCTCGATCCGAGCCGCGTCGTGGCGGTCGGTCACTCGGCGGGCGGGCACCTGGCGCTGTGGGCGGCGTCGCGGGCGAAGCTGCCCAGGACCAGCCCGCTGTGGCGCGCCGATCCGCTGCCGATCGAAGGCGTCGTCAGCCTGGGCGGCATCGGCGACCTCTACACGCACGCCGGGGTCTTCTCGGGGGCCTGCGGGCCGACACTGGTCCGGGTCGCGCCGCCCAGGACCTACGGCGAGACCTCGCCCGCCGCGCTGCTGCCGACCGGCGTGCCCGTGACCATGATCCACGGCGAGTTCGACCATGTGATGCCGCCCGACACCGGCCGGGCCTACGCGGCGCAGGTCCGCGCCGCGGGCGACAGGGCCGAGGCGATCGAGATCGAGGGCGCGGGGCACTTCGACCCGGTCATGCCGACGAGCGAGGCCTGGAAAACGGTCGTGGTCCCGGCCATCGTCCGCGCCTTCGGCGCGCGCTGATGCGCCGGCGCCCGCTCGGCCGCACGGGCCTCGAGGTCTCCGAACTCGGCTTCGGCTGCGCGAGCTGGTGGGGCAAGCCGCGGTTCGAGGAGCGCGCGGCGCTGGGGCTCGTCCACGAGGCCATCGACCTCGGGATCACCCTGTTCGACACCGGCGCCAGCTACTCCGCCGGCGAGGCGGAACCGCGCCTGGGGCGGGCGCTGAAGGGCCGCGACGCGTCGGACCTTGTCGTCGCGACCAAGGCCGGCACCTTCCACGCCGGCGGCGGCCGCATCGGCCGCGACATGACCCCGGCCGCCGTCGTCGCCAGCGCCGAGCGCAGCCTGCGCAATCTCGGCCTCGAGAGCCTGGGCCTCCTGCAACTGCATGGTCCGTCCGCCGCCGAGCTGAACGACGACATGCTGGCGGCGCTGGAGAGCCTGAAGGCGCGGGGCCTCGCCCGCGCCGTCGGCCTGAACAGTTTCGACCCCGCCGTCATCGACCAGGCCCTCGGCCTCTCGGCCATCGACGTCGTCATGGTCGACTACAACGTCCTGCGGCCCGAGCGCGAGCCGCTGATCGCGCGCGCCGCGGCGGCCGGGAAGGGCGTCCTGGCCGGCATGCCGCTCGCCATGGGCCACACGCGCCCGCTGCTTGCGCGGCTGAAGGGGCCGCGGGACCTCTGGTACGCCGCCCGGGCGCTCGCGAACCATCGCGGCGAACTCGCCCGCGGACGCCGCTTCCGCTTCCTGCACGAACTGCCCGACATGACCGGCTCGCAGGCCGCGCTGGCCTACGTCCTCGCCGATCCGCAGGTCAGCGCCGCGGTCTTCGGCGCCACACGAGCCGAACATCTGCGCGAGAACGCCGCCGCATCCGGCCTGGCGCCCGCCGCCGGACTCATGGCCCGCATCCGCGCCGCGCAGGCCTGACGTCACGTGAGGACTTCCGCTCCCCCGCCGCGGGGGGCATTCTCCGCGGATAACGGAACAACGATAAGTTAGGGCAGGAGCGTATGCCGGAGACCGTCGCGCAGATCGAAGAGATCCTGAAGGACGCCCACCTCCCGGCGCTGATGTGCGCCATGGTCCAGATGACGGGCGACGCCGACTGGCTGAGGCCGGAGTGGACGCCGGTCTACAACCCGCTCTCCCGCGGCGACACCGGCATCCCGGAGGACGAGCAGGCGAAGATCCGCCGGCGCGCCGCCGAGGCGATCCACGCCCATCTCGCCGGCCAGCCGCTGGCCCAGCCGGCGCCGCCCACCGAGACCATCCGCAGGCAGATGGACTTCGTCGCCGGCGCGGAGATCCCCGAGCAGTACGTCGACTTCCTCGTCGACGAGCTGGTGCTGAAGGGCCGCAGCTCCAAGGACCCGCACTTCGAGACGCCGAAGCTGCAGGACGCGGCGCGTCGGCTGAAGGTGCTGGTCGTCGGCGCCGGCATGTCGGGTCTGCTGACCGGCATCCGCCTGGCCCAGGCCGGCGTTCCCTTCGAGATCGTCGACAAGAACGCCGACGTCGGCGGCACCTGGTTCGAGAACACCTACCCGGGCTGCCGGGTCGACAACTCGAACCACATGTACAGCTACTCGTTCGAGCCCAACCACGCCTGGCCGCAGCACTTCTCGCCCCAGCCGGTCCTGCTGGAGTACTTCCGCGGCATCGCCAGGAAGTACGACCTGAAGAAGCACATCCGCTTCGAGACGCTGGTCGAGACCGTGGCGTGGGACGAGGCCAGGAGCGTCTGGCGCGCCACGCTGAGGGGCAAGGACGGCAAGACCGAAGTGGTCGAGGCGAACGCCGTCGTGACGGCCGTGGGCCAGCTCAACCGGCCGCGTTTCCCCGACATCGAGGGCATGGGCAGCTTCGAGGGCCCGGCCTTCCATTCGGCCGAATGGCGCCACGACGTCGACCTGAAAGGCAAGCGCGTCGTCGTGATCGGCACCGGCGCCTCGGCCTACCAGTTCGTGCCCGAAATCGCGCCGGACGTCGCGAAGCTCACCGTCTTCCAGCGCAACCCGCCCTGGGGATTGCCCGTGCCGCACTACCACGAGGACGTGCCCGAGGGCATGAAGTGGACGCTCGAGCACGTGCCTTACTACGACAAGTGGTATCGCTTCTGGCTGTTCTGGATGACCACCGAGGGCTTCCTGCCGATGGTCAAGTCGGACCCGCTGTGGAACGGCGGCCCCGGCGCGGTCAGCGAAATGAACGCGGGGCTGCGCGACATGGCCGTCGCCAGCTTCGCCGCCCAGCTCGCGGAGCGGCCCGACCTCCTGCCGAAGGTCACCCCCGACTATCCCGTGGGCGGCAAGCGCGCGGTGCTCGACAACGGCGTCTGGCTGGCCGCGCTCAAGCGCGACAATGTCGAACTGGTCACGGAGAAGGTCGCGCGGATCACGCCGAAAGGCGTCGTCACGGCCGACGGCCAGGAATATGAAGCCGACGTGCTGATCTACGGCACGGGCTTCCAGGCCTCGAACTTCCTCTCGTTCCTGAAGATCAAGGGCCGCGGCGGCCAGGACCTGCACGAGGCCTGGGGCGGCGACGCGAAGGCCTACCTGGGCATCACCCACCCGGGCTTTCCGAACCTCTTCACGATCTACGGGCCGAACACGAACATCGTCGTGAACGGCTCGATCATCTTCTTCTCCGAGTGCGCCGTCCGCTACATCGTGGGCGCGCTGAAGCTGCTGGCCGAGACCGGCTCGGCGACGATGGAGCCGAAGCAGGCCGTCTACGACGACTTCAACAAGCGGGTCGACGAGGCCAACGCCGGCTGGGCCTGGGGCTCGCCGCACGTGTCGAGCTGGTACAAGAACCAGTTCGGCCGCGTCAGCCAGAACTGGCCCTTCGGCCTGATCGACTACTGGAAGGCCACCCTGGAGCCGAACCCGGGCGACTTCACGCTCGAGAAAGCCAGGGAAGTCGCCTGAATACGACCCCAGCCTCGCTCATCCTCGCGCACGGGGGGATGAGCGTGGAGGTGACGGCTATCCCGCCAGCAGCGCCAGCAGCGCGAACGACGCCAGCCAGTGCTCGCCCATGTAGTCGCCGGCGACGTGGGGCAGGGCGGCGGCGAGGTGCGCGCGGGCCGCGTCCTGCACGATCGGCCGCGCCGGATCGTCCGAGTCCAGTTCGGCGGCGATCTCCCGCCAGCACCAGGCGCGCGAGAGGTTCAGGCCGTCGAGGTGGGCGATCTTGCCGTCGGAGCGGTCGGTAGGCCGCGCGGGGGTGAACAGGCTGGCGGGCTGGCGCTCGGCGAGCCTCGGCAGGTAGGCGGCGAGCCACCTGCGGAACTCGGGCGGGGGGAGCAGCCGGCGCAGGCACTCGGCCGTCATCAGCGTGGCCGACAGGAAGTCGTCCAGCGACGGCTCCCACGCCTGGGCGTCGCGATCCTCCGCGTGCCAGCTCAGCGCCCGGTCGTGGAACAGCTTCAGCAGCGCGTCGTCGCCGCTCGCTCGCGCGTAGTCGGAGGCCAGCGCGAGGGCGAAGGCCGTCGAGGAATGGACGCCGCTGCGGATGGGGTAGGCGGCGATGGGCAGGAAGTCGCGGAAGCGCCGGGCGAACACGTCGGCGAGCGGCTGGTGCGTGGCGGCCCAGGGCGCATCGTGCGCCAGCAACTCGGCCTGCAGCTTCAGCAGCCATGCCCAGCCGTAGGGGCGCTCGAAGCCGCGCGAGGCGGGGCGGGCGGCGTAGGCCGTCTCGGCGGACACGTTCGCCGCGGTGAAGCTCGCGTCGAACAGGGCGCGGATCGCGCCGGCCTCGGGGATCTCCGGATACAGCCGCAGCACCGTCGCCAGGGTCCAGTAGCCGTGGACGCAGGAATGCCAGTCGAAGCTGCCGAAGTAGATCGGGTGCTGCTGGCGCGGGCTCTTCACGTCGGCCGGCCCGGTCAGGACCGTGTCCATCTTGTTCGGATACTCGCGGCCGACGTGGCCCAGCGCGATGCGGGCGAACTGCGAGGCCAGTTCCGGGGTCAGCCGGTCAGAAGGCGAGGACATACATCAGCACCACATTCGCCACGAGCAGCGGCAGCGCCGTCGGGATCTGCGCCTTGATCACCGCACAGCGGTCGGGAAGCTCCAGCAGCGCCGCCGGCACCAGGTTGAAGTTGGCCGCGAGCGGGGTCATCAGCGTTCCGCAGAAGCCCGAGAGCATGCCGATGGAGGCCACCACGGCCGGGTCGCCGCCGAACTGCTTCATCAGGATCGGCAGCCCGATGCCCGCGGTCATCACCGGGAAGGCGGCGAAGGCGTTGCCCATGATGATCGTGAAGCCCGCCATGCCGAGACAGTAGACCGCCACGGCGGTCAGCCGCGCGTCCATCGGGATGTAGCCGGTCACGAGTTGGCCGATCAGGTCGCCGACGCCGGCCAGCGCGAACACCGCCCCCAGCGCAGCCAGCATCTGCGGCAGCAGCGCCGCCCAGCCGACCGTGTCCATCAGGCGGCGGCCTTCCTGCAGCGGGCTCATCGGCGGCTGGCGCAGCAGGATCAGGCCGGTGACGGTGGCCACGACCGCCGCCAGCGCCAGCGAGATCAGCGTCGCCTGCTTGGGATCGAGCAGCGGGCCGCCCGCGAGTTCGATCGGCTTCAGCACCAGGACGCCGAAGATCACCACCACCGGCAGCACCAGCGCCGGAATGAACAGCCTGCCGCCGAACCGCTCGGCCAGGGCCTGGCGCTCCTCCGCCGACGTGGTGGCCGGTTGCCCGCGTCCCAGAAGCCCGAACCCGGCGATCAGCGCCAGGCCCAGGACCAGCACGCCGTTGCCGAGGTCGCCCAGCACGTCGCCGGCCAGGAAGCTGGTCGCCACCAGCCCCCAGAACACCGCGTTGCCGAGGCGCTTGCCGTTCGCCCGATCCATCGCGCTCAGCACGGCGAACGCGGCGAAGACGAGCCCCGCCAGGACGTAGACGACGCCGATCCTGATCATGCGACCGCCCTCCGCCGCCGGCCGCGGTCGAAGAGCAGCAGCCGGGCCGCGTGCAGCAAGAAGGCGACGATCGCGGTGGGGATCGCCCACAGCGACAGGTGGATCGGGTCGATGGTGATCCCGGCCGTGGCCAGGAAGCCCACCATCAGCAGGATGGAGCCGATGGCGACGAAGATGTCCTCGCCGAAGAACAGGCCCACGTTGTCGGTGGCCGCCGCCATGGCCTTCACCCGCTGGCGCTCGTCGTCGTCCAGCGTCCCGCCGTGGCTCTCGACCGCGCC
Source organism: Phenylobacterium sp. (assembly GCF_016793285.1). Classification (GTDB taxonomy): domain Bacteria; phylum Pseudomonadota; class Alphaproteobacteria; order Caulobacterales; family Caulobacteraceae; genus Phenylobacterium. Next base: position 16,655 of record NZ_JAEUMO010000095.1, read on the forward strand.
CTCGGCCATGGGCGCGACGATCGGGCGGATGCTCTGGGTCTGGCCGGCGATGGAGGTCAGCCCCAGCGCCGACGTGCCTTGCCGGAACAGCAGGTAGACGATCAGCAGCGGGCCCACCGAGACGCCCCTGAGGCGCAGCATCAGCTTGCGCGCCTGTTCCTGGATGCCGGCCCGCTCGACCACGCCCACCATCGGCAGGACGAGGTAGGCCACCGTGATGAGGCGGCTGTCGTTGAACGCCTTGCCGAACGCCTCCAGCACCGCGACCGGCGTCATCCCGGCGGCGAGGCCCGTGACGAACGCGGCGATCACGACCACCAGCAGCGGGTTCAGCCGCACGGCGAAACCGACCACCACCGCGGCGACGCCCAGAAGGGTCAGCATCGAGCGTCCTTCATTCAGTCCTTCACTCCGCTGAGCGGCATTGGGTACGGATCCTGGGAAGCGGACCTGCCTGCAAGCCACGCGTCGGCGAGCGCGAGGAAGCCGTCGACGGAGATCACCTCGGCGCGGGCCGTAGGATCGAGTCCGGCGGCGGCGATCAGCTCTTCGCCGCCCATCGGCTTCAGGCTGGAGCGCAGCATCTTGCGCCGCTGGCCGAAGGCGGCGGCGGTGATGCGCTGGAGCGCCTCGAGGCGCTCCGGCGCGGGCCGGTCGGCGCGGGGCTCCAGTCGCACGACCGCGGAGTCGACCTTCGGCGGCGGTGTGAAGGCGCGGGCGGGGGCGTCCAGCACACGCCGCGCCGCGCAGGTCGCCTGCACGATCACGCCCAGCCGCCCGTAGGCGGCCCCGCCGGGCCCCTCGGTGATACGGTCCGCCACCTCGCGCTGGAACATCAGCGTCAGCGAGGCCGGCGTCCACGGCCCCGTCAGCCACTTGATGAGGAGCGGCGTGCCGACGTTGTAGGGCAGGTTCGAGACGAGGTGCGCCGGCCGGCCGGCGGCGATCTGCGCCTCGTCGGCCTTCAGGGCGTCGCCGAACATCAGCGTCAGGTTCGGCGCGGCGTCGGCCACCTCCTGCAGGAGGGGCCGGAACCGCTCGTCCTTCTCGACGGCGGTGACCTTCGCGCCGGTCTCCAGCAGCGCGCGGGTCAGGCCGCCGGGCCCCGGTCCGACCTCGATGACATGGTCGCCTTCGCCGACCTCCGCCAGCCGGGCGATCTTGCGGGTGACGTTGAGGTCGAGCAGGAAGTGCTGGCCGAACGCCTTCTTCGCCCAGAGGCCGTGCGCCTCCAGCGCCTCGCGCAGGCTGGGGAGGGCCTCCAGGCTCACGCGCGGCGCCGGGCGATCTCGTCCGCGAGCCGGATGGCCGCGATCAGGCTGTCGGCGCGCGCGATGCCGCGGCCGGCGATGTCGAAGGCGGTGCCGTGGTCGGGCGAGGTGCGCACGACGGGCAGGCCGAGCGTCACGTTCACGCCGCCCCAGAAGTCGAGCATCTTCACCGGGATCAGCGCCTGGTCGTGATAGAGGCAGAGCGCCGCGTCGTAGGTCGCCCGCACCTCCTGCGGGAACAGCGTGTCGGACGGGTAGGGGCCCCTGGCGTCGACGCCGAGGTTCTTCAGCGCCCGGATCGCCGGCTGCACGATCTCAACCTCTTCGCGGCCGATGGCGCCCGACTCGCCCGCGTGCGGGTTCAGGCCCGCCACCGCGAGCCTGGGCTGCGCGATGCCGAAATCGCGCCGCAGCGCCTGGGCGGTCACGAGGCCGGCGTTGACCACCGCCTCGATGGAAAGCTTGCCCGCCACCTTCGCCAGCGGCTCATGCACCGTGACCAGCGTCACCCGCAGGTCGGCCGCGGTCAGCATCATGATCGGGCCGCGCGCCCCGTCGTAGGCGGTCGCCGCGGTCAGCTCGCCGAGGAACTCGGTATGACCGGGAAACCTGAAGCCCGCCTCGTAGAGCGGCGCCTTGGCGATCGGGGCGGTCACGACCCCGGCCACCGTCCGCGAGAGCGCCAGCCCCACGGCCGTCTCGATCCACTGGACGATGCTGCCGGCGGCGCCGGGCGACGGCCGCCCCGCCACGACGGGCGCCTTCAGCGGCAGGTCCAGGACGGGGATGGCTCCGCCGAAGTCCGCGCGCACGTCCTCGGGGGAGGAGATCTTCCGCACCAGGCTCGCCGCCGACGTCGGCGCCGAGGCGATCGCCGCGGCGTCGCCGACCACGAAGAAGGCCGGCCCCGTGTCCTTCAGGGCCCGCCACGCCTTGACGACGATCTCGGGGCCGATGCCGGCCGGGTCGCCGAGGGAGAGCGCGAGGGGCCCCAAGGTCACAAGGCCCGCGTCACTTCTGCTCGATGGTCGCCGAGTTGCGCAGGTCGCGCATGTAGCGTCGCGCGATCATGCTGAGCTGCTGACCGCGGAGGCGACGCTCGATCTGCTCCTTGTCCATCTGGCCGCCGCCGGCGGCGCGGCGCGCGCAGACGGCCACCAGGTGCAGGCCCGCGCTGGTGCGGATGGGGTCGGAGATCTCGCCCACCTGCAGCTTCTCGGCCGCCTCGCGGAACTGCGGGGCGAGGTCGCTGACCTCGGCCTCGCCGAGGTCGCCCGCCACGACGCCCGGAACCTTGCCGGCCGTGGCCTCGAGGGTGGCGCAGTCCTTGATCTGCGGCTTCAGGGCCACGAGCTTGGTCCGCGCCGCGGCCTCGTCGTCGGCGCTCGCACCCTGGGCCAGCGGCACGGCCGCCTGCTTCAGGTTCACCAGGGTCGAGGTCCCGCCGGCGCGCTTTTCCTTCAGGTAGAGGATGTAGACGCCGTCCTTCACCTGGATCGGCTGCGACAACTGGCCGGGGCGCATCTGTTCCAGCACGCCGGCCACCTCGGCGGGCACCTCGCCGGGGCTGACCCAGCCGGCGTCGCCGCCCGTCGCCGCCGTCGGCAGCGACGAGAACTGCCGGGCCACCGCCGGGAAGGGCGCGCCCTGCTGCATCTGGGAGACGAGCTGCTGGGCGCCGGCCATCGCCTGCTGCATGCCGCCCACGCGATTGGCGTCGATCAGCACCTCGGCGATGTTGTATTGCGGCTTGGAGGCCTGGGCGCTCATCAGGGCCTGGGTGGCGGCGATCTGGTCGTCGCCGACCCGCAGGCGCGAGCCGTAGCGGCCCTGGATCCAGCGGCCCCAACTGATGTTGGCGCGGATCTGCTGCTTCAGGGTCTCGGCGTTGATGCCGCGCGAGGTCAGGTAGCCCAGGAACTGCTGGCGGCTCATGTTGTTGCCCTGAGCCATGCCGTCGATTTCTTCGTTCACCTCGTCTTCGTCGGCGAGGATGTCGATCTTCTGCTCCTTCTCGACACGGCGCAGCTCCTGGAACTGCAGCCGCTCGTCGACCAGCGAGACCAGCGCCTCGTGCTGGAACTGGGGCAGGTTCTCCTGGGTGGGCTGGATCCCCGAGGTGGCGATCAGCAGGCGCATGCGCTGCGCCAGGTCGTAGGTCGAGATGATGTCGTCGTTCACCACGGCGGCGACCGACTCGGAAAGCCCGGTCGGCGGCGGCGCGGACGGCAGGCGCGTGCCCTCGGGGGGCGCCGTGCCCACGGGGCCCTCGGGCTGCTGCGCCCCGGCCGGAACCGCGGCCCCCAGGAAGACGAGGGGAACGGCGAGCGCGCAGGCGAACGCGGTGTTCCGCGCCGTCGAGCCCGTCAGATAACGCATCATGGACGAGAGTCTCTTCCTTCGTGGGACCGCACAACGATCCCCATATTACCTGCCATTGAATGACCCGCCCAATGTGGCGAGCGTTAGGCGCACGGAGACCGACTCACTCGGTAGCAGACGGCCGATGATCGTGTCTTCGCGGCGATAGATCACATCCACCCGCAGGCAGTCGTCCCGATAGAACACGCCCACGTCGCGGATGACCCAGCTATCCTGCTTCAGGTCGCGGTTGCCGTAGAAGCTGACGCCGTAGTTCTTCGCCAGATAGACCTCGCCGCCGAGATCCAGGTTCTCGCGCTTCGTGCCGTTGATGTCGAAGTCGTCGGTCAGATAGCGGACGAAGCCCGAGCCGTACTTGTTCGCCGCGTTCAGGCCCGCTTCGAGGCGGTGGATGTCGAGGGTGTCGTTGTCCAGCCGCGCCCGGGCGAAGACGCTGAGGCCGCGGACCGGCTGTGCGTCGGCCGCGACGATCCAGTCCGACGCCTTGGTGCGCAGACCCGAGCGGTTGGTGAAGACCGCGTTCGCCTCGGTGCGGAAGCTGCGCCCGACCAGGAAGTTGGCGCGCCGCCCGTCGTCCCACATCACGCTGGCGCGGCCGGCGAGGTTGAACCGCACCCCGTCCTCGTAGAGGTCGTAGCCGGGGAACTTGTTCGGACGGAAGAGGGTGGTCTCGTCGAACTCGAAGGCGACGGAATCCTCGTTCAGGTAGATCGGGTCGCCCGCCGCGGTGCGCCCGATCACCACCTGCCTGGCGTTGGGCGAGGCGGCGACCTGCGCCACGGGCTCGACGATGATCGTCGCGTCGCCGGTGCGCTTGAAGAAGGGATAGCTGAAGTCGATCCCGGCGGTGGCGAGGCCCCGGGTCATCTCGTCCTTGCGGGTGCTGGATCCGACGCCCGTCAGGATGTCCTGGATACGATAGGCGTCGGCACGCGCCGTGAGGAACGGCGAGAAACGCATGCCGTTGGCCGCGGTGAACGAGCGGCGCCAGTCGACCTCGCCGGTCACGCGGGCGCTGTCGAGGCCCGGCAGGCGCTGGGTCAGGTCGGTCTGCGACTGCTCGCGGCTGAGCACCACGGCGCTGGTGTGGACGCGCAGGCGGCCGCCCGCGAGCGTCTGCGCCGGCTCGTAGTGTCCCTCGATCAGCGGGCCGATCACCGGGAACACGCGGTCGTTCTCGCCCGACGCGAAGCCGGTCACCGGGTCGATGGCGCCCGGGCGCAGACCCTGGATCGTCATGGCGGCGACCGAGAAGTACGAGCGCTCGTCCTGGCGGATGGAATAGAGTTGGCTGATCAGCCGCCGGTCGTCGGCGATGTAGGGGCCGCGGCTGATGTAGACCTTGCCGACCTCGTACTTGTCGAAGATCAGATCGTCCGAGGCGCGCTCGGCGGTGAAGCCCCAGAGCCACTTCTCGTCGATCTGGAACGCGCCGCGGCCGAGAATGTAGCTGCGGTCGGTCGAGGTGCCGCGCAGCTCGTTGCCCTTGCCGTCGAAGTCGCGGGCGTGGGTGTAGCCGAAGCGGACGTCCACATCGCCCGAGTAGAAGCGCTTGCGGACCTCGCCGTTCAGGAAGGGCGCGATCTTCGAGTTGATCTGCGGGCTGACGATCAGGTCGGCCGACGGGGAGATCGCCCAGTAGTACGGCTGTTCGTAGGAGACGCCGCGGCGGTCGGAAACCGACGCCTTGGGCACCAGGAAGCCCGATGTCCGCTCGGCGTCCGGGTCGGCGTGCCAGAACACCGGCAGGTAGATCGTCGAGACGCCGAACAGTTTGAAGCGCGCGTTGCGGTAGTAGACGATCCGCCGCTTCTTGTCGCGAACCACCCGCTCGGCCGCGATCGACCAGGTCGGCGTCTTCGGGCTGCCGTCCTTCGCGCAGATCTCGCAGGGCGTGTAGATCGCCTTGTTGAGCTCCTGGATGTTCTCGTTGCGCTTGGCGGCGCTGGCCGCGGCGATCTTCACGTTCTCCTGCAGCCGGGCCGAGAAGCCGAGCGCCACGCCGGCCTTCATCTCGTCGTCCAGCACGATCTCGTCGGCGTACTCGGTCGACCCGTCGGTCTCCACGATGACGATGTGGCCGTAGCCGCGGATGATCCCGCTCTTGTCGTCGTAGACCAGCTTGTCGGCGCGCAGCGTGCGGCCGTTGTAGCGGACTTCGATGTTCCCGTTGGCGGTCGTCAGGCCCTTCTCGTCCTCACGGACGACCTCGTCGGCCTCCATGTACATTTCGTCTTTCTGGAGCCCGTCCGCGCTGGGCTTGGCCGGCGCCTGCGGGGCCTGGGCGTGCGCGCCGCAGGCCCAGAGCAGGGCGACGGCGGCGCCCGCCATGAGGGCGCGCTTGCCTGCCGATCGCGGCATACGCCGACGCGATACCATCAACCCTCTCGATCCCCAGTGCGGCGCCCGGCGGCGTCATTGTTGCAGGCCTGCGATGCATAGCTCCGCGGCCAAACGATTCAACCGTCTTCGGTGTAGCAAAGCAGGGTCACCCCTGCGAGCAGCGCGACGACCGCAGGGGCCCAGGCGGCGGCGAACAGCGGGATGATGTCGGCCTTGGCCAGCGCCCCCGCGAACTGGTTGAAGAAGAACATCACGAAGCCCAGGGCGACGCCGGCCCCGGCCAGCCCCGCGAGGCCGCCCAGGCGGGCCAGGCGCAGCGAGAAGGCGGCGGCCAGGATCGACATGGCGGCGAAGAGCAGGGGGGTCGCCAGGAGCTGCTGGAACCGCAGGCGGTAGCCGTTGGCCGAGAAGCCGGCCTGCTCGGTCAGTTGGATCGCCTTGGGCAGCCGCCAGAAGGCGATCGCCTCCGGCGAGGCCAGGCGCTCCATCGCCGCCTCCTCGTCGAGCGTCGAGCGGATGGACAGCGTGTCGGAGCGGATCGACGAATCGCCGGCCGTCGCCTCGCGCACGTTCTTCAGCCGCCAGTAGCCCGGTTGCAGCGTCGCCTCGCCCGCCTCGAGCCTGCGCCGGAATTCCGGCTGACCGCGCTCGTTCTTCTCGTAGATGAACAGCGAGACGCCCTTCAGGGTGACCGTGCCGCGCTTCACGTCGCGGTCCCGGGCGTGGATGACGATCTGGGTCTTCTCGTCGCCCTGGCGCAGCCAGATGTCCTTGGGCTGGTCGCCCAGGTAGTTCTCCATCAGCCGCGCGCGCTGCAGCTCGAACTGCGCGTTCAGCGCCGCGGACAGCGGGTTCAACCCGCCCACGGCCAGGATCCCCAGCACGAACGCCCCGGCCGCCGACGGCAGGATGAACCGCCAGGCCGACACGCCCGCCGCGCGCATCGCCACCAGCTCGCTGCGGCGGTTCAGCGCCACGAACGCGCCGATGCCGCCGAACAGGAAGCAGAACGGCAGGAGGATCTGGATGATCGAAGGGACGCGCAGCAGGGTCAGCTCGAAGATCTGGTCCGCGCCCACGTCCGCGCGGGTGCCCACCTGACTGGTCAGTTCCACGAACTGGATCAGCAGGATCACCGAGGAGATGATCGCCAGCGCGCCGGTGACCCCGAGCAGCATGTAGCTCAGCACGTAGCGCTCGATCCGGCCGATCATGCGCGGGCCTCGGTGAGGCGCAGCGAGGTCTTGGTGATGTCGATGTAGCGGTTGACCTTCTGGCGGAAGATCTGCGCCAGGGCGGCCCAGGTGGTCACGATCGGCACGGCGTACTGCAGCACGTTGAGCCAGGCGTTCTCCTCGCAGGCCGCCTGCACCTGGAAGCCGATCAGGCGCACGGCGGCGGCGATGGCCCCCATCATCACGATCCGCCGCCCGTATCCCAGGCGCGAGAAGCCGCCGCCGATGATGGCGTTCAGCGCCAGCGCCATGAAGGCGATGTTGTAGAGCGGCGAGGCGATCCGCGCGTTGCCCTCGGCCAGCAGGTCCAGGCGGTTCCGCCGCTCCCAGTCCTGCTGCAGATCGGGGAAGAACAGCTCGTGCAGGTAGCGATCCGAGGGCTTGTAGTGGATGAGCTCGTCCGAGCGGGCCAGCGGCTCCAGGTCGAAGATGTACTCGTCGAACGTCAGGTAGTTGAGCACGCTGCGGCTCGACAGCTCCTGGTTCGAGCCGTTCTTCATGAACAGGACGGGCCGCCCCTGGGCGCGGCCGACGCGGCCCTGCTCGGCGGTGTAGGTGCTGGTGGCGCCGTCCGGCTTCACCTGGTGGATGAAGAGGTTGCGCAGGTTGCCCTGCCCGTCGACGCTCTGGGCGTAGACGGTGAGGCCGGGCGTGGGCTCGGTGAACTCGCCCTCGCGGACCAGGGTGGCGGCGAGGTCCGTCCGCACCTGGAACAGTTCCTGGCGAAGGGTCCGGAACGACGCCGGCTGGATGAAGATGTTCATCAGCAGCGCCAGGAAGGCGACGGTGGCCGCCAGCCGCATGGCCGGGCTGATCACCCGCCAGCGGCTCATCCCGCCGGCGAAGCAGACGACGATCTCCTGCTCGGTATGCAGCCGGTTCAGCGCCACCAGCGCAGCCACGAACACCGCGATCGGAAGGATCAGGTTGATGAGCTGCGGCATGTAGAGCAGCGTCACCTTCAGGAACACCAGCGCGCTCTGGCGCTGGTTCACGATCAGGTCGAGGCCGGCGAGGCTCTGCGAAAGCAGCGCGACCGATGTCAGGGCCAGGGTGGTCAGGACCACCGGCCCCGTGAGCTGGCGCAGAAGATAGCGGTCGATCAGGCGCATTCTCTGAAAATCGGATAGCCCGGAGAATTAGCTGCGCCCCAGCGGCGGACCTGTTCTAAACCATGCGTCGCTTCGCCAGACAACCTGACGTCGGCGCGCCCCGCGGACCCAACGAGAAAGACCCCAAGAGAAGAGACATGGATATCCAGTTCGTCGCGGCCGGCGCCGCTGTTTCCGGCAGGTCGGCGGTGGCCCGCATCGTCTTCGAGGGCGACACGCAGGCCGGCGCGGTCGGCCAGGCGGTCGCCGCCAGCCGCTTCACCGGGGCCAAGGGCCAGACCCTCGACATCCTGGCGCCGCAGGGGGAAGGCGCCGCCCGCCTCGTGCTGGTGGGCGCCGGCCGGAAGGACGCCTTCGACGCGGCGGCCGCAGAGAACGCCGCGGCTGCCGGCTACAACGCCGTGAAGGCCTCGGGGCTCGAGGTGCTGAGGGTCGAGGGCGCGGCCGCCTTCGCGGCTAACGCCGCCTTCGGCGTGCGCCTCGCCGCCTACCGGTTCGACAAGTACCGGACCAGGGAGCCGGCCGAGAAGAAGCCCTCCATCGCCAGGACCGAGGTCGTCGCCGACGATCCCGACGCGACGCTGGGCCGCTTCGCCGATTTCGCCGCCCTGGCCGACGCCATCAGCTTCACCCGCGACCTGGTCTCCGAGCCGCCGAACGTCCTCTACCCCGCCGAGTTCGCCACCCGCGCCAAGTCGCTCGAGAGCCTGGGCCTCGAAGTCGAGGTCCTCGGCGAGGCCGAGATGATGAAGCTGGGCATGGGCTCGCTGCTGGCCGTCGGCCAGGGCAGCGTGCGCGAGAGCCAGCTCGTGGTGATGAAGTGGATGGGCGCGGCCGACAGGAGCGCCCAGCCGATCGCCTTCGTGGGCAAGGGCGTCTGCTTCGACACCGGCGGCATCTCGATCAAGCCCGCCGAGAACATGGAAGACATGAAGTGGGACATGGGCGGCGCCGGCACGGTCACGGGCGTCATGCATGCGCTCGCGGGCCGCAAGGCCAAGGTCAACGCCATCGGCATCCTGGGCCTGGTCGAGAACATGCCCGACGGCAACAGCTATCGTCCCGGCGACGTGCTGACCTCCATGTCGGGCCAGACCATCGAGGTGGTGAACACCGACGCCGAGGGCCGCCTCGTGCTGGCGGACGCCCTCTGGTACTGCCAGGACCGCTTCAAGCCGAAGTTCATGGTCGATCTGGCGACCCTCACCGGCGCCATCATCATCGCGCTCGGGAACGACTACGCCGGCTGCTACGCCAACAACGAGGAGCTGGCGGCCAACCTGCTCGACGCCGGCAAGGCCGAGGACGAGGGCCTGTGGCGCATGCCGCTGCCGGCCGCCTACGAGAAGCAGATCGACTCGATGATCGCCGACATGAAGAACACCGGCGGACGTCCGGGCGGCTCGATCACCGCGGCGCTGTTCCTCCAGCGCTACGTCAACGGCGTGCCCTGGGCGCACCTCGACATCGCGTCGACCGCCTGGAAGAAGCCCTCCAGCGCACCGACCGTCCCGGACGGCGCCGTGGGCTTCGGCGTCCGCCTCCTGAACCGCATGGTGCGCGACAAGTACGAGGGGTGAGCGCCTTCCTCTCCCTGGCGCCGTCATCCCCGGGCTTGTCCCGGGGGCCCATGAACACCGTGGTCGGTGAGGGGGCAGGCCGGCGCCGCCTCGGGTGGAACTGAGTATGCGCCTCGTCCTCCTGCACAGCCCGCTGCTCGGGCCGCTTTCCTGGCGGCGCGTGGCCGAGATCCTGCGCGAGAAGGGCCCGCAGGCCGAGACGCCGGCCTGGCCGCGGCTCTCGACACTGGGCGCCGACGGCTACGCGGCGCTCGCCAGCAGCATGGCCGCCACGCTGGCCGGCGGGCCGCCCGCCATCGTCGTCGCGCACAGCGGAGCAGGCGCCCTGATCCCGTCGGTCGCCGCGCTGGCGAAAGGCGCGCTTGCGGGCGTCATATACTGCGACGCGATCCTGCCGCATCCGGGCCAGTCCTGGTTCGACACCGCGCCGCCGAACCTCGCGGGCCAACTGCTGGCGGGCGCCGTGCAGGATGCGCTGCCGTCCTGGGACCGCTGGTGGCCGCCGGGGGCTCTGGAACGGCTCATTCCCGACGCCGACGTGCGCACGGCCCTCATCGCCGAACTCGAACCGATCCCCGTCGGCTACTTCGAGGAGCTGGCGCCCGAGCTGGAGCTCGACGCGGCCACGGCCTACCTCCAGCTCAGCGGCGCCTATGCCGAGGAAGCGGGGATCGCGGGCCGAAAGGGCTGGCCCGTGGTGCGCCTGCCGCTGCATCATCTGGCGATGCTGACCCACGCCGAAGCGGTCGCCGGCGCGATCCTGTCGCTCGCCGAGCGGCTGGAGGCTCCGCATGGCTGACACGGCCTGCGAGGTCTGGTTCTACCACCTGGAGCACACGGGCCTGGACCAGGCGCTGCCCGAACTGCTGGAGAAGACGCTGCAGCGCGGCTGGAAGGCCATCGTCCGCTCGGCGGCCCCGGATCGCATCGACCACCTCGACGGCTGGCTCTGGAGCTATCGCGACGAAAGCTTCCTGCCGCACGCGCCGGCCGATGAGCCGAACGCCGCGCGCCAGCCGATCCTGCTCACGACGGGCATGGAAAACCCCAACGCGGCCGACGCGTTGTTCCTCGTCGATGCGGCCGAAGCCGGCGATCTCTCCGGCTACCAGCGGTGCATCGTGATCTTCGACGGCGCGGACGAGGGCCAGTTGCAGAACGCCCGCGCCCAGTTCCGGGAGGCCAAGGCCCAGGGCCATCCGGTGTCGTACTGGAAGCAGCAGGCGCGCGGATGGGAGAAGCAGGCATGAGGCGATTGCTGCTGGCGGCGACCCTGACGGCGCTCACGGCCTGTTCCACCGCGCCGCCGCCCGAGCCCGCCCCGCCACCGCGGCCGGCCCCGGCGCCTGCGCCGCCCCCGCCGCCGCCCGCCGACACCTGCGGCGCCGGCGAACATCAGCATCTCGTCGGCCGCCCCCGCACCGAAGTCCCGGTCCCGCTCGACCCCGGCAAGCAGCGCGTCGCCTGTACGACCTGCCCGGTGACCATGGACTTCAGCGCCGAGCGCCTGAACTTCTTCTTCGACGCCAGGACCGGCCTCATCACGGAAGTCCGCTGCGGGTAACTCCCCAAATCCCGCTCATCCCCGCGAATGCGGGATGAGCGTGGTGGGAAGAGGGCGCTCTACGGAATCGCTACCCCGAGGTCGCGCAGCAGCGTGAGCCAGGCCTCGCGGCCCTTGTCGCGGTCGAACTTCGCCACCGCCGTCTCGCGGGCCGCGGCGCGCAGCGGGGCGAAGGCGTCAGGCGTCCGGCACGCCGCGATCATCGCCCCCGCCAGCGCGTCGACGTCGAAGAACGGCAGCAGCGTGCCGTCGACCCCATCGGTGATCGCGTCGTGCAGCGGCGCCGTGTCGGAGCCGATCACGTAGCAGCCGCTCGCCATGGCCTCGGCCAGCGACCACGAGAGCACGAAGGGGTAGGTATAGTAGACGTGCGCCGCGCCCAGGCGAAGCGCCGCGAGCATCCGCGCGTGCGGCACGCGGCCCAGCAGGTGAACCCGGCTGCGGTCGAACGCCAGCGGCTCGAAGATCGCCTCCGCCCAGGTCTTCCCGTCGGGCGCCGTGCCGCCGTAGGCGCGGCGTGACGGGTCGCCGATCACGATCACCTGCGCATCCGGGACCTCGGCCAGCAGGCGGGGCAGGGCGCGGGCCAGGATGTGCAGGCCGCGCAGGGGCTCCATGTTGTTGTTGACGTGCGTGATGACCGGCGTGCCGGGCGCGATGACGCGGCCGTCGTCCAGTACGAACGGTTGGGGCGGCGCGGGGCGGATCGCGCCCACGTCGACGCCTTCGTGGATCACCCGCGTCCGTTCGCGGAACACCGGCGGCAGCGCGCTGGCCTGGAACTCGGTCGGCGCCACGATCGCATCGGCGGTAGCGTAGGCCAGGGCCATGACCGGGTTCTTCGCATGCACCCGGAACACCTGCTCCTCCTCCGCCGGGAAGAACTCGGTGTCGAACGCCACGTCGTAGCCGCGGGCGTGATACCAGAACTCCGCGAAGGCGACCTGCCGCGCGGCCGGGAACAGCTCGCCCAGGAACGTCGTCTCGCCCCAGCCGGGGTGGCCCACGATCGCCTGCGGGTCCCATCCCTCGAGCTTCAGCGCCTTGGCGGCGTCATAGGCGCTGCGGCCCCGGATCAGGTCCGCCTCGGCCCGCACCGCCAGCGGGTAGATGCCCGCCGTCGTGCCGCGGGGCAGGGCGTAGCGCGCCGTGCGCACGCCGGCCATCTGGCCCGCATGGTCCTGCCCCACCGCCATGCACGGCACGCCGCGTGCGACCAGCGTCTGGGCCAGGTCCCGGAACTGCCCCGGGAAGTTGTTGTGTACGAAGAGGACGCCGGCGGGCATGTGCGCGGCTTTAGCCCGCCCCGGAAGCGCCTGTCACTCTTGACGATCGGCGCGCCGCCCGCGATGGCAGGGGCCCCACGCGGATGTGGCGGAACTGGTAGACGCACTGGATTTAGGTTCCAGCGCAACTACAAAATAACACATACTGAACAAGGATTTATTTGGACGCGAATTTAGCCTGTGTCCAAAGATGTGTCCAAAAGGAAGCGCAAGAGAACGCCCCGGTCGCTTCTGGGCGCGTGCTAGCTTGCTTCGCGTGAATACGCACGCACTCATTCCCCGCCAACGCCTTCGCTGGATTCCGAAGCCCGCGCGCTTTGCGCACGAGTACTGCTTCTTCCTCCACGACCACTGCGTCGCTCTCCTAAAGGAGTACGAGGAAGCAGAAGCCAACCTGGTCGGCATCGAATTCAAGAACAAGAAGGAAGCTCGGGCCTTCAGCGACGCGGCAAAGGGAGATGCCATCGGAGTCCTACGAGCCCTTGGCTATCATGAAGAGGCCCGGCGGGTGGCGATCAATGCCATCACCATGGCGATGGTGTCAGACTGCCTGCATCACGTCTTCGAGGCCTTGCGGTGCCTTGAGAGGCGCAAATTCGTCGTTGCACTAAACCTCTTGCGTAAGCCGCTCCTCGACAGCCTCGTGTTCCTGTCCTGGGTGCTGGGTGACGAGGATGGTTTCTATGAAGCCTTCACGAAGCAATCACCCCAGGCCTTGTCCGGCTCGAACGTAGGCAACCGAAGGCCCGCAATACTGAGAGCGGCGCATGCGAAAACGTCTCTTGGAGCGGCAGTCGAAGTCGCTGAGATCGAGGCGATCCTCTTCGATGCGGATAATGTCGAGGGTCTCTACTGGCTGATGCAGCGTGCTGTGCACCTCATCACGGTGCAGCGGGTCTCCGTCCGAACCGAGGCGGAGAATTTCAATTTCATATTCAAGAGTTACGCAGACGACGACGTTTACCTCGGCGTCTACGAGACACTTCCGACCGTGCTGCTCTACCTCACGCACGTTATTGCCGAACTGTTCGACAGAATGAGACCGATGGACGAAGGGTCCATGACGGCGCTGCGAACCCGCAGCACCGCTGGCCTGCACCTGGTCTACGACACCGACCAAGTGCCGGAATTCCAACGGCAGCTCGCGAGCTTTGCTCAACACTTTCCCTGCGGCAGTTGCGGGGCCGAACCGCGCTTTAGCCGCCACAACACTGCCCGCGCGCTACTCACGGAGAGTTTCCGCTGTCATCGATGCCGACGCGTGAACCACTTTCCGTTCGCCTGGCTGTTCTGAGCGAAGCCGCTCGCGGCTCCACGCCGCTCGGTCCGCTTCGAGACAGGAACCACCTAGCTTCTGCGCTCGCATGCACGCGCGCCAATCGAACGACCTTCACCTTGAAGGCATCGACGGCCTTGTCGGCCTTTCTCATGGCTTCCATCAGCGCCGGCTTCCAGCGTGGGTCCATTCCCGCGCCGTCCTGGTAGGCCGCCTTGTGGGCACTTTCGAGCGTGTTGTACGCGCTCCGCGCCGCGTGGATCGCGGACAGCTCTGGCAGTGCTTCGGGGAAATAGATGCGTGTGAGCATCTCCATCATCTCTGCGCCGCCATGGTCCTTCTTGATGGGATTGGCCTGCCGGATGTCGAGCATTTGGTTGTAGTCGAGCCTTCCGTCGAGAACGCCCAGGAGCGGGACCATCGAGCTGGTCCATTGGCGCCCGAACTCGTCGGCAGCGAGGTAGAGCTCTTCCGCCTTCCTCCGCATGAAGAAGGTCTGTTCTTTGCTCCGGTTGAGCCGGTACGTCACCACGGCCGAGCTGACGCCGCTCGTGAGAACGGTCGCGACAGCAACGATCAGGGTCGTGGTAGCCGCATCCACCGGCGTCGTTCCTAGGAATCGCGCCGCCGATGCTACACCGGCGACGCGTCCTGGGCGCGGCTAGCCGAAGAGGTCTTGCTGCTCCCACCTCGCGCGGCGCACGCGCCAGGTCTTGGTGTGCGAGAATTCCTCTAGCTGGGCGGTGATGAGGGCGACCGCTCCACCGGCCTCCTCGACCTCACCGGGCGCAAGGAATTGGGACCAATAGCCGGTGTCGGTGACAGGCAACGGCGCACCCTTCGGGTCCATCACCTGCAATTCAAGGTGCGACCAGGGCCGACCAGCTCCCGAGGCCTCAAGGCCCAGCCAATCGGCCTCAAAGCAGACCTGGATGGTGATGCCCTCCCAAATCATCAATTCGCTGGTGATGCTGCGGTCCTGGCCGGACGGGCTTGCGATGCTCAACACGGTGAGAAGCTCCAGTTCACCGCGAGACCATCTCGCGGCTTCATGGTGAGCCCCGGGGACCTGGCCATCGAGCCGGCCGTCACACCCCGAGCGAAGCGAGCCCGAAGGGAGCGAGCTGCACGGAGCGCGAAGCGCGGAGGAAGCGACGCTGGGTTGACGGGTGGCGGGCCTGGTCCAGCGTAGCCCATGAAGGTGCGGCGTGATCGGTCGCGTCCAGGAACTCGCAGGCAAGCGAGCCTTGGCGCTAGACATAGAATCGTCTTAGCTAGGTTTGCGCTTTTCCGATCTCAAGAATCACTGATTCATCAGCCCATGGTGGGGGCTGCGAGTTCTCGCGCGCTCCAAGAATTCGAAAAAGAAGGCGCGGTCGCCCGCAATGGGCGTCCGCGATGGGGCTGAAACGTGGCCTATAGGAACAAGACCTACATCTGCTTCGATGGCGATACCGACATGCACTACTATCGCCTCATGACGGCATGGGCGGCCAACGATCGCTTCGAGTTCTCCTTCCACAACGCCCACGACCTGAACACGGCGAGGGACACGAGCCAGGAAGAGAGCATCAAGCGGAAGCTCCGTGAGCGCTTCGCCAACTCGAAGCTCATGATCGTCCTGATCGGTGAAAAGACCCGCTACCTGACGAAGTTCGTTCGGTGGGAGATGGAGGTAGCGCTGCGGCTCAACCTCCCGATCATCGGCGTGAATCTGAACGGTGCGCGGGACCGCGACAACCTGAGCCCGCCCGCAATCCGCGAGGAACTCGTGCTCTACGTCCCGTTCGGTCCGAAAGCCGTCCACCACGCCATGGAGATCTGGCCAGGTGAGTTCGGACAGCTGCAACGCCAGGGAAAATCGGGGCCTTACGCGCTGTCGAGCAGCACCTACAAGAGCTTGGGCATGTGATGTTCCGGTACTTCTTCCGCTCGATCTGCACCTTCTCTTTTTGGCGCTACGCGCTGTTCTCGGCGGAAGCGCTGGGGAAGCTGCTCGCGACGATTGGGGCCATCTACCTTTTCATGGAGCTGATGGATTTCCTCAGTATTTATACGAAGGACCGGTATAGCTCTTTCGCGATCATTCCGATTATCGCAGTAGCGGTTCTCTTCGTTGTCGTCACCCGCCGGCCGGTGGCCCGGGTGTCCTACAAGGCCCCGCATAGGGACTATCGGTTCGAGGTGAAGATCGGCGACATCTTCGCCGAGAACGCGGACGTCGTGATCAGCACCAACACGACCTTCGACACCGACATGGCCAGCGGCCTCATTGCCGTCGACAGCCTTCAAGGCCAGCTGGCCATTCAGGTCTTTCAGGGAAACACCGACGAGATCGATCGCCAGCTGGCAGAAGGGCTACGGCAGCACCCGCACGTCATTCGCGCCGACGCGAAGGGCAAGAAGGAAGAGTTCCCCATCGGGACCGTCGCGAAGGTGACGGCGCCCGGCCGCATCTACTACTTCGTCGCGATGTCGCGCCTGAACGAGCACGGCACGGCGCGCTCCACGCTTCACGATATCGATGATGCGCTTGAAGGGTTGTGGAAATTCGTGGGCGACCAAGGCGAGCTGCGGCCTATCGCAATCCCGTTGATGGGCACCGGCCGTGGGCGTGTCGAGCTGCCGCGCAAGAAGATGATCGAGCGCATCGCGCAG
Organism: Phenylobacterium sp.; assembly: GCF_016793285.1. GTDB lineage: Bacteria > Pseudomonadota > Alphaproteobacteria > Caulobacterales > Caulobacteraceae > Phenylobacterium. The sequence goes on from NZ_JAEUMO010000095.1 coordinate 33,362, forward strand.
AGCTTTGCCGACGCGTCCCGCGACAAGATCTTCTCGAACCGGCTCGCGATCCTGGTGCGGCCGCAGGACGCTGAGAACTTTGGCGTGAATCTGTTTGAGGTGCGCGACTACCTCGTTCGCAGCCTCCACACCTAGACCGAAGGCAGCAGCTTGCCGCGTGCGGGGATGACATAGCCGCGACAGGTCACTGTATCTGTTGATGATTGGCACTCGGGAGACCTGAGTGCTAGGCGACGCTGACGCTGCGTGATAGCCTGAAAACGAATCAAGAACCTGCGACAGGAGGCTAGGTTGGAGTTCAAGATCGGAGACGTCGTTCAGCTGAAGTCCGGCGGTCCGGAAATGACAATCGAAGAGATCGGCGAGCACCAGCTTTCGGGCGGAAAGGCAGTGTGCTTCTGCGTCTGGTTCGAGGTGGTCGCCAAACAGCGCGTGGTGAAGCGCGATACGTTTCGACCCGAGGTTCTGAAGGCCGTCGAGGACCATCCCGGCCCCTCGGTCTGGCAGTTCTAGACCGCCATGATCCGCGCCGCCTTCATCGGAATCGACCGCTACCGCGATCCTCAGGTCGGCGATCTGAACGGCGCGACACGTGACGCACGAGCGCTCTGGGCGGTTCTGACAGATTCTATCGCCGGGATTGATGCTCGGCTGCTGACGGATGACGGCGCGACGTTCGCCACAGTCAATCAAGCGCTCGACGAAACGCTGGACGCCGCCGGCGACGACGATGTGGTCCTCATCAGTTTTGCTGGCCACGGGACACCGGACCACCGGCTGGTTGTGGCCGACACCAGCGCTACGGACATTCCGAACACAACCATCACCATGGAGGACCTGGCCGAGCGTTTCCGGCGCTCTCGCGCCCGGGCCGTGGTGATGCTTCTGGATTGCTGCTTCAGCGGCGGCGCGCCAGCCCGCGTTATCGACTTCGGTGTCCTACCGCGCGCCATCGGAAAGCCGTTGGACGACGTGGCCGGTGAAGGTCGCGTGCTCTTCGCAGCGTCAGCCGCCCACCAGCCCGCGCTTGAAGATCACCAGACGCGGCATGGCCTCTTTACGAAGGCGATCCTCGATCATCTGCTGACGGGCGAGCCGGTCAGCATCACGGGCATGGTCGACGATGTTGTCCGTGCTGTCCGCGCAAACGCCGGGCGGATGGGCTACGAACAGACGCCCGTCATGTTCGGCATGGTCGAGGGCGAGTTGTCGCTGCCGCCATGCCGCCGGGGCGTGAACTATCAAGCTGCCTTCCCGGAATACGCGCCGATCCGCACGACAGGAGATTTCGCCGAGCTGGCGGGTTATGGGCTAGCGACCGAAGTGCTGGATGCCTGGCGAGGCCGCTATTCTGGCGGCCTGAACGCGCTCCAGATCGCCGCCATCAACGATCACAACGTCCTGGGCGGAAACTCCCTGCTGACCGTGGCCCCGACCAGCGCGGGCAAGACCTTCATTGGCGAAGTGGCGGCGATCAAGGCCATCACAGAAGGCCGCAAGGCGGTGTTCCTTCTGCCCTACAAGGCGCTCGTGAATGAGAAGTTCGAGGACTTCTCGGCGCTTTACGGCGACCAGCTGAACCTTCGGATCGCGCGGTGCAGCGGCGACTATCAGGATCAGGTCCGGGACGTGCTTCGCGGCAAGTACGACCTGGCCTTCTTCACCTACGAGAAGTTTCTCGGGATGGTGCTGAGCGCGCCGCACATCCTCAATCAGATCGGCCTTGTCGTGATCGACGAGGCGCAGTTCATCACCGAGCCGGGTCGCGGCATGACGGTCGAGCTGCTGCTAACCTATCTGTTGAGCGCGCGCGATCGCGGGATTGCTCCTCAGGTCATCGCGCTCAGCGCCGTGATCGGCGACATCAATGGCTTTGAGCGCTGGCTCGGCTGCAACCTGTTGGTGACGGATCAGCGGCCCGTTCCTCTCATCGAGGGTGTCATCGACCGCACGGGAGCCTGGACGTTCCGTCGTGAAGGCGAGGCCCCCCAGACCGATCAGTTGCTCGACCGCTTCGCCATCCGGCAGCGGAAAGAAAAGCCCTCCGATCAGGACGTCATCGTTCCACTGGTTCGGCACCTGGTCGAGCAAGGTGAGAAGGTCATAGTCTTCCGCAACAATCGCGGATCCAGCTCGGGCGCGGCGAACTACTTGGCCGCCGAGCTTGGCCTTCCGCGCGCGGCGAACGTCATCACCGAACTGCCCGAGGCCGATCAGTCGGTGATGTCGCGCAGTCTGCGACAGGCGCTCGAAGGTGGCGTCGCCTTCCACCATGGCGATCTGAACCGCGAGGAACGCGTCGCCGTCGAGCGCGGCTTCCGCCGCCAGGACGGCGGCATTCATGTCCTGGTGGCGACCAGCACCGTCGCGGCCGGCGTGAACACCCCTGCATCGACTGTGATCGTGGCGGAGACCGAGTTTCGCGGTGCCGACGGCTCAACGCCCTACACCGTCGCTCAGTACAAGAACATGGCTGGCCGCGCCGGTCGCCTCGGCTTCGAGAATGAAGGCAAGGCGATCCTGATCGCAGACAATGGTGCCGAGCGGAACCAGCTCATGCGCACCTACGTCGATGGCCGGCCTGAGCCTTTGCGGTCGTCGTTTGACGAGAGGAATCCCGGCACCTGGGTGATGCGACTGCTGGCCCAGGTCCGCGAGGCTCCGCGCGCCGCCGTGACCGACATGGTCGCGAACACCTATGGCGGCTATCTGGCCAACCTTCGCGACCCGCGCTTCCGGGAGCGGATGACCGAGACGCTGGACCGTCTCCTCACCCGTATGGTCGCGGACGGCCTCGTCGAGCAGGAAGGCGAGATGATCCGCCTGACGATGTTGGGCCGTGCGTGTGGCGAGTCACCATTGATGCTGGAGTCCGCTCTGCGCTTGGTCGAGGTTCTGCGGCGCGTTCAACCCGAACGCGCGACCCCCGAAACACTGGCGACGCTGCTCGAAGTCCTGCCGGAGCGTGATGAGGACTACACGCCCCAGGCGGGCAGATACGGCGAAGCGCGCTGGCAGCAAACGGCCGGCCAGCGGTTCGGATTCGACGTAGCTGGGCTGCTCCGCATGCGCGTTGGCAGCGACAAGGAATACTACGCCCGCTGCAAGCGCGCGCTCATCGTCGCCGATTGGATCGCCGGAGTGCCGCTGAACGAAATCGAAGATGGCTACAGCGCCAACGGCTTCTCCGCGGTGCGTCACGCTGATGTCCGGGGCTTCGCCGATGGAAGTCGTTATCTCCTGGAGTCGGCTGTTCGCATCGCCTCCATCGTCCTCGCCTTGGCCCTGGACGAAGAGGCGGTGGCCGCCTTCTTGAAACGGCTTGAACTCGGCGTGCCCGAAGCTGCTCTTTGGTTCACCGACTTCGGTTTGGAACTCACACGTGGCGAGTTGTTGCTGCTCTGGGATCGCGGCTTCGGAACACCAGATCGCGTTGCCGCGATGACGGCCGATCAAATGGAAGCGCTTATCGGGTCGAAAGGACGCCGCCTCCACGCTGCTTTGGCGCGCAGAATTGCGGAAGCGAGCTAGGGCTATTCGCCCATCAGCTCCTTCCAGCGGCGAAGGAGCTTTCCTGTATAGGCATCCGCCTCGATGAACTCCTTCATCGTGGCTTCTCTGAACAGAGCACCCGCCCTTGCATAGGCAGCCGGAATTTCTTCGCGGAGGCGATCGAGCTCCGCGCGCTCTTCATCAGTCAAGATGACTACGTCACCGCGGCGTTCTGCCATGGCTTATCCTCTCGTTTGATCAGTGCGGCGAAGGCTCAAGCGCGCCTTGCCCATGTCTTGGGTGATCGCTCGTACTCACTCCGCCACCGCCTCCATGACCTCCTTCGGCCGGCGCTGAATAGCGAGCAGGTAGGCTGCCGCTGGCGCATCGGGATAGCGCCGCCCTTGCTCCCAGTTCTTCAGCGTTGCGAGCGGAATCCGAAATGCCGTCGAAAACCGGTTCTGCGACATATGAAGTGAACGCCGGATCGCCTTCACGTCCGGCACTTCGATCGTCGTCACGCGTATGCTGGCGCGCTGGCCGCGGACATAGGCCGCAGCTTCACCCATGCTCTCAATCAGATCCTTCTCGAACTTACCCATCTCGCACCTCTCATTTCGCCTCGCCCTTCACGACCGCCGCGAACGCGCGGACGGCCTTCTTGCCTTCCGGTGACAGGTCTTCCTGCTGAGCCTTGGCATAGACCATCAGGAGGAAGAGCGGCCGCTCGGCATCGAAGTAGAAATAGACCACCCGCACGCCGCCGCGTTTCCCGGAGCCTGGCCGCGACCACCGCACCTTCCTCACGCCGCCCGTGTCGGGGATCACATCCCCGGCCTCCGGATTGGCGGCGATGAAATTGATGAAGGTCTCGCGCTCCTCATCGCCCCAAACGGCTTCCGCCTGACGCATGAAAAGTTTGGTCTCGCAGACGGTGATAAGCCTTGTTGCCATTCCAGACAACTATACGCCAATGGCGTCCAAAAGTCCAGAAAAGACGCCATTGGCTTCTAAGCCATTGGCGCATAACGCCCCTACGGCACACCGCTCCGTAAGGTCACACTTCGGCGCGAGCGATCTCGCGAACACCGTCATCGCTGACGACAACTTTGACTTCGAACGCTAGGTGGTGGCGGGTGACCGTGGCCTCATAAATCTCGGTGCGCCCGAACCGCTCGCCGGCGAACGCGACCAGGCGCTCGCTGCCTGCTTTGTAGTGCTCGTGAATGGCCAGCAACTCGCGGAGGAACTGACCGAACACGAGCGCGCGCCCATCGTCTTTGATTTCAACGCCCCTCATGAAACCTCCTGATCGGCAGACAGTAGAATACAGCTAGGGCGCGCTCCAGTTGTGCTTGAGCCAGAATACCGGCGCGGTAGAGTGCCGCGAGTACCGCCGCACAGGTCGCGAGCCATGTCCAAAACCGCCACGACGAGATGGGCCGAATTGGTCGAGCGCTATGAGGACGCCCGCCGCGTCCACGATGCCGCGCACGCGGCTTACGCGCGCGAAGCGGCGGGCTTTGACGAGGGCCACGAGCTTCGCTGCGAGGCGACCCGCGACGCCGAGATCGCGCTCGAAGACGAAATGCTGGCGATGGATGCGCCGCACCTGGCTGCCGCGGCGTATCAGTTGAAGATATTCGCGCTGCGCCATTGCAGCGTCGAGCTGGACGGCGAGTTGCTCGAAGACGAGGAGCCGGAAGGCTCTATCCTTCGCCGCATCCATCATGCCGTCGCGACCGCCGCCGCGCGCCATTAACCGGCCGCGCGGACTTGACCATGCCCGAAGCGCGCATGAGTGTTTAAGGCAGCTTGGCTTCGTCGGGACGGCACCCCCTTAACTTTGCCCCGACGTTGACGCCCCCGGCCCCCGCCGGGGGCGTCGTTCTCCGGGCATCACCATCTCAGTCATCGAGCTGCGGCGGTTGAAGCCGCATGCGGATCGCTGCGGCGATCTGAAGCGCGACGATCTTTTCGTCGTCGAGGAGGGTTGGGTCGGCCGCCTTTTCATCGAACATCTGCGCCGCGACGAGGCATGCGGCTTCACTGCCGGCGAAGATCTCTTCTTCGATGATCTCCTCCACCACCTCGTCCAACGCGGCGCGATCCGCCGCGGGCAAGAGGGACAGGAGCATGCGGTCGCGCTCAGCCTGATGCATGACCATGAAATTGTATCGACCGGGCTGCCGCGAGCGAAGGGCGTAAGTCTACCCTCCCGATCCGTCCGCTACCCAAAGCGCTCGACACCCGACTTTCGTAGGGTTGGCGTCCTCGTCATAGTGAGTACTCGGACTCCAGCTGTACGTGGCTCGAAGGGGGATGCGGCTTGGATCGACTTGAGCGGATCGATCGCTTCCTCAGCGTTATCGCGGCCGCGCCTGACTTTCGCTCCCTCTTCAAGCTCGTCGAAGCTGAGATCAAACGTCTCGGTTTCGAGCGCTACACCTATCGACTGCTGGCCCTGCCGAACGGCGCGCGGCCGGACTGCGTGTCCACGAACTATCCTGCCGAATGGCTGACACGTTATCGGGCCGAGAACTACGAGGCGGACGATGCGATTTTCCATCGCATGGCCGAGAGCACGCGGCCGATCATCTGGTCGGAAGTCATCAAACCGGCGGCCCTGACTTCGGCGCAACAGCGGATCTTCAACGAAGGGGCCGATTTTGGAGTCGTTTCCGGCGTCTCGGTGCCGCTCTGGGGGCCAGGCGCGGTTCGGAGTCGCTTCGGTGTTGCCAGCTCAGGACGTCCGGAAGAGATCGAGAAACTGTATCGGGAGCATCGGCACGAACTCCAGATTATGGCGACCTACGTTCACGAGCGGGCGCTCGCCCTTGTCGCTGATGAGGTGCCCGAGCAGCGGGTCAACCTCACCGCGCGCGAAATCGAGGTGCTCAAGTGGACGGCCGCCGGCAAGACGAGTTGGGAGACCGCCAACATCCTGACCGTCACCGAGGCCACGGTGAAAGAGCATCTCGGGAATGTGTGCCGGAAGTTCGGGGTGAAGAGCCGGACGCATGCGGTCGCGCTCGGTATCTGGCGCGGCTACCTCACGCCATGACCCCTACGAAAGTCGGGTAGCCCACCGCTGCCCGCTCGACCTAGCCTTCCGCCAGGTGAGTGGCGAGTGCATCAGTTCAATGGCGGATTGGGTACATCTAGCGGCCACCGCGGCGCGTGCGCCCTGGCGACGCCTGCGCGGCGACGCGCTTCAACAACTCAGCGCCGGTCGTCTCCACGTCGATCTCAAGCGCCGCCGCGATGCCCACGAACTCCAGGAAGTCGATGCGCCGCTGGCCGCGCTCGTAGGCCGAGACAAACGACTGAGGCTTCTGAAGGCGGCGCGCCAATTCCACCTGCGTGACGCCAGCGTCCCGGCGCACCCGGCCCAGATAGTCGCCGACGACTTTATGATCCGCCGGACCTGGCCACACGCGAAACAGCTCTCCCGATACGAGAATCTGCGTGCAGCGCTAAATCGGATGATCCAATAACGAAAAATCCGATATCGGATCATCCGATATCTCTATCACCGAAGGCCGATGATGGTCTTCGCCTTGCAACACCTTGGGGGCAAAGATGACGAAGATAAGGATGGGACTTCTCGCCGGTGCGGCGCTCATGGCCGCAGCGCTTCCGGCAGCGGCCAGCACGACCATCACCTTTGATGAGCGGACGTCGGCGAGCGGCGTCGACACGGGCGATTTCGAGAGCGCGGGCTTCCTCTTCACGCACGCCTTCAATCAGGGCGTGGGCTTTCGGAGCTGGGGCACGGAAGGCGAGTTCGCGCCCAACAACGCCGATCCGGATGGCGCGACGCTCTTCGACAACGTAGGCGGTCGTTATGCCAACGCCTTCGCCGCTATCGGCGGCGGCGCCTTCGCGCTGTTCTCCATCGACCTTGCCGACATCTACAACGGTCAGGCCGGCGGGTTGCCGCTCACGACCATCTTCACGGCGACCAAGGCCGGCGGCGGTACGGTGACGCAGAGCTTCACCTTCGATCAGACGCCAGGCCTCAAGACCTTCGCCTTCAACACCGATTTCCAGAACGTGGTCTCGGTGTCCTGGGGCGGCGATCTCAATTCGAACGGCACGAGTCCCTATGGCGTCCAGCTCGACAACATCGTGGTGGGCGAGGCTGTCACGGGCGGTGTTCCCGAACCCGCGACCTGGGCCTTGATGATCCTGGGCTTCGGCGCGGCGGGCGCTGCTTTGCGCCGCCGGTCATCGCCCGCGCCGCAGCTCTGAAATCGAACGTCAGCCTGTGCAGCGCGCGGGTGATTTGACGCGCCGCTGCACGAAAGGTCGCAAGGATCGTACGGCCTAACGTCAGCGGCTCCGGGTGTGGCCTGCACCGGGAGCCCCGTTTTGTTGGCCGAGCCCTCTGCTGACATCCGGCGCATCGAGCTTGGCGGCCCTCAGCCGATCAAGCGCATTCTGCTCGTTCTCGCTCAGCTCGCGACTTGGGGTGATTTCTTCGGCGGGCGCGGGCTTCGTGACCTCGGCAGCCGCGGCCTGGCGCTGGCGGTCCTGCTCCATCTGACGAAGCCGCTCCTGGCGTCGCTCAAAGTCGGCCTGGGCTGCGAGGCTCTGGCTCACATAGTCACCGCCGCGCCTATACTCATCGCCGGCTGCGAACTCAGCCTTGGCCTCGCGAAGGCGACGCATGGTGTCGTCATCACCCGCGAGTTCGTTCCCGATTTCCTTGCCGCTCCGCTCGCGCAGCAGCGACTTCACCTCGCTGATGGTAGGTATGCTGGCCCGGTCGATCGGCGCCATGAACTCGCGCAGCTCGGCCGCCTTCACGCCCTCGATCCGGCGCGCGAGGCTGTGGATGCCGCCGGCATAGTCGACGATTACGAAGTCACGGCGATCTCCGTGAGCGAGGACATAACCCTTGTCCGCCAACGCCGCGCGGAAGGACTCTGCGCCATCACTCGCCTGGAAGGCCACGCTCACCTCGGCCTTCACATCCTTGCCTTTGATGCCGGTGCGGTCTTCCTGCCTCAGCTCCGCGCGCGATGGTGTGCGGTCGGGGCGTTCTACCCCGCTGCGCTCGTGATGAGCCCCTTGAATGCGAGCGTGACCCCACTCGGCCTCAAGGGCTCTGCTAACCTGTTCGTGCTTCCGAAAATTATGGCTGTCAGACACGGCGCGCATGTGGTGGATGTCGATCCGCGTCCACACGACGTGCAGGTGCTCGCGACCTTCCTTCTCATGCAGCACCACGACGCGCGCATGACCGTCGAAGCCCATCTTGCGCTCTAGCGCGTCGACCGCCTGGTTGCGCTGTTCGGCCGACAGGCGGTGCGGCGGCTCGGGGCTGATAGCGGCGTGATAGAGCGGCTTCTGACACCGCGTTCCCATCGCATAGGTGTCCATCTCGATCAGGGCCCCGCGGAGATCTTCTGCGATGGTGCCGCGCGTCTCGAGGAGTTCGATCCGCTCGTTCGTCTCGGCATTGCCGAGATGCTTCGCGAGACCGGCGGGGCCTGATCTTGATGTGCCCTTGATGATCATGAGCCACGCCCCAGAGCGGCAAGGATCGCATCGCGAACCCGCTTCAGATCATCGAGGGCCGCAACGAGCGCGCTCCTCTGCATCGGCATGTTGGCGTTGGCTGACCTCGCGATTTGATTCACGTTGGAGCCAACATGCCCGAGCTGGCTGAGGATGCGGACCAGCTCCTGGCGCTCGACTGGCGGCCTGCGCACTTGGCGCGGGGCCGGCGCACCTAATAGCACCTGGCGGGCGTAACTGCCGGAGGTCAGGCCCGCTCGCGCCGCATGGTCGTCGACCGTGGCGCGTTCATCCGGCGTGAAGCGGATGGTGAGGTGCGTCGTGCGTGCGCGCTTTTCGCTGCCGTGACTCATGCGAGGCTCCGGCTGCGAGCTGGGGTCCAGGGGAGCAAGACTCCCCGGTCTCGACGACGTCGCGCGGCATCCAATCCGGCGGACGGGTTGGCCTGAGGTCTCGGAACCGGAGAGTTCTGAGCGGGGAGGTCCAGCGAGGGTGCAACCCTCTTGGTCGGGGTCCACGGGGACGAAGTCCCCTGGCAAGCTGCGCGGGGCGCCGCAGGCGAGTGCAACGCACTACCGCGCATGGCTTGCCCCCTTCCTTATTCCACCGCGCCCTATGCGCATCCGTGGAATTGCCGAAGAGGCACAGGACCCGTTGCCGACCACAACGAGCCTCAAACGCCAACCGCATCTCGTCGGTCGACACTCTGAACCAACACCTTCTGGCCACTCACCAACTGCACTTCCGCTGATCCACGGAGGGCCCTTTTGAGGCTGGCGTAGTGGTGCGGTGCTCGCTTCGTTCGGCGGTTCATCCACTGTCGGTGCGTCGGCGATCCGGGTGTTGGCAGGCTCTGCATAGGCGTCTCCTCCGGTTGTGATGTGCGCAGGGGAGCGGCGGCACCGAGGGCGACAAGATGAGAATTTTTCGAGGAGCCCCCAAAGCTCTCGGGAGGGATGCGCACGGCGCGTACCCTTGACCGACGCGCAGCAAAGCGGAGCGAGGTCAGGGGCCGGATCGAAAAATTGTTGTCTTGAGCGAGCGCTGTGCGCGAGCGACGCCGAAGGGTCCGGCGCCAGACTGCGCGTGAGCTCGTCGGGTGAGGATTGTAGGTGGCCCGACTTCGGCGAGGCGTCTGCGAACCCGCGAGCGCGGGGTGCGGCCTCATACCAAAAGCCGCATCCGGATGTGGAACACGCCTGCATGTTATTTTGCAGGCGCAACGAGCTACCTACGGCCGCGTGCACGGACATCCTCCGGTATGTCGGTACGCTCCGTGAAGTCCGCGACCTGGGTGATGTAACGGGCGACGCCCTGCGTGTCGGACGGCAGCCGCACGAACATGCGGCCCTTCCCGAGCTGCTCGAACTGGTGAGGCATCACGTTCTCGCGGCGCTCGCGGCCGACGGAGAAGCTCGTCTTGCCCTCGTGGTCGCGGCTGTCGCTGCGCACGTCGATCGTGCGTTCACCGGAGAGCTCCGCGAGATAAGCCGACGTCGTGGGATCGCGCGGGCCAAATGCGGTCAGAACGCCGGCCGACGTGAACGACTCGTAGTTCTCCGGATAGATCGTTTTGAGCTGTGAGAGGGCCTGCGCGAGGAGGTAGAATTTCACCCCAAAGCCAGCATTGAGTTGCACGCCCGTCTCGATGCTCTGCATGCGGCCAAGTGCCGGGAACTCGTCGATAATCAGCAACGTCTCGGGGCGGTTGTTCGCGCCGAGCGTCTTCCGCAGCGCCTCAATCGCTCCCGAAATCACCAACCTCAACCACCTGGCATGCGTGGCAAGTCTAATAGGCGGGAGCACAACGAAAGTGGTCACGGTCCGCTGCTTCAGCGTGCTGAAATCAACGCCGGGCCGCGCCAGGTCCCGCGCCACGGCGGGGCTGTCGAGAAAGCGCGTCTGGGTCTTGGCTGAACGGATGAAGCCGTTGAGCTCGCGATCATCGGGGCTGAGTGACTGGAGTTCGGAGAGCTTCGTCCAGAGCGCCGGAACGCCGTGCCGCTCGGACGCCAGGAACACGCATGGCAGGCCCTCTTTGGTGAGGCCGTCGTCATCGCCAAGGAGAAGATCGCGCCAGCCCTTTTGCGTGAGCGCGAGGTCGCCGCGGATGTCGCCGAGGCTGGCGTTCGGATTGACGAGGCGTCGATACATGATGAGGCCGGCGACGATGTCCTGCGCGCCGTTTTGCCAGTGCGGATCCTTCTGACTCTCGACCGGGCATATCGATTCGGCGACCGCCGTAGAATCGTCAACGAAGTCCTCGCTCTCAGGGTTGAGCCAGCGCATCGGGTTGTAGCCGCTGCTCTCTAGCTCCAGGCCCGGCACATGCGCGAGGATGCCGAAGGGGTCGATGGCGTGGACCTCACCGAACTTCGCGCGATGCGCTGCCGACCAGGTGGCTAGCTCGCCTTTGATATCGAGGGCCAAGATCGACCGGTGGACGTCGAGGCAGAGCTCCGGGGCCGCAAGCCTGCGCGATTTGCCCGACCGCGTTGGGCCAAGCGAGACGATGTGCTCCGGCCCATCGAACAGCACACGATAGGGTGTGCGGTCAGGCTTTAGCCTCGGCACGGGGTTGGCGATCACATGATCCAGCTCCTCGCTGCCATCGCGAGCGATGAGGGGGATGCCGAGGTCGATGCCGGCCATCAGCGAAGATACTCGTGCTGCGAGGGCGGCAGGCGCTTGTGAGCGCCGTAGGGCGTGGTCGTGCCGAGACGTTTGAAGGCGAAGCCGATCACGACCCCGATGAGGACGATCAGGACCAGCGCGACGCCATAGTAGATGGCCGCCTGTGCGAGGTGGTTGCGATAGACCTCCACCCACGGCACGAAATTGATCGGCTTGTTGCAGAAAGTCTGGCCGACGAAGAGATCGCCGCTTGCGACGATCTCCTCGCCGCGGCAGTCATTGACGCCGCGGAGCTGAATGCCCTGCCATTCGCGGGCGTGATAGCGAAGGAAGAGCTGGTGCGCCTCATAGAGTACGGTGCCGGCGCTGAAGAGCCGCAAGATGCCTTGCGACCAGGCGAGGCCCATCCGCGTGCGGGCAACGACGCCGGGGCGATGCCGGTTCATTGCGCGCCTCGCGCAACTGTCGTCGTCATCGGGAAGGTGGCGTCGACGATCGTGAAGGCCGGTCCGTACTCCATCACGGGCGGGCGGCCGGCTTTCTCGTGATCCTCTTGCGTAGGTGTCATCGACACGATCACGCGGAGCTTGCCGGCCCAGACGAACTTGTTGTCGACGACGTCAGACAAGGAGCGCTGGACAACGAGGCCGTGAGGCTTTCCGGCCGGCGACACCGGAATCTTGGAATAGCCCTCGCAGTTCTCCAGCAGCTCGTTCTTGGCCTTCGCCGATCCGCGGAAGTCCCGCGCGCGCCGCCAGTCTGCGGCCGTGAAGCGGAAGCAGGACTGGACCATCCGATTGATGGCCGTGACCTCGTCCGTGTAGTCCATCGGATTGAAGCCGTACTGCTGACCTCGTTTGATCAGGTTCATGGTCAGCTTCGAGGTGAAGGGACCAAAGGCACCCTCGAAGCGCCACGGCTTCATCTTGCGATCATGCTCGGCCTGGTATGCGGCACGCTCAATATCGTCGCGCCTTTCTTGCTCCTTTCGCTCCGCTTCCACCTGGGCGTGAAGCTTAGCGATGCGATCTTCCTCTGCCTTCTTCTTCGCCTCCTCGGCGAGCTTTGCGGCTTCCTCGGGTGTTGGAGGTCGCGGAATGACCGTGCCGGTCTGGCAGCTGTAGCGATCCGCTGGCGTCGCGATCAGGTCATCGACGAAGTAGTAAGGCCTCCCCAGCGCAATGATGCCGCCACTTGTCGAGAGCCTCGTCGCCGACCAGCGGCCCTTGTGCTTGACGAGCTCAAGAGCCATCGCCCCGCCTCGACCGAGCTCGAATTGGTCGCCACCCGTCGAGCGCAAGAGCCTTGCGAACATATCCTCGGTGTTGCGGGCCTGGGCGCCGGGGCCGTCCTGCCAAGGCTCACCGGGCTCGCGGTAGATCTGAGACAGCATCGAGATGCGAGCGCGAACCGTGACCCCGTTCGCTTGCTCGGCAGGAGTCAGTGCAATCGGCACGATGTGGAAGCGTGGATTTCGGAACTGGAAGTACGTCGCGCGATACGCCTGAACGCTCGCGAGCATCCCCGACGCGTCGAAGATCGAACCCGCATAGAAGGCGTCGTCTCCGCATCGCGTCAGCAGCTTGCCCCACAGACGCTGAGCGACCACGGAAGTTTCCGATGGCGCTGGAGGTGCGGCGGCCTGAGCGTCGGTTGCGCAGGCCAGGCCAAGGGCGCCGAATAGGGCGAGGAAGGTCGTGCGGTCGCTGCGAGACGCAGCGCCGTTGATGGCGTGCTTAGTCATGATGGGTTCTCGCTAGAGGATGGAGTCTTGGGTCACCGCACAAAGGCTGCGGTTGCCGGGTTCAACGCAGACGGTGCAGCTGAACTGGCGCTGCGTGATCTCGGAGCTCTGCCACTCACCGCAGAGGCACGACGTAAGTAAGACGGGTTTCATAGTGGATTGCCCCAAGAAAAAGGCCGCGCCCTTGCGGGGGCGCGGCCCGTTCTGAGCGCAACGCCCCTGAAGTCAGGACTTCTTCGGGTCGTCGATGATCGCCTGCTGATAGCCGGCGCTGGTGTTGTTGGAGAGACCGAGGCCGCGGGCGATCTCAGCCTGGGCGGTCAGATACTGATGATTGAAGTCGGACATCGTGATGCCCTCCGCTGACGCCACCAAATCGATGACAGCGGCACGGTGCGCGCCTCTCTCTCGCATGTCAACATCGTACGATGTTGACTATGTTGTTGGCTTCGCGCTCGCTCGGCGTATACGTGCCTTTTCGGCATCCTTGCTCCGCCTGCGAGTAAGAAGTTCATCGGCGGTAAGCCCGCTGAGGTCTTCCTTCGCTGACGGCGGTAACAATTTGTCGGCTTTAGACTTGTCGCCCCGACACGCTCGATAGACTGCCATCAAGAGCGGCTCGTCAGCAGCTCGTATGCTGGCGCGTGTGGCGCGACCACTCTGGATATCCGCGCCCCAATGCTCATTCAGAAAATCGACGGGATCGCCGGACTTGCGGACCCCCAGGTACTTCGGCCGCGGTTCGCTATCGGGCTGATGGATGGTCTGACGCGCGGCAACGCGTGCCTCTTCGAGTGCTTTCCTCACGCCTTCGCGGGCAGCCTTGGAAAACACTTCTCGTTCAGCTTCAGAAAACTCGCTTTCAATAGCGAGGCGCTCAATTGCACTATCGAACTCGTCCAAATTAACCCCCGGCAATAGATGCCGGGAATATTGAGACCCTTCAATAGGTATATTACTTTCATCATATATTTCAGTTACTTCATTGGAGCGGCGAATTGCCTTCAGGATACTAATTCGCGATGTGAAGGAATTTGGCCGGGTTAATTCCTCCGATGCATCGTTTTGAGGGAATGGGTTGCGGTCCGACGTGGTTGCCGCAGAAGCCTTAACCTCCCGTTCTGCGACATTGGATTGGGGCCGCGCCTTGCTGCTGTCCTGTTTGGTCGGGGGTCGAGTCACGATGCCAAGGCTCGATTCACTTGCACGCCAGATGAAAGATATCACGTCCGGACTGCGCCGCTTCGTGAGACAGCATAGTCGAGCGTTCGTCAGCGTCCGTGATCGCCATCAGCTCTCCAGTGTCCCCACGCCGATATCGTAGCGGTCAAAAACTACGGCCGGTCTACGCCGGCGGTCGGCTCGTGGCCGCAACTGCCCCGCGGGGCAGTCTTCCTCTTCGTTCCAGTCGCAGGCGATGCGGCCGCCTCCGCGTCGGCTTCGTGGGCCTTCGCAAGAAGACCGCGACGGTCGTGGTCGGACACAAAGGAGGAGATCATGAAGATGACAATCGACGAACTGAAGCTGCTGACACGCGACGAGCTCATCCAGCTCTGGGAACGGCTCTCGTTCCGGCTCAGCAAGCTCGCCCCCGGCTCCCACGACCGGGCTGACGTCATCGCTACCCTGGCCGACATCCGCGCGGTGCTGGCCACCAAGTAC
>NZ_JAEUMO010000096.1 GCF_016793285.1 Phenylobacterium sp.
CGCCATGCCGCTACGCCACTTCGAAGGTCACGCGGTCCAGCGGATCGGCTGGCTGCGCGCCGCGGTGCTCGGCGCCAACGACGGCATCGTCTCCACGGCCAGTCTCCTCGCCGGCATGGCCGCCGCGGGCCAGGGGCGCAGCGAGGTGCTGCTGGCCGGCGTGGCGGGGCTGGTGGCCGGCGCCTTCTCCATGGCTGCAGGCGAGTACGTCTCGGTCAGCTCCCAGGCCGACACCGAGCGCGCCGACCTCGCGCGCGAGCGGGCCGAGCTGCGCGACCAGCCGGCGTTCGAACGCGAGGAGCTGGCGGCGATCTACGTCCATCGCGGCGTCGAGCCGGCGCTCGCCCGCCAGGTCGCCGACCAGATGATGGCCAAGGACGCCCTGGCCGCCCACGCCCGCGACGAGCTGGGCATCTCGGAGATCAGCACCGCGCGCCCCGTCCAGGCGGCCGTCACCTCGGCGCTCACCTTCTCCGCCGGCGCGGCTCTGCCCCTCGCCGCGGCCCTGCTCGCGCCGCAGGGAACCGTCGTCCCGGTCGTCTCCGCCGCGGCCATCGTCTTCCTGGCGCTTCTGGGCGCCATCGGGGCCCGCGCGGGCGGCGCGAACATCGCGAAGGCCGTGGTCCGCGTCACCTTCTGGGGCGCCCTCGCGCTGGCCGCCACCGCCGGCGTCGGCTCCCTCTTCGGCGTCGCCGCCTGACCGCCCCAGCGCCGCGGGCCACCGGACCCTAGAGCCCCTCGTCCTCGCCCGCCGCGTCGTCCTCGGTCCCGGCTTCCAGGATTTTCATCGCGTCGTGGAAGCGCTTCAGCGCCCCGACCGACGCCTGCACCCGCTGGGTCGCCGCGCCGCCGTCGCCCTGGGCGGCGTTGATCACCGCCAGGTTCGTGCTGGCGATCGCGTCGGCCAGCGCCTTCAGGCAGCCCTTCAGCGCCGCGAAGTCGGCCGCGACGTCCGGCCCCTCGTCGTCGCCCCCGTCATCGATGAAGTCGTCGAGGTGGACCATGCGCGGCTCCTGGGAATGCCGGGCCGGTGTGACTCCCGGCGGCGCGGAAGTCCATCGGCTGGACCTCCCCGCCCCGGATTACGCCTAGTTGTTGAAGTTGAAGGTCCCGATGTCGGCGAGCGTGCGGCCCTGCAACACGACCGCGTCCTCGGCCGTCCCGCCGTTGTTCGCCGTGTCGACGAAGATCACCACGTCGGACCCCACCCCGATCACCACGAACTTCGCCACCCCGCCGCCTATCTGGGTGTTGGCGAGGCTGAGCGCCGCCTCGTAGCTCGTCGCCGTGAATTCCAGGTAGTTCACCCCTTCGGTCGCGGCCCCCAGCGCGCCGAACCGGATCTGGTCCTCGCTCGACCAGTCGAGGATCCGGTCGATCGCCCCCGCCGTGAGCCCCGAGTCCCCGCTCCCGAACAGGAAGGCGTCCAGGCCCGCCCCGCCGCTGATCTGGTCGAACCCGCCGTCGCCGCCGATTTGGTC
Organism: Phenylobacterium sp.; assembly: GCF_016793285.1. GTDB lineage: Bacteria > Pseudomonadota > Alphaproteobacteria > Caulobacterales > Caulobacteraceae > Phenylobacterium. The sequence goes on from NZ_JAEUMO010000096.1 coordinate 1,482, forward strand.
GACGCCGTCGCCGCCCGAGATGCTGTCGTTGCCGTCCCCGCCCTTCAGCGAGTCGTTCCCCGTCCCGCCGGCCAGCGTGTCGGCCCCGGTGAATCCCTGCAGGGTGTCGGTCCCGTCGCCGCCGTTCACCAGGTCATTGCCGGCGCTGGATGAGATCGAGTCGTTCCCCGCCTCGCCAGAGATCGTGTCGTCGCCGCCGCCGTCGAGCGCCACGTCGTTCCCGTCGCCCAGCAGGATGGTGTCGTTGTTGACGCCGGCCACGACCGCGTCGTTGCCGGCGCCGCCCATGATGAGGTCGTTGCCGTTGTCGAGGTTGTCGATCGTGTCGTTCCCGTCGCCGCCCATGGCGGTGTCGTCGCCCTGGCCGGTGTAGATGTAGTCGTTGCCGATCCCGCCATCGATCGTATCGGCGCCGGCGAAGGCCATCATCGTGTCGTCGCCCGCATCGCCGTTCATCGTCTCTCCGGTCACGGTGTCGCCCGAGCCCAGGATCATGTCGTTGTCGGCGCCGCCGCTCAGCGAGTCGCCGCCGCCGCTCAGCGCGTTCATGGTGTCGTTGCCGGCGCCGCCGGTGATCGTGTCGCGGCCCAACGAGCCGATGATGATGAAGTCGTCGCCGCCGCCGCCGTCGATCACCCCGAGGGCGGTCGTGTTGGCGACCCCGACGCCGACCAAGATCCGGTCGTTGCCCTCGCCGCCCGAGGCTGAGAGGCTGGCGTCGCCGGCGGTGAGGGTGTCGTTGCCGTCGCCGCCATTCAGCGAAACGCTGCCGGTGTTCGTGCTGGAGGTGAGGTTGTCGTTCCCTCCCTCGCCGAACATGTTGTCGTTGCCGCCGCCGCCGACCAGGACGTCGTCGCCGAGGTTGCCGTTCAGGAAGTCGGCGCCCGAGCCGCCCTGGACGCTGTCGGTCCCCTGGCCGCCCAGCAGGGTGTTGGCCTCGGTGCTGGTGGTGGCCGAGAGCGTGTCGTTGCCGAGGTTGCCCTGGGCGAAGTTGGCGCCCGTGCCCACGACGATCATGTCGTCGTCGCGGCCGCCGTAGTGAATGTCGTTGCCGGCGCCGCCCATCAGGCTGTCGGCGCCCGCGTTGCCCTGCAGTTGGTCGCCGCCGTTGCCGCCCATGAGCGTGTCGGCCCCGTCGCCGCCGTAGAGGCCGTCGCTCGTCCCGGCGTCGGCGCCGCCCGCCGCCGTGGCGGCGTTGAAGCTGTCGCCGCCCGTGGTGCCGATGAAGAGCACCGAGCTGTCGGGGAAGATGGGCCGGGTCGACCCGAGCGCGAGGTTGAAGTTCACCACCCGGCCGGTGACGCCCGAGAGCAGGCTGATCGACGCCGGCGCGGTGGCGGTCGCGGCGACGAACAGCACCGTCGTGGTGGCCGCGCGCTCGCCGGCGCCCGTGAAGATCACCGTGTCCGTCGCCGCGAAGGCCTGCGCCTGGACATCCGTGATCGTCTCGAAATTGAACGTCGCCATCGTCAGTCCCCACGGCCCGCCCTATTCCGGGACCACGTTATGTGAACGACGTTCTGGAATCCACGGCAAAGCTGTGCCAGCCGCGGCGGTTTCGGCGCGATAGCCGGCGGCTATGCGCCGCCGCTCGGCCCAGGTGCTAGCGTGGCGCAAACTTCGGGGAGACGGCGATGCTGCGGGCTTTGCTGGGGACGGTGCTGGCGCTGGCGTTCGCGGGCCTCGCGCACGCCGCCACGCGGGTCGAGACGATCGAGCTTCAGAGCCGGCTCGTGCCCTCGCCGGTGAAGGTCTCGGTGCTGCTCCCCGACGGTTACGACGCCGGCCGGAAGCTGCCGCTGCTCCTGCTGCTGCACGGCGGCGGCGGCGACAACGGCTTCCTGGCCCGCATGAAACCCACCGTCGAGGCGGCCTGGGCGGCGAAGGACTTCTCAGCCGCCGTCGTGGCCACTCCCGACGTCGGCCGCTCGCTCTACATGGACTTCAAGGACGGCTCCCAGAAGTGGGAGACCTTCATCGTCAGCGAACTGGTGCCCGAACTGCGCCGCCGCTACGGCCTGTCGTCCGAGCGCAGCCGCACCATGGTCACCGGCGTCTCGATGGGCGGCCTCGGCAGCCTGCGCCTCGGTTTCGACCATCCCGAGATGTTCGGCGGCCTCGCGGCCATGGAGCCCGGCATCGAGCCGGCGCTCAGCTTCGACGACGTGAGGATGCGCAACCGCTTCCAGCGCGACGACAAGTTCTTCCGGTCGATCTTCGGCGACCCCGTCGACCGCGCCTTCTGGCAGAAAGCGAACCCCGCCAACATGGTGCTGGCCAACAAGGCGGCGATCCTGAAGTCGGGCCTCGCCATCTACATCGAGGTGGGCGATCTCGACATGTTCAAGCTCGACGAGGGGACCGAGTACCTGCACCGCGTGATGTGGGACAACGGCGTGCCGCATGAGTACCGCCTGGTCCGCAACGCCGACCACACCGGCCGCACGGTCACGGCCCGCTTCCGCGACGCGCTCCGCTTCCTCGACCGCGAAGTGCTCAATCCCCCCGCGGCCGATCCGGTGCGCGACGAGAACAAGGGCCGCATCGACCGCCTGCGCCGCGCCATGGGCGTCCCCGACGACGAGCCGCGCGCCCCCTTCCCGCCGACGAGCCCGTCCAGGTGATCCGCCGCCGGACCCTGCTCGCCGCCGCGCCGGCGCTGATTGCCGCCCCGGCCCTCGCGGCCGCCTCGAAGGACATTCGCGTGCGCGGGTCGAAGGCCTATTCCGAGTCCACCATGGTGATGACCGTCTCCGCGGACGGGAGGTCGGCGCTGACGCTGCGCTTCTGCCGATTTCCGGACGAGGATCAGACCTGGCTCTGGTGCCACCTCGTCCACGACGGCCGGCTCTACGCCTTCACCACCCACGACCTGCCGGCGTCCCGCGAGCGCCTTGCGAACCGGGACGTCGCCACCTGGGCCGCGCCCGGCGCCGAGGCCGAACTCGTTCGCGTGCGCCACGGCGAAGAGCCCCCGTCCGTGCGCCTCACCGCCGACCTGATGGCCCACCGAAGCTTCGCCGCCCCCCACGGGCCGGGCCGCGTACCGATCAGGGTCACCGGCCAGTTCGTGGGCGCCTCGTCGCTCGCCGCGCAGGTCCTGGAAGGGCGCCAGGAGGTCTACGGGGTCGTGAACGCCGACCTCGAGATCGCCGGCCGGAAGATCCGCCACGAGGGCCTCGCCAAGTTCCATGAGCAGCGCCAGGAGGCGCCGCGATTCCAGGCCCCCTTCGCCTACAGTTGGCTCTCCGGCGAAGGCGCCGACGCCACGACGCTGCTGCTGGACAAGGGCGCCACGGGCGGCTGGCGGCTCGACGGCCGGGAGGCGGCGCTCGCCGACATGCGCCTCGACCCGCCCGGAACCGATCGGGCGGTGAGCTACGCGTTCAGGTCCGGCGCGGCGATGCCCGGCCGCCTCACCGCCCTCGCCCGCTACACGATCCCCGTCTACGACCGGCGCTGGAACGGCAGTTTCGTGCGGGGCGAGGTGGGCGGCCGGCCCGTCGTCGGCGTCCTCAACGACTGGCGCACCGACGTCGACATCTATGCCGCGTCTGCGACGCGCTTTCCGAAACCCTGACGTGTCAAAGGCTTGCCGCTCGCCTTGCCGATTGACCGGCGACGCCATGAAGCGCAGACTCGTCTGCATCGCCTGACTGAGACAGGCGGCACAGGGCGCGCCCCGGCGGCCCGCCAGGCCCAGGTCCAGAGTTCAGTGGGGGGCCGACGACGAACTTCCGGGGGACGCCTGGCTGGCGTCTGCCGCAGGACGGCGTGGAGACGAAGAAACTCCACAACGGATTGCGAGGAAGAGTCATGCATACCGAGCCTCATGCCGGCGATGTGAAACATCACAAGCCGCGGCACCTGGCCGAGAAGTTCGAGGGGATGATCGGCGTCGTCATGGTGGCCGCCATCTGCCTGCTCGCCATCGGCCTGATCTACGGCGTCCTCACCACCGGCGCGACCGACCCGAAGTGGATGCAGTAGGCCTGTAGGGCCGCCTCCGCGCCGGCGCGTCGCGCCGGTCCCGACAGTCCATACGCGCCCGCCCGGGCGAGGCTCGGCGGGCGCCGGAGGGTTTTGCGGCGCCGAGCGCCCCGCTCTCGCCCCCCAGCCGGACGGCTTCCGCGACGGCACGGCTGTTCGGCCGCCGACGCCTGCGCTACCAACTGACCAGCGATAAGGGAGGCGGACATGGCGGGTCGGGTTGCGGGCAAGGTGGCGCTGGTCACCGGCGGGGCGAGCGGCATCGGCCGCGGCGTCGTCGAGAAGCTCGCCGAGGAAGGCGCGTTCGTCGTCGTCACCGACATCCAGGACGCCCTGGGCGAGGAGGTGGCGGCCGGTGTCAGGAAGGCCGGCGGCAAGGCCGAGTACCGATCGCACGACGTCACCGACGAGGACGCCTGGATCGACGTGATCGGCGGCGTCAAGGCCCGCCACGGCCGGCTCGACATCCTGGTGAACAACGCCGGCATCGGCATCGGCGGCCCGATCCTGGAGATGAAGCTCTCCGACTGGCGCCGCCAGACCGCCATCAACCTCGACGGCGTGTTCCTCGGCGTGAAGCACGGCATCCCGCTGATGCGCGAGAGCGGCGATGGCGGCTCCATCGTCAACATCTCGTCGGTCGCGGGCCTGAAGGGCTCGCCCAGCCTCGCCGGCTACTGCGCCACCAAGGGCGGCGTGCGGCTGTTCACCAAGGCCGTCGCGCTCGAATGCGCCAATGCCAAGGACGGCATCCGCGTGAACTCGGTCCACCCGGGCCTGATCGAAACCCCGATCTGGCTGACCGTCGGCGACGCCATCAACCCGGGCGCAAACGCCCCGCCGGACCTCGACGCCATGTCGACCCTGGCCGTGCCGCTGGGCGTGAAGGGCTTCCCGGCCGACATCGCCAACGGCGTCCTCTGGCTCTCGTCCGACGAGGCGCGCTACGTCACCGGCCTCGAACTCGTCATCGACGGCGGGATGATGCTGCGCTGATCCACAGCCCGTGGAAGCCCATCGGCATCCGATGGGCGAGGCGGGCCCGCGCGACCGGACCCGCGGCCACGTCAGAGGCGTCGAGCACGACCAGCGCGCCCGTGCCGCTGACCTCATCGTAAGTGTTGGCCAGCAGCCAGCCGTCGCCCTCCTCCGGCCCGCGCGCCACGAACACCGGCTCGGACACCGCCACGGTCGGCCCCGCGTCCCACACGGCCACCTCGCCGGTCGCATGGTCGAAGCGCGACAGGCCACGCTGGAACAGGTCGCCCGTGCCGGGCCCGCCGAGCCCGGCCAGATAGCCGTAGCGATAAGGCAGGCCCGTCCGCCGCTCGTCGATCCTTGGATACTCGCAGACGGCGTCGTGCAGTCGTCGGCGCTCCACGACGCCCGGCCGCCGCGGATCCAGTCGCCATCGCGCCAGCCGCTGCGCCGCACGGCTGGCGTCCGGCGGCCTGCCGTCAGCCGTCGGGAACATGGCGACGTCCTGCTCGCAGAGATCCAGCACGATCCCGCCGCGCTCCTCGAACGCGTTCATCACATGCCAGACCATGCAGGGCGCCGTCTCGAACCGCAGCGGCTCGCCGCCCGCCCGCGGGACGGCCAGCACCTCGACGCCCGCCTCCGGCTCCCAGGCGATCAACGGCCGGCCCGCCTGCGCCCGCTCCAGCGACAGGGTCACCGGGCACACGACGAAGACCGCGAAGTTCGGCGTGATCGCGAAGTCGTGGACGATCGAGGCGTGCGGGCCCTGGACCATCCGCGCGGGCGACAGCACGCCCGCGGCGTCCGCCTCGTAGAGCGCGAGTTCCCCGGTCAGCCGCCCGCGCGGCAGGTTGGCGAACAGGCTGAGCGCGCCGGTGGCCGGGTCGACCTTCGGATGGGCGGTCATGTTGCGCCCGAGCGCGCCGCCGAAGACATGCGGTCCCAGTGTCTCCAGGGTCTCGGGGTCGATCTCGACCGGCAGCGCGCCCTCCTCCAGCGCCAGCAGGCGTCCGGCGTGCCACACGAGGCTGGTGTTCGCCACGCCATCGCCCGGCCGCGGCCCCGCCTCGGGATCGTCGCCGAACGGCCCGGCCGTGGCGAACAGCGCCCGCCCCGCCGCGTGTTCGCGAAGCCAGCGCCCGGTCCGGACCCAGCGGTTGCGGTAGCTCACCCGCCCGTCCGCGATCCGGAAAGCGTGGACCATCCCGTCGCCCATCAGCGGATTGTACGGCGGCCGCGGCGCGAACTGCGGGTTGGGCCCGACGCGGTAGTAGGTCCCGTCGAGGCCGTCCGGCATCTCGCCGTCGACGGCCAGGTCCGGACAGTCGAACTCCCGCCGCAGCGGCTCGAAGCCGCCCGCGAGGAAGGGATCGTCCGGTGTCGGTTCGGTCATGCTCGCCTTGCCCTGGTAGCTGTCGGCCAAGCGACAACAACGACGCCGAGCCGACGTCAAGGCCGAACGAAACAAATACTTTCAATAGTTTGTCCGGTCCTGCGCCGATGCTTCTGTCAATCCGGTCCGCCGGAATTATTTCGGTTGCGAACACGTCGCCGGCGTCCGCGGACGGGCCGCCAGTCGATCGCGGCCGCGGATCGCGGGTTGGTCATGAAAAGCGCGTCAGGCTAGATCGCGCACATGGCTTCTCCAGCGACGCTCCACGCGATCTTCGGCCCCTCCGGCGCCGGCAAGACCACCTACGCCCACGCCTTCGCCCGCCGCGAGGGCGCGGTGGCCTTCATCCTCGACGACTGGATGGCGCGGCTCTTCGCGCCCGACATGCCCGATCCGATCGAGTACGAGTGGATGATCGAGCGCGTGCAGCGCTGCGAGACCCAGATCTGGTCGACGGCGGCGGCCTGCCTGGCGGTGGGCACGCCGGTGATCCTCGACATCGGCCTGATGCGCCGCGCCGACCGCGCCCGCGTGCGCGAGATCGCGGAGGCCGCAGGTCTGCCCCTGCAGTTCCATTTCGTCACCGCCAGCCAGGAGGCGCGCCGCGCCCGCGTCGCCGAGCGCAACGTCGTGCGCGGCGAGAACTTCGCCATCGAGGTCACGCCCGACATGTTCGAGTTCGTCGAGGGCGTGTTCGAGCCGCCCGAGCCGGCCGAGCTGGACGGCACGATCGTCAGCGAAAGCGCGTGAGGCAGGCGATGCGGGGGTTGATCCTGGCCTTGGGGGTCCTGATGGCGACGGGTGCGAACGCGGCCGAGCGGTTTCCGGTGCTGAGCGACGGGCAGATGAGCCCCGAGCAGAAGGCGGTGGCCGACGCCATCCGCTCGGGCCCGCGCGGCTCGCTGGGCGGCCCCTTCAACGCCTGGCTGCGGAGCCCGCAGCTCGCCGACCGGGCGCAGAAGGTGGGCGAGTACATCCGCTTCCACTCCAGCATCCCTGCGCGGTTGAACGAGTTCGCGATCCTCATCAGCGCACGCCACTGGAACGCCGGGTACGAGTGGTACGCCCACTATCCGCTGGCGCTGAAGGCCGGACTGAAGCCGCAGGTCGCCGCCGACCTTGCGCGGGGCCGCCGCCCCGCCGGCATGGCCGCCGACGAGACCGCGGTCTACGACTTCTGCACCGAGCTGCGCCGCGACCGCCGCGTCTCCGACAGGACCTTCGCCGCCGCGAAGGCGGCGCTCGGCGAACAGGGCGTCGTCGATCTGGTCGCGGTCAGCGGCTACTACGACCTCGTCTCCATGACCCTGAACGTGGCCGAGGTCGCCACCCCGCGCGACGGCGCGCTGCCCCTGCCCGATTTGAAGTGACCCGCGGCGCGCGGTATGAAGAAGTCATACCGGAGCCCTCGCCATGGCCACCACCAAGCGCACCTTCAGCCTCGCCGAAGAGCAGGCCGAATACATCGACGCCAAGGTCGCCTCCGGCGACTACGCCTCGGCGAGCGAGGTGGTGCGGGACGGGTTGCGCGCGCTGAGAGAGCGCGACGCCGCCGTCGAGCGCTGGCTCCGGGAGGAGGTCGCTCCCGAGTACGACGCGATGATG
>NZ_JAEUMO010000127.1 GCF_016793285.1 Phenylobacterium sp.
GGTTTCCTTGAGCTCCTCGGCGTCGACCACGTCGTCGGCGATCTCGCGCAGGGCCACGACCGGGTTCTTGTCGTTGTCGCGATCGACCATCAGTTGCGAGCCGGCCGAGATGGCGCGGGCGCGATGGGCCGACAGCAGCACGAGGCTGAAGCGGTTGGGGACCTTCTCAATGCAGTCTTCGACGGTGACGCGGGCCATTCAATCTCTCGGAGCGGCGGGGAGGTAGAACCGCGCAAGATAGAGGTCGGGGCGCTTTTGTGCAACGCCGCATAAGTCGCACCAGCTCGGCGGACCAACTTGGAACCACCAAGGCCACCAGGAGCGCCAAGGGCGACGCCAGCCACGTCGTGGCCTTGGTGGCCTTGGCGTCGAACAGGCGGCGCTGATGCGCCAACGCAGCTCGCGGCCCGAGGGAGGATCACGCCGGCGCCGCATCGCGGCCGACCGCGGCGGAGGCGGCGAGGTCGGCCGCGGTCGCGCCCAGGGCGGGGTGGGTCCACCCCGGCGCGATCTCGGCCAGGGGGCCCATCACGAACAGGCGGTCGTGGGCGCGGAGGTGCGGGAGGACGAGGTCGGGGTCGCTGCGGACGTCGCGGCCGTGGGCGATAAGGTCGAGGTCGAGGGTGCGGGGCGCGTTCTTCGCGCCGCGGTCCCGGCCCATCTCGGCTTCCAGCTTCAGGAGCGACGCCAGCACGCCGGCCGGCCCGGCGTTCGCCTCGACAAGCGCGACGCCGTTGCGATACTCAGGACCATCGGGATCGGGCCAGGCGGCCGAGCGCCACCAGGACGACCGCGCAAGGATTTTCAGGCCGACCTCCGGGAACCTCGCCAGCGCCGCCTCCAGGAGCGCCTCCGACGAGCCGTAAGGGCCCGGAAGATTGCTCCCCAGCGCGATGACGACGGCGTTCTCGAGGTCCAATTCGGCCATTGGGATTTGAGTGGCGATGACCTTCTACCCCACGGACCGGCTGGCGTTGTTCATCGACGGGGCGAACCTCTATTCGGCCGCCAAGCACCTCGGCTTCGACATCGACTACCGGAAGCTGCTCGAGGAGTTCAAGAAGCGCTCGGTGCTGGTGCGGGCCTACTACTACACCGCCCTGGTGGAGAACGAGGAGTACTCGCCGATCCGGCCGCTGGTGGACTGGCTGGACTACAACGGCTTCCGCCTCGTGACGAAGCCGGCGCGGGAGTACACCGACGCCAGCGGTCGCCGCCGGTTCCGCGGCGACATGGACGTCGAGATCGCCGTCGACATGCTGGAGATGGCCGAGCACGCCGACCACATGGTGCTGTTCTCGGGCGACGGGGACTTCCGCAAGCTGGTCGAGGCGGTGCAGCGGCGCGGGAGCCGTGTGACCGTCGTCTCCACCGTGAAGAGCCAGCCGCCGATGGTGAGCGACGACCTGCGCCGCCAGGCGGACAATTTCGTGGACCTGGCGGACCTGGCCGACATGATCGGGCGGCCCGCGCGCCTGCCGAGGTTCATCTCCGAGAACCGCGACCATCACCACGTCGAACGCGACGCCGATGCCGACCACTGACGTCGCGCCGGAGGCTCCGGCCGACTGCCCGCTCTGCCCACGGCTGGTGGCGTACCGCGAGGCGAACAGGATCAGCGTGCCCGGCGGGTTCAACGGGGCGGTGGCGTCGTTCGGCGACGAGGCCGCGCAGCTTTGTGTCGTGGGGCTGGCGCCGGGGCGGATGGGGGCCAATCGGACGGGGCGGCCGTTCACCGGCGATGGCGCGGGCTGGATGCTCTACGAGACCCTGCTGAAGACCGGTTTTGCGCGCGGGACCTACGAGGCGCAGCCGGACGACGGGCTCACGCTGGTCGACTGCATGATCACCAACGCCGTGCGGTGCGCGCCGCCGGGGAACAAGCCGGAGACGTCCGAGGAGGCGGCGTGCCGGCCGTTCCTCGCCGCGCGGCTTTCCGCCCTGCCCAGGCTGAAGGTGATCGTGACGCTGGGCGACGTGTCGCGCCGGAACGTGCTGCGGGCGCTGGGCCTGAAGGCGTCGGCGGGGATCGCGGGGCACGGGACGGAGTTCCCGGCCGGGCCCTACACGGTGCTGAACAGCTACCACTGCTCGCGGCTGAACACGAACACCGGACGGCTGACCGCCGAGATGTTCGAGGCGGTGTTCCGCCGGGCGCGGGAGCTGATCGACGGCTGAGGCGCGTCAGCGCTCTCATTTTGGTTGAACCGCGGAATACGCGGAATCACACGGAAAGAGCTGCATCGGACGGTAGGCTGAGGCCCCTTCCGCGCGCACTTCCGCGTATTCCGCGGTTCTCATGACTGCGCCTGCGGCGCGCGTTGCCTCTGCGGAAGCATCCAGTTGGGGTAGGCTGCCGCCAAAATCGGAGGATCACATGGCTGACAGCGCGCCGGCGAACATCGTCGAGACCCAGGGCGACGAGGTGCTCTACGACGTGAGCGAGCACATCGCGACGATCACCTTCAACCGGCCCGAGCGGATGAACACCATCTCGGGGCCGATGCTGAACCAGCTCTCCGAGCTGTTGCTGAAGGCCGACCGCGACCGCGACGTGCGCTGCATCATCCTGACCGGGACCGGCCGCGCGTTCTGCGCCGGCCTGAACCTGGGCGGGGCGACCAAGGGCTCGACCGGGCTGGAGGGCGCCTCGACCTCGACCGACATCGACCTGCGGGCCACGCCGCCGACCGTGCTCTTCAACCTCGGCACGCCGACCATCTGCGCGCTGAACGGCTCGGCCGCCGGCTACGGCATGGACACCGCGCTGGGCTGCGACATCCGGATCATGGCCGAGGGCGCCAAGATGGCGGCGGCCTTCACCAAGCGCGGGATCGTGCCCGAGAGCGGCGGGACCTGGATCCTGCCGCGGCTGCTGGGCTGGTCGAAGGCGGCGGAGATCATCTTCACCGGCCGCACGCTCAGCGCCGCCGAGTGCGTGGACCTGGGTCTGGCCTCGCGCGCGGTCCCGGCCGACCAGGTGGCGGCCGAGGCGCGCAAGCTGGCGCTGGAGATCGCCGCCAACGCGCCGCTGGCGGTGCAGGCCTCGAAGCGGCTGATGCGGATGGGCCTGTCGGAGGGCTTCGACGAGCACGTCCACCACGTCTTCCTGCAACTCCTGCCGCTGCTCAGGACCGAGGACTCCCTGGAAGGCATGCGGGCATTCATGGAGAAGCGGGACCCGAAGTTCCAGGGGCGATAGCGACATCCCCTCGATCGTCATCCCGCGACTTGTTCGCGGGATGACGTATGGCGGATGGCCGCGGCCACCTGTAGCGTCGCGGGCTTCCAAGGCTCAGTTCCGGAATCCCGCGTGAAGCTCATCCTCGCCGCCGCGCTCGCGGCCGCCCTCGCCTCTCCCGCCATCGCCGCCCCCGCGCCGAAGCCGCCGAAGGTCGATCCGGCGCTGCACGCCAAGGCGCTCGAGATCCTGAAGCGCAGCATCGCCTTTCCGACGGTGCAGGGCCGGCGGCAGACCACGGCCTATGCCGAATACCTGAAGGGCGTGCTGGTGGCCGGCGGCTACAAGGACGCCGAGATCCTCATCGAGCCGCTGGGCGACACCGCCTTCCTGATCGCGCGCTATCCGGGGACGGACCCCAAGAAGAAGCCCATCGTGATCTCGGGCCACATGGACGTGGTCGAGGCCAACCCGCGGGACTGGGAGCGCGATCCGTTCACGCCGGTCGAGGAGAACGGCTACGTGTTCGGCCGCGGTGCGGTCGACAACAAGTTCGACGTCTCGATGATGGTCGCGACCCTGGCCGGCCTGCGCAAGAGCGGCTGGAAGCCGGGGCGCGAGGTGGTGCTGGCGCTGTCGGGCGATGAAGAGACCACGATGAAGACCACCGCGGTGCTGGCCGAGCGGCTGAAAGGCGCCGAACTGGTGCTGAACATCGACGGCGGCGGTGGCGGGCTGAACGAGGACGGGACGCCGATCTCCTTCGGGATCCAGGGCGCCGAGAAGACCTACGCCGATTTCCACCTGACGGTGACCGACCCCGGCGGCCATTCCAGCCGGCCTACGCCGACCAATGCGATCTACCGGCTGGCCAAGGCGCTGGACCGGCTCGAGGCCTACGAGTGGCCGACGATGAGCAACGAGATCACCCGCGCCTCGCTGGCGGCCGCGGCGAGGAACACCCCCGGCGCGGTGGGCCAGGCGCTGGCGAAGTTCGCCGCCGATCCGGCCGACAAGGCCGCCGTCGCGGCGATCCGCGCCGACCCGGTATGGAGCCCGGCGCTGCACACCACCTGCGTGGCGACCATGCTGAGCGGCGGCCACGCGCCGAACGCCCTGCCCCAGCGCGCGGAGGCGACGGTGAACTGCCGCATCTTCCCCGGCACGTCGTCGGCCAGCGTGAAGGCGACGCTCGCCGAGGTGGTGGGCGACAGAAGCGTGGTCGTGACGCGGATGGACGACGGCTCGATCGACAGCCCCGCCTCGCCGCTGCGGCCCGATGTGGTGGCGGCGGTGACCAAGGCGGTCCGCGCGCGGTTCCCGGGCCTGGCCGTGGTGCCCAGCCAGGCCTCGGGGGCGACCGACAGCATGTATTTCCGCGCCGCGGGCGTTCCCAGCTACGGCGTCTCAGGCCTGTTCATGAAGGACTCGGACGAATTCAGCCACGGCCTGAACGAACGCGCGCCGATCAGCGCCATCGACGGCGACCTGGCCCACTACGACTCGATCCTGCGCGACCTGGCGAAGTGACGCCCGCCAGGGCGCCATCCCACACCGCCGTCATCCGGCGATCTGGGCGCGGAACCTACGCGACCGGCTCGATCCAGATGGGCGAGCTCCAGGCGCGTTCCATGATGGTGGGGGCCATCCAGGGGTTCGGCGGAGTGCCGTTGCGCAGCGCGTCCCAGGTGGACCAGCGGCAGGACGGGTTCTCGATGACCCGCAGGTAGTAGAAGGCGCGCTGCTTCGGGTTCCAGGTCGGGTCGGACCAGGTGGCGTTGAAGGCCACGTCGCCCTTGAATCGGTCGGACTGGCAGGTCTTCAGGTCGACCGTCGCGCCGTTTGCCGGGCAGCGGCCGTTGGCGCCCACCTTCAGGCCGTCGGAGCAGGCCACGTCGAACACCTGTTCCTTCGGCACGCCGTTCTCGCTCCAGCCCTTCACGATCTGGGCGCGCTGCAGGTAGCCGGAGTTCGGGTCGCGCACGGCCATCAGGTAGAAGCGCGGGGCGCCGCCGGCGGTCGCGCGCAGGTCGCCCCCCATGGGCACGCCCCGGGCGTAGGCCTGGCGCACGGCGTCGGCCCTGCCCGCGAGGTCGGCGGGAATGCCGTAGCCGGCGAAGAAGCGCACGCGGATGCGCGGGCCCGAGGTGGCGAAGGTCTCCTTGCGGCGCATGGCGGCGTAGAGCGCCTCGCGCGTATTTTCCTCGGCCCAGACGCCGGTGAGGCCCGAGGCGCCCCACGCCTGCGACGGCGGCCGCGCCGGCTCCTTCGGATCGGGCGCCTTCACGCCGTCCCACGTCTTCGCGCCGTTGGGCGGGACGGACGTGCGCAGCTCGGGCGTGCCGTCGTTCTTGCCGGTCTTGGAGAAGTAGTTGGGCTCCTCGACGCTGCCGGGGGCTGCGTTGTGGGTGTCGGAGCCGCCGGCGAAGCCCATCTTGTAGGGATTGGCGCCCAGTTTCTCGCGATGGCCCAGGCCGTCCTCGAGCGCCCGGCGCACGTAGCTGCCCTGGAACTTCGTCACCTTGATGGGGCGGCCGATATAGGTCTCCATGATCTCGAAGTTCGAGAACTCGTCGTTCAGGGAGAGCGACGGATGCGTCTCGGACGTGCCCTTGATCTGGGTGATCTCGACCAGCGGCTCGTTGCGCATTCGCAGCTCGGCATAGCCCTTCGTCATCGGCTGGCCGTTGAGGCGCACGGCGTCGAACATCAGGCCGTCCGAGCCGTTTGCGTTGTGCGGGATGGCCAGCGCCTCGACGCCTTTCGCCCGCCAGCCGTCCATCGCGCGCCACAGGTCCTCGGGGTCGCGGCTGTCGGTGTTGGAGAACGGCAGCGCCGGCACCTTTTCGGACTTGAAGATGACGTTGCGGTGCAGGTTCCGGCCGTCCGGGGCCGAGGTGTACTCATAGCCGACGAAGGTGGTGAACTTGCCGGGCTGGTTGTTTCGGGCGGCCGAGCGCTGGATCTCGGTCCAGCCGCGCGAGACGATGCCCGGATCGGTGAACTCCTTGGGCAGCGTCCCGTTGGCCCGCGCCTCGACCATGGTGGCGAAGGCGCGCCCGATGCCGGCCGGATCGCTCTGCAGGAGCTGCTTCATCAGATCGGTCTTCGACAGCGGCGTCGAGGGATCGGCGCCCTCGCGCACGGCCGAGATGTATTCGGCATGGTCGGTGACGGCGACGAAGTCGAGCGGGCCGCCGGCGAGGCGGATCTGGTATCCCGAGGCGTGGCCTATCGCTTCGCCTCGGGCGAAGCGATAGGCGTCGTCCGGCATCATCCGGACGTTGAAGATGTAGGCGTCGTTCGAGAGCGCCGTGTGGACGTGCAGGTCGCCGAAGTAGGCGTTGCGGTCGGGGTTGTAGCCGGAGGTGCGCTGGGCGGCGGCGGGCGCAGCGGCCGCGGCAGGCTTCGGGGCGGGCTTGGCGGCGGGCTTTTCGGCGGTCGATACCGCGGCGGCGACGGCCGTCCCCGCCACGACAGCCCCGACCAGCACGGCCGGAACCCAGGTACGCACGCTCTGGCGGGACAAACGCATCGGACAGGGCTCCCCAAACCTACCGTTCTCGCCGTGCAGCTTCGCGGGCTCAGCGCGTCGGCGCAACGCCAGAGGGGACATGAGCCCATGGCCGGGCGGAATGGGCAGACATCCCTACTCCGCTCATTCCCGCGCATGCGACGCGAACGCGGAGCTGAGCGGGATCAGGAGTACAGCGCCGCGAGCCGCGCTCGTTCGACCCTGGCGGCCTCGCCGAACGCCGGCTGCGACCAGAGGCGGTGCTCGCCGCGGGCGTAGGCCTTGGCGTTCTGGGCGTACATCCAGGCGTTGAAGGCGTTCGCGGCGGCGTTGTCGCGCTCGCGGGTGACCTTGCCGGGCGAGCCCATGACCACGGAGTTCGGCGGGACGATCGTGCCTTCCTTCAGGAACGCACCGCCGGCGATGATGCAGTTGTCCCCGATCTCGCAGCCATCCATCACCGTCGCGCCGATGCCGACCAGCACGCGATCGCCGATGCGGCAGCCGTGCAGGGTGACGTGGTGGGTGATGGAACAGTCCTCGCCGACCACGGTGGGCGTGCCGGCGCCGTAGTGAACCATCACGAAGTCCTGGATGTTCGTCCGCGCGCCGATGCGGATGAACGCGCCCTCCGCCCGCATCACGACATTGGGCCAGACCGAAGCGTCGGCGGCGATCTCGACCATGCCGTAGATCTGCGCCGTGGGGTGCACCCAGGCGGCAGGGTCGATGCTGACGTCGGGGCCGAAGCGGTTCGTCATGCCCGAAACCGTACTTGAGCTTCCACGCGCGGAACAGGCGGCCAAAAGAAAAGCCCCGGCGCCAGGCCGGGGCTCTCGTTCAGGCGACTGGAGCGCTCGCGTCAGGCGGTCAGCATCCGGCGACGGCGCAGGCCCAGGCCAGCGAGGCCGAAGCCACCGATCATCAGCGCCCAGGTGGCCGGTTCCGGCACGCCCGCTGTCCCGACCTCATCGAAGATCAGGTCGTCGTAGGCGGTGTTGTCGAACGGCGTGTTCACGTTGATCCGCGCAATCTGGCCGACACCCGAGATGCCGATGCGCTCGTTGAAGCCGCCGACCGTCGTCACCACGCCCAGCACGGCGCCCAACGCGTCGTAGGCCGTCAAGGTCGTGCCGACGCCGTCCGTGATCAGCAATGAGAACGCCGTCGTGAAGCTGGCGACCGAAGTGTTGTTCGGGTCGACAAACAGGAAGTCGATGTTGGGCGTCGTGTCGCCACAGGTCCCGAAATCATTGCCGAAGCCGTAGAGGTGTACCGGGTCCGAGCCGACGCCGCCGGTGCAGTCGCCGAGCGTGGCGCCCGCCGTCGAATAGTTGTCGGCGTTGCGGAACACGATGCCGAGCGAGGCGAACTCGTCGGAGATGTCCTGCAATACACCCTGCGCCGACGGCGTGTAGCCCGCCTGCGCGACATCGAAGGTGATCGTGACGGCCGCGGCCGGGGCCGCAGTCGCGAGGATGGCGAGCGCGCCGCCGACGGCGCCCAGCAAACGAATGGCGTGCATGTCTTGTCCCCCCCACTCCGGCCGCGCCGGATGAGCGACAGTCGCAGAACGATATTCACCAAACAAGGTTGTTCGCCCATCAGGCGAAGCTAGCGCCAGTAGCGGTAGATCCAGAGGGCCTCGAAGCCGGCGCGGCGGTAGATGCGGCGGGCGGGGTTGGGTTCTTCGACCTGCAGGACGACGTCCGTGACGCCACGGGCGGCCAGCGCGCGGCCGAAGGCGCCCAGGATCGCGGCGGCGTGGCCCTTTCCGCGATGCGCGGGCGCGGTGCGCATGCCGTGGATGCCGCCCCAGCCGTGGCAGACGGTCAGTACGCCGACCGCCTCGGTCGCGCCGCCCTCCCCCGCCGCGCCATAGAGCCCGCCGGGCGAGCGGCCGAGGTTCCGGATGCGCCGCGCGCCCTCCTCGGGATCGAACCCGTCGCCGAGGAACACGCCCTCCCACGCCGCGTCGGGACGGTCCAGCAGGCGCGCGGGCGCGTCGCTGACCGCGGCGAGCCGTTCGACGGCGCCGACCTTCATCACCGTCGGCTGCTGGCCGGTCAGGCCGTGGCGGGCGACCGCGGCGCGGATGGGGTCGAGCGCCGGGATCTCGGCGAGACGGAAGCCGGGCGAAAGGCCGTGGTCGCGGAAGGCTTCGACGACCTTGCCGACAGCATCGGGGCCGATGTCGTGGCTGAGGGGCACGGCGCTCTTGGCGCGGCCGATCGGGCCGTCGTCTAGCGGCACAAGCCAGCCGTCGATTTCGAGGATCTGCGGCGGGGCGACGGCGCCCACGACCGAGCGTTCGAGGGTGGCGATATCGAGCGCCAACTCAGCCCTTCTCGCGCATGAGGCGGGCCTTGTCGCGTTGCCAGTCGCGCTCGGCGATGGTGTCGCGCTTGTCGCGGGTGTTCTTGCCCTTCGCCAGCGCCAGTTCGAGCTTCGCCAGGCCCTTGTCCGACCAGTAGAGCTTCGTCGGGATGAGCGTGCGCCCTTCCCGCTGGACGGCCCCGATCAGCTTCTCGATCTGGCGGCGCTTGAGCAGCAGCTTCCGGTGGCGGCGGGGCTCGTGATTGAAGTGCGGGCCGGCTTGGGCGTAGGTCGGGATGTCGGCGTTGACGAGGACGATCTCGTTGTTCTCCACCGCCGCATAGCTCTCGGCGATATTGGCCTTGCCGTTGCGCAGGCTCTTCACCTCGGAGCCGGTCAGCGCGATGCCGGCTTCGAGCGTTTCCTCGAGGAAGTAGTCGAACCGCGCGCGGCGGTTCTCGGCGATCAGCTTGCCGGCCATGGCCTAGATAACGCCTGCCTCGCGCATTCCGGCCAGAACTTCGGCGCGCGCGGCCTCCGAACACGGGACGAGCGGCAGGCGGCCTTCCTCGCTGCACAGGCCGAGGTGGGAGAGCGCGAACTTCGTCGGCGAGGGGCTGGCGTCCGCGAACAGCGACTTGTGCAGGCGGATCAGGCGGTCCTGCCCGTAGAGGGCCTCCTGCCAGCGTCCGGCCATCGCGTCGTCATAGAAGGCCGCGACCTGTTCCGGAGCCACGTTGCAGGTGACCGAGATGCAGCCGTGGCCGCCGTGCGCCATGTAGCCCAGCGCCGAGTCGTCGTTGCCGGACAGCATCACCCAGTCGTCGCCGCACTCCAGGCGCTGGAAGCTGGCGCGGGGCAGGTCGCCGGTGGCGTCCTTGATGCCGACGATGTTGGGCAGCTTCGCCAGGCGGGCCAGGGTGGCGTTGGCGATGTCCACGCTGGTGCGTCCCGGCACATTGTAGACCAGCACCGGCAACTGCACGGCGTCGTTGATCGCCTTGTAGTGGGCGTACAGACCCTCCTGGCTGGGCCGGTTGTAGTAGGGCGTGACCACCAGGGCGGCGTCGCAGCCGATCGCCTTGGCGTGACGCACCAATTCGATCGCCTCGTCCGTAGAATTGGAACCGGCCCCCGGAATCACCGGGACGCGGCCCCTCGCCGTCGCCACGCAGAGTTCCATCACCCGGCGGTGCTCCTCGTGGCTCAGCGTGGAAGCCTCGCCCGTCGTGCCGACGGGGATGAGGCCGTGGACGCCGCCGGCGATCTGGCGCTCGACCAGGGCGACGAAGGCATCCTCGTCCACCGCGCCGTCGCGGAACGGGGTCACCAGCGCCGGAAGGACGCCACGGAAGAGAGGTTCGGGCATGGGGTGCAAGGGCCGAGTGCAAAAAGCCGTGAAGATGCCGCCTGAAAGGCGACGTTCAGATTTGGCCGGACAATATGTTGCCGCGGGCTTGGCCCGCAATGTCGATTCGAGCGATCCCGGAGTCGGGCCATCCCCAAGTCGGGGGGAGTAGAGGTTGAACCCACGCGTCCGTAACGCATTGCTGGCCGGTTGCGCGGTCGTGGTGGCCACGACCGTCGCGCGCGCCCAGAGCGGCGACCCCATCGGCGACCTGATCGCGCAGGGCTCGCCGTCGGTTCCCGCGCCGGCGGCGCCGGTCGTGGCGCGGCAGACGGTGGCGAGCCCGCTGTCCGGCCCGGACCAGCAGACGTTCACGCAGGGATTCGCCGCAGCGCGCCGCGGCGACGTCGGCGGCGCGCGCTCGGCGATCTCGCGGCTCCAGGATCCGATCGCGAAGAAGCTGGTGACCTGGGCGATGGTCGA
>NZ_JAEUMO010000130.1 GCF_016793285.1 Phenylobacterium sp.
GATGCGGTGGCGCGGGTCACCGTGGTCCCCGAGGACCGGGCCGACATCAAGGTGGACATCGTGCGCCCGCACCCCAGGCTGCCGCTCACCGTCCGAACCCTCGGCGACCGCACCATCGTCGACGGCGACCTCGACCACGGCATCCGCGGCTGCAACGTCGCGAGCCGCCAGCCGCACGTCACCGTCAGGGGCGTGGGGCGCGTCGACCAAGAGGCGATGCCGCAGGTCGTGATCTACACGCCGCGGAACGTGGCGCTGGCGGCCAACGGCGCGGTCGTGGGCGCGATCGGGCGCTCGGGCAGCCTCCAGCTCTCGAACTCGGGCTGCAGCGCCTGGACGATCGCCGACGTGGCGGGCGAGGCCGAGATTCACGAGTCGGGCGCGGGCGTGGTGCGGATGGGCGCGTCGGATCGCCTGGAGGTCCACTTGTCGGGCGCGGCCAACATCAACGCCACCCGCGTTCGCAGGAATCTGGACGCTCGCCTGTCGGGCGCCGGCAACGTCCGCATCGGCGAGCTCACCGGGGACATGCAGGTCCAGGTCTCGGGCGTCGGCAAGATCGACGTGAAGACCGGCAAGGCCAGTTCCGTCCGGGCCTCGGTCTCGGGCATCGGCTCGGTGGAGTTCGACGGGACCACGCAGGACCTGGACGCGTCGATCTCCGGGCTGGGCGGCGTAGACGTCGGGCAGGTCACCGGCAATGTGCGCAAGTCGGTGTCGGGCGGCGGCCGCGTCTCGATCGGCAACCGGCCCAGCTAGGGCTCAGCGCCCGGGCCGCGAGGCGCCGTCGACCTGGTCGGCTTCCGCCCGGTTTGGCGCGTGGCGGGTCTTCCGGCCCGCGCCGCTGGCCGGGTCGGTGAGGGTCTTGGACGATTTCGCCGAACCCTCCGCGCCGTGCGGCTCGGTGGCCGGGCGGGCCGCGCCGGCCTTCTGGTCGTGATCGCGGTTGTAGGCGGCGTCGTGCGAGGTCTGGCGGTCTTCGGGCATGATCGCTGAACGCCTGCCTGCGGCCTTCGATCCCTGGCCCTCGTCAGGGAAGAGGCTTGAAACCCCCCGCGGGTTGCGTCATACGCCTGCGTCCTACCCGACATCGTTGGAGTCTGCTTTTCTAGCCGCCGCGTGCGGACGACGGGTGTTCAGCCCGGACATCGGAAAACGCAGGGTTCGAGGGGTCGGAAAGGGCGACTTAGGAGTGTAGCTCAGCTGGTAGAGCGTCGGTCTCCAAAACCGAAAGTCGGGGGTTCGAGTCCCTCCACTCCTGCCACCCTATATAAGTCGGACCACAGGAACCGGAGCGTCGCTGAAGCGCCGTTCCAGATGAGAGTTTGAAGAGCCGGATGGCCAGGAAACCGAACCCGCAAGCGATGCGCGAGCGCGCCGCCAAGACCGCCGCGGTCATGGCCACGCCGGGCGGCGCCGTCGCGGCGCCCAAGAAGACCGGGTTCATCGAGGGCCTGCGCAACCTGCCGAAGTTCGCCATGGAAGTGCGGGCCGAAGCCCGCAAGATCACCTGGACCAGCCGCAAGGAAACCTGGATCACCTCGGTGATGGTGGCGATCATGGTCGTGATGGCTGCGTTCTTCTTCTTCGTGGTCAACTGGCTCCTGAACACCGGGATCACCTGGATCCTGAAGATCGCGACCGCCGGATAATCGATATGTCTGAAGCCAGCACCACCGCCGTCCCCAAGGGCAACCCGCGCCACAAGTGGTACATCGTCCACGCCTACTCGAACTTCGAGAAGAAGGTGAAGGACTCGATCCTCGACCAGGCTCGGCAGCACGGTCTCGAAGACAACTTCTCCGAGGTCCTCGTGCCGACCGAGGACGTGGTGGAGATCCGCCGCGGCCGCAAGGTGAACTCCGAACGCAAGTTCTTCCCCGGCTACGTGCTGGTGAAGATGGAGCTGACGGACGAGGCCTACCACCTCATCAAGAACACGCCGAAGGTGACGGGCTTCCTCGGCTCGGGCTCGAAGCCGATCCCGGTCTCCGAGAAGGAAGTCGAGCGCATCATCGGCACGATCGAAGAGGGCGTGGAGCGGCCGAAGCCGACCATCACCTTCGAGATCGGCGAGCAGGTGCGGGTCACCGACGGTCCGTTCGCGAGCTTCAACGGCTCGGTCGAGCAGGTCGACGAGGAGCGCGCCCGCCTGCGGGTCACCGTCTCCATCTTCGGCCGCGCGACGCCGGTCGAGCTGGAATACGGCCAGGTCGAGAAGATCAGCTAAGGCCCAGGGGCCTCGGCGATGACGTCCGGTCGCGACGCCGAACGCGAAACGCTCGCCGCGGACCTGCGCCGGCTGGGGGCGGTCGAGGATCTCGTCGTTCGCGTGATCGAGCGGCTGGGCGCGACCTGGCCGCCGACGCCGGAGGCGATGGCCGCCGACGTCCTTCTGATCGAGGCGCTGAAGAGCTTCCCCGTCTTCCCGGAGTGGTTCGAGCGGCGCATGACGGCGGCGCGCCGCCGGATGCTGTTCGCGCCCGAAACGCCGGGATGCGGTCCGTTGCTGGCCGCGCTCGCCATCCAGTGCCTGCTGAACGAACACGCCTGGATGCAGGACGCCGGGGAGAGCGCCCGTGTCGAGGCCCTGGCGGCGCGCGGCGCGGACCTTTCGCCCGAGGAGGCGATGGCGCTCGCCTGCTACCGGCCGCTGGCCGACCTGCCGGCGGCCGACGCGCTGCTGGCCAAGGGGTGGAGCGGTCCGGTCGCCGAGGTGATCGCCGAGCATGTCTCGGCCGTGCGCGAGGAGCGCGTGCTGGCCGCGGCGATGCCGGCCGTCACGCCGATCCGGGAGGGCGTATCCTCGGCCGTGCAGGGACAGTACGAGGTGCATCCCTATCCGCGCTGGCGCCGCGCGCCGCGGATGACGCCGGCCCGGCGGATCGTGGACCGTCCGGCGCCCGTGCGGCCGCAGGTCCTGGTGGCGGGATGCGGCACCGGCCGCCAGGCGATCCAGGCGCATGAGTGGCTGGCCGCCGAGCGCACGGTCGCCGTCGATCTCAGCCGGCGCAGCCTCGCCTATGCCGCCCGCAAGACGCGGGAGGAGGGCGTCACCGGCATCGAATACCTCCACGGGGACATCCTCGAACTGCCGCGGCGCTATCCCGAGACGTTCGACGTCGTGACCTGCGTGGGCGTGCTGCATCACATGTCCGACCCCTTCGAGGGCGCGCGGGCGGTCACGCGGACGCTGAAGCCGGGCGGCCTGCTCAACCTCGGGCTCTACAGCAGCACGGCGCGCTCGACGCTGCGCCCGGCGCAGGCGCTCGCGGCGCGGGACTACACGCCCGCGACCGTGCGGGAGCTGCGGCAGGCGATCTTCGCCGCGCCGGAAGGCGACGTGCTGCGGACCCCCGCCATCTCGCGGGACTTCTACGCCACCAGCGGCGCGCGGGACCTGCTGATGCACGTCCAGGAGCACCAGATGGGCTTCGCCGATCTGCGCCGGATGCTGGACGAGAACGGTCTCAAGTTCCTGAGCTTCATCGTGCCGGACGAGACGGTCGCGGCGTACCGCGCGGCGTTCCCCCACGACCCGCAATGCCGGGACCTCAGCGCCTGGGAGCAGTTCGAGAGCCAGAACCCGCGCACCTTCGCGCGCATGTACATGTTCTGGGCGGAAAAGCCGGCCGCCACCACGACGGCGCCGGGGTTCCGGCCCGCGGACGGCACGGCTCTCGGCGGCGTCGAGGACTGGAAGTCGCCGGCTGCGCGCGAGGCGGTCCGGACCGATCTGCGGCGCGGCGCCCGGGCCACCGCGCCCCGCGGCCAGCCCGCCATCGTGCATCTCCGGGCCAACTGGCCGGCCAGCGACGCGGCGCTGGCCGGAGACGACCTGCTCGCCGAGGTGCTCAGGGCCGTCCCGGTCTTCCCCTACTGGCTCGAGGGGCGGTTGACGGCGATCCGGCGGCGCCTCCTGCTGGGCAACCATGTCGAGGCGCTCCGGCCCCTGCTGCCGGCGCTCGCGATCCAGTGCTTCCTGAACGAATACTGCTGGGCCGAGGACGCGATCGAGCGCCACCTCGTCGCGCGGCTCGCGGCGCGCGTGGCGGACCTCACGCCCGACGATGCGATGATCCTCGCCTGCTATCGCCCGCTGGCCGACGTCCCCGGCGCGGAGGCGCTGCTGGCGCGCGGCTGGAGCGGCGGCGTCGCCGACGTGCTCCGGGAACAGCTCGTCGCGGTCCTGCAGGAGGGCGAGGTGCGCGAGGGGATCCCCGCCCTCACGCCGATCGGCGAGGGCGTGTCCGCGGCGGTCCGCGGACAGTACGAGGCCAATCCCTATCCGCGCTGGCAGGACGTCACGCCGCTGCCGCCCATCGGCTCGATCCTGGGCTGGCCGATCCCCGACGGCGCCGAGGTGCTGTTCGCAGGTTGCGGCACCGGCCACCACGCGATCCACGCGGGGCAGCGCTATGGTCCGAACGCCCGCGTGCTCGCGATCGATCTCAGCCGCGCCAGCCTGGCCTACGCGCTGCGCAAGACCCGCGAGGCGGGGATCGCCAACATCGAGTACGCCCAGGCCGACCTCCTGGCGCTGGGCGCTCTCGGCCGGACGTTCGACGCGATCGAGTCGAGCGGCGTCCTGCACCATCTGGCCGATCCGTCCGAGGGCGTCCGGGTGCTGGCCGGCCTGCTGCGGCCGGGCGGGATCATGAAGCTCGGCCTCTACAGCCGCATCGCCCGCGCGCCCTGGGGGGCGGCGAAGGCGCTCGCCCGCACCTACACGCCCGAGACGATCCGCGAGCTGCGCCAGGCGATCGTGAAGGCGCCCGAGGGCGATCCTGTGCGCGAGGCGATCAACACGACCGACTTCTATGCGACCAGTTCCCTGCGCGACCTGCTCATGCATGTGAACGAGCACGAGCTCGATGTCGCGGATCTGCAGCGGCTGGTCAGCGGGAACGGACTGGAATTCATGGGCTTCACGCTCGGCCCCGCCGTCCTGGCCGCCTACCGCGCGGCCTATCCGCACGACCCGAAGGGTCTCGATCTCGCCAACTGGGACGCCTTCGAACGGTCGCGCCCGGCGACGTTCCGCGGCATGTACCAGTTCTGGGTCCGGAAGCCCGGCTGATCCGCCGCGGTTGCCCGTGCGCGCCATTGCTGCTAGATGCGCCCGCCTCGCGGTGCGCCTTGCGTCCGCGGGGTGTCACACGCGTGACGCAAATCCGTGGGAGGGGACGGCCACCGCAACCCCGCACCACGGCTCAAACCGGCCCGATTGCGGGTCATGAGGAGCAAAGATGGCCAAGAAGATCTTGGGCTATATCAAGTTGCAGGTGCCTGCGGGCTCCGCGACGCCTTCGCCGCCCATCGGGCCGGCGCTGGGTCAGCGCGGCGTCAACATCATGGGCTTCTGCAAGGAGTTCAACGCCCGCACCGAGAAGGAAGCGAAGGGCACGCCCCTTCCGACCGTGATCACGGTCTACCAGGACAAGTCGTTCACCTTCATCACCAAGACGCCCCCGGCGTCGTACTTCATCAAGCAGGCGCTGAACCTGAAGTCGGG
>NZ_JAEUMO010000148.1 GCF_016793285.1 Phenylobacterium sp.
CCTCACCGAGCACCTCTGCATCAACGCGCGCCAGCCGACCGCCGGAGGCCTGTCGCCCTGGGAGTTCGAGAAGGGCGGACGGCCGTTGAAGGTGCGCGTCGAAGGCCAGCTCGCCTTCAACGTGGCCTCGCTGATGGTCGATGCGGCGCTCTCGGGCCTGGGGCTCGCCTACGTCATGGAGGACAGGGTCGAGGCCCACCTCCGGTCCGGCCGGCTGAAGGCTGTCCTCAGAGACTGGTCGCCGCCTTTCCCGGGTTATCACCTCTACTATCCGAGCAGCCGGCAGCACGCGCCCGCGTTCGCGCTCCTCGTCGAGGCGCTGCGCTATCGCGGACCGGCGCGCGCGGGTTGGTCGAACGACGTTTGAGGAGCCGCGGCCCTACCGCTCGGCGGAGTAGAGCGGGACGCCGCCGTCCTGGTCGCGGCGGTAGTCGGCGAGGGCGCGGTGGTAGGCCGTGGAGGCGCGGCCGTCGATGGGGCCCGTGTAGTAGCCGAGGCGCGTCAGGACCATCTGGGTCTGCTGCACGTTCATCGAGACGCCGGCCGCGAGCGCCGGCGACGCGGCGGCTGGGGCCGGCTTCGGCGTCGCAGCGGCCGGCGCGCGGGGCTGGGCGGGCGCGGGTCTGGGGGCCAGGGGCGCCAGCGCCTTGCGAGCTTCGGCGTCGCCGCGGGCGGCGGCGCGGGCGAACCACTGCCGGGCGGCGGCGAGGTTGCGGTCCACCCCGCTGCCCGACTGGTAGAGGAGGCCGAGGTTGTACTGGCTCTCGACCACGCCGGCGTCGGCGGCCTTGCGGAACCAGCGGGCGGCGCTGACCAGGTCCTGCGGGCCGCCTTCGCCGCGGAACTCGTAGACCGCCAGGTTGTGCATCGCCTTCACGTCGCCGTTCTCGGCGGCGAGCGCGGTCCAGCGCCGCGCTTCCGTGGGGTTCTCGGGCAGGCCCGCGGCGCCGGTGTCGTAGAGCTGGGCGAGGTAGAGCTGAGCCTGCGCGTGGCCGACCTCGGCCAGCGCGGTGAGCTGGGCGAGCGCGCCGGGGACACCGGCCTCGACGTCGGCGCGGACGTCGGCGAAGGCCGCGGGCGCAGCCGGGACGGTGGTGTCCTGCGGCCGGGTCGGCAGGTGCGCCGGGCTGAGCGCCATGGCGGCGCGGGGGTTGTCCGGGATAGGGGCCTGCCCGGGCGCGGCGGCCGGGTCCGGCGAGGCGGGGCCCTGCATCAGGGTGAGGCCGGCCGCCCCCACGCTGAGGAACGCAGCGCCGCCGGCGATCATCATGGCGGTCTGCAGCGCGGTGTTGGGCGCCGGCTTCCTGGTCTTGGGGCCGAAGCCCTGGAAGAGGCGGCCGGTCGCGGCCTTGGGACCGACCTTGGCGCGCACCTGAAGCGGCGGTTCCTGCGGCGTGTGCGGGTCGGGGGTCGCGGCGGCGCGGGCGGCGGCGCGCGCGCGCTCGATGACCTCGCGGGTGGAGAGTTCGGGCTCCGCGGGCCCGGGCTCGAAGAGCGCCTCGTCCTCGCCTTCGGCGAGGGGGGCGAAGACCTCCGGGATCTCGGGCTCCGGAACGTCCAGGTCGAGGCGTCGCCAAGGCGGCTCGACGATGTCGTGCGCGGGCTCGTGGCCGGGCTCCGGCTCGGCGCGTGAGAGGAGTTCCGGACCGAGGGCGGCGGGGGCCGGCTCGGCGAGGTCGAGCCTCTCGGGCTCGGGTTCCGGCGGCGGGCCGAGCTTCTGGATGATCTCGGCGAGCGTGGGTTCGGGGGCGACCCGCTCCGCCGCCGCGGTCCAGGCGGCCGGGTCGGCGCCGGCGCGCTGTTCGGAGGTGTCCAGGCGCCGGGCCAGCGTGCCGGTGACCTTGGCGAGCTCGGCCTCGAGGCGCTCGAACGCCTCGGCCTGGGTCTGCTCCTGGCGCGCGAGGCGCAGCTCGACGGCGCCGGCGATGCGGGCCACCTCGGTCCCGACCTGGTCGATGGCGCCCGCGCTCTTCTCGTCGACCTCGGTGAGCTTGCGCCCCACCGCCTCGGCCATGGACAGCACCTGGCGGCCGATGGCCTCGACGGCCTGGGCGGAGCGCTGCTCGGCGACGCGGACCTGTTCGGTCAGTTCGGCGAAGCGGGCTTCGAGGCCGCCCCCGGCCGCGGCCAGCTTGCCGGCCACCTCGGCGCGGACGGCTTCGACCTGGTGGGTCAGGACCTCGGCCAGAGCCTCGAACCGCAGCTCGACCGGTTCGCCCGCGCTTGCGCCGCCCTCGACGGCGGCGACGCGGCGGTCGAGGCCGGCCAGCGAGCCCTTGAGGTCGTCGAGCGCGGCGGCGGTGCGGCTCTCCGCCAGGGCGAGGCGGTCGCCGAGGCGCTGGAGCACCGCCTCGACCACGAGTTCGGGCTCGGCCCGCGCCAGCCGGGCCTCGATCGCGCGCAGCGCCTCGGCGGAGCGGGGACCGACGTCGCCGCTGGGGCGCGGCTCGGCCTCCAGGCGGCGCAGGCGCTCGCCGAAGTAGCCGTGCTGCGTGCTGGACTCGGCGAGCAGGCCTTCGAGCCGCGCCGTCTGGGCGTGCTGCTCGCGCTCGGCCGTCTCGATGCGGGCCAGCGCGTGGCGCACCGAATGCTCGACGCCGTTGATGGCGAGGCCGGTGCGGGTCTCGGACGCTTCGATGCGGTCGGTCAGGCGGTCCAGCGCGCCGGCGACGCGGGCAAGGTCGGGCGGCGCGGCGGCCAGGGCGACCGTGCGAAGGTGCGGCGCCGCCCCGACGGCGCGAAGCGGGCGCTCCGCGAACTGGCTCTCGTGGGTGATCTCGTCGGGGAGCTCGTCCTCGAGGATGATGCGGTTCAGCCACTCGCCGAGGGTCAGGCCCGAGCGGCGGGCAAGGTCCTTCGCGACCTCCCGGGCCTTGGGGTCGATCCCCTTGACGGACCAGGGCGCCCCCGCGCTCATCCGAATCGCATCTCCGCTCAGGGAAGGACGCTACCCAGCGATCCCTGGGGTGTAAACGAAGGCTTAACGCTAGATGTAGTGGTCGGCGCGGGTTCCTGTGGATGGCTGGCGCGTGCTGGGATACGGGGTGCGCATGGACATCCGAACCGCCCTCTCGGTCGCCGGCGTGTGCGCGATGGTGGGCGTGCTCGCCGGCTGGCGCGGCGCCAGGCCGCCCAATCCGATGAAGGGCCCGCGGATGGTCCCGTGGCGGTTCGTCATGGTGCTCGCGGCGACCGGCGCCCTGCTGTTCGGGATCACCGCGGCGCACATGGCGCTGGGCCGCTAGTGTGCTGGATCTGAAGTTCGCCTGCTTTCGGGTCGGAGCGCCGAGCGAACTTCAAATCCAAAAAGCACACTAGAAACAAATATTTCCCTGGTGTCCTTGTCGATTCCGAAGTTCGACTGAGTTCGCCTCAGGCGCTTGCGAACTTCGGAATCGGGACACTAGGCCGCCTCTTTCGCGGCGGGCGGCTCGTCGGTCTTCCTGGGGCGCTTGGCGAGGCCGGCGACGCCGCCGGAGGAGAGCAGGCCCGCATCCGCCATCAGGCGCGGGATCGCCCACTTGCGGGGGGCGGCCACGAAGCGGGGCTGCCAGGAGGGGTCGTACTTGGACTTGTAGTGGCGCACGCCCTGGAAGTTGTAGATTTCCTCGCCGCGGTCGTAGATCAGCCGGCCCACG
>NZ_JAEUMO010000166.1 GCF_016793285.1 Phenylobacterium sp.
TGGCTGGCGCTGGGCGAGGGCGAGTAGACCGTCAGCTTCTCGATCGGCTCCAGCAGGATGGTGCCGGTCTGCTCCATCGCCTCCTCGATCGCCAGGCGTCCCACGGTGCGGAACGCCATTTCCGAGCTGTCGACCGCATGGGTCTGGCCGTCCAGCAGGACGACCTCCACGTCGGTGACCGGGAAGCCCTTGGGGCCCTTGGCGAGGCCGTCGCGCAGACCCACCTCGACCGCCGGGATCCACTGCTTGGGCACCGCGCCACCGACGATCTTCGAGGTGAAGACGAAGCCGGAGCCGCGGGGCAGGGGCTTCACCTCCACCGTGATGTCCGCGAACTGGCCGTGGCCGCCCGACTGCTTCTTGTGGCGCGAGCGTTGCTGCGCGCCGCGGGCCAGCGTCTCGCGGTAGGGCGTCTTCGGCTGCACGGTGTCGATGTCGACCCCGAACCGCCGCTTCAGGCGCTCGAGCGCCAGGCGCACATGCCCCTCGCCCTGACCGGCCAGCAGCACCTGCCGCTGCTCGGCGTCGTGGGTGAGCGACAGGCCAGGATCCTCCTCGATCAGCTTGTTGAGAGCGCCCGAGAGGCGGACGTCGTCGTTGCGGTTCTTGGCCGACAGGGCCACTGCGAACAGCGGCCGCCGGGGCCGCGCCGCCGCGCGCACCGCCTGGGCGGCGCCGCTGGTCGACAGGATCTGCCCCGCCGCCGCCTGCTCGACCTTGCCGATCGCGACGATGTCGCCCACCGGCGCCTCGGCCACCTTCTTCAGCGCCGAACCCTGGACGAGGCTCAGCCCGCCGGCGCGGCTCCTGGTTCCGTCGGGCATGACGAGATCGGCGCCGTCGGCGAGCCTGGCCCCGAACACCCGGGCATAGGCCAGCTTGCCGGACTGGCCGGCGTAGGCCGTCTTCAGGACGTAGGCGCCCGTGGAGACGCCCAGCCGGTTGGCGGCCATCTCCGGCGGCGGCGTCTCGTGACGCAGCGCCTTCAGCAGCCGGCGCACGCCGAAGCCGTTCTGCGCGGAGCCGAAGAAGACCGGCACGATCTGGCCGTCGTTCATCTCCTTCACCAGGTCGGCGAAGACGGTGTCGCGGGTCGGCGTCACGTCGGAGAGGAGCTGTTCCATCAGCGCGTCGTCGAAGTCGGCCATCTGCTCCAGCATGTGGAAGCGCGCGTCGGCCTCCTCCTGCTGCAGGTCCGAGGGGATGTCGATCTGCTCGGAGGGCTTGCCCTGCCGGTAGACGAAGCAACGCTCCAGCGCCAGGTCGATGAAGCCCGTGACCTGGTCGCCCTTCCACGTCGGGATCTGTCGGGCCACGAGCGGCGCGGACGAGACCGGCGCCAGCGCATCCAGCAGGTCCTGCAGGCTGCCGCGGGCCTGGTCCATCTTGTTGATGAAGAGCGCGTGCGGCACGCCCAGCGCCTCCAGCTCCCGCAGTGTCGGCTGTAGCAGCACGGCCTTCGCCGGGTCGGGATCGGCGACGACGATGGCGAGATCCGCGGCCGGAAGGGCCGGGTCGATCTCGGCGCAGAATTCCAGGGATCCGGGGCAGTCCACGACCACGTAGCGGTCGCCCATGAAGTCGAAGCCGGCGAGGTTCAGTTCGACCGAGTGACCGCGCGCCTTGGCCTCGGGACTGGAGTCCCCGACCTCGCCCTTGCGAACCGCCTGCCCGGTGGCGGCTTCCAGCAGGGCTTCCAGGAGAGCGGTCTTGCCGGCGCTCGTGGGGCCGACGAGCGCGAGCGCCCGAACCGACCCCTTGTCTCGGATTGCCATGGTCATTCTCCCATCACCACTGGCGCTCAAGGCGCCCGATGCCCGGGAGAGGTGAGAGCGCCTGAAGCGCAGGTTGTGGACGGTCGCGGACCGGCTTGGGCCGACCGACGCCGCCCTGTGGGGAACCCTACGCCTGGACTTTTGTCGGCGAAACCTCACGAAGTCGTGAGGCGCTCACCCGGCCTGTCGCTCCAGAGCGGAGCGCACGGCCAGGGCCCCTTCGGGCCCCTGAAGCTGCGCCCGCAACTGCGCCTCGGAGAGCGGCTCGTCGGCGGCGCGGCCGTAGAGCCAGCCCTGGGCGTAATCGACGCCGGCGCGGCGCACGGCATCCTCGGCCTCGGGCGTCTCGACCATCTCGGCGAGGGTCTTGACCTCGAGTTCGCCGCACATGTTGACCAGGTGGCGGACGAAGGTGGCCTCACGGCCGCCATGTTGCAGGTCGCGGATGTAGCGGCCGTCGATCTTGAGCAGATCGAGCGTGAGCTGCTGCAGATAGGCCAGGGAGGCGGCGCCGGCGCCGAAGTCGTCGAGACACACCTCGCAGCCGGCGGTGCGCAGCGCCTGGATGTGGCGGTCG
>NZ_JAEUMO010000170.1 GCF_016793285.1 Phenylobacterium sp.
TTGCCGGCGTCGATGTGCCTGCCGATCCAGAGGCTGAAGACCGCGCCTGCCAGCGCCGCCAGCGCCATCGCCCCGCCGTAGGCCGTGAAGCTCTGGCCCAGCGCGATGAACAGGGCCACCTGCCAGACGTAGTGGTAGCCGCCGGCGAAGACGCCGTCGCAGGCCATCAGCGCCGAACCCAGCCAGGCGGCGCGGAAGCCGCCCGGCGCCTCGTGCGCCACCGCCACCTGCGGCGCGCCCAGCAGCGGGGCAGCCGCCAGCACCTGCACCACCGCCGCGGCGGGGAAGGCGATCCACGGCCCGCCCGACGCCAGCGCCCAGCCGCCCAGGAGGGGCGCCGCGACGCCCACCAGCGCCATCAGCGCCGTGCGCACCGCGACCTGCCCGCCCCGGTGCGCCTCGTCGCCCACGGCCGCGAAATAGGCGTGGTAGCAGGTCCAGTAGAGGACGCTGCCCAGCGGGCTCACCAGCACCATCAGGACGAACGCGGCGTCGACGCCCTTCACGAAGGGCAGGATCGGGAAGACCGCCGCCTCCAGCACGGTGCCCAGCACCAGCGTCGTGCGCAGCCCGAACCGCCGCGCGAACGGCAGCACGAAGGGCCGCAGGACGAAGCGCTGGGCCGTCATGGCCGTCATCGACAGCAGCACCAGCGGCGCCGGCACGCCGGCCTGGAGCAGGAAGACCAGGACGAAGATTCCGCCCGCCTCCTGGGCGAGCGTCTGGATGCCGGAATGCAGGTTGAGGCGGTTCACCGCCTCGTTGGAGAAGAAGCTCATGGCAGGAAGGCCCTGGCGAAGGGTGCGCGCAGAGGCTCGCGCCCGCGTCTAGCGGGGAGCCTGGGATTCAGCGGGGGCCGTCAACCCCTGGTGCGCTCGATGCCGGGACACATGATGGCGGAGTTACGCACGGCCCCGCCGGCGTCGCAAGGCGCCGGCCGCGCCGACGCTCGACGTCCTTCTCGACCGGCCGCCGCCAGGTTGGCGGTCAGACCCGCCGGTACTCCATCCGCGAGCCGTCCTCGAGCTTGCCCTTCAGGGCCAGCCAGTTGCCCTGGGCGTCGTAGAAGTCGTCGATCTCGGCTTCGCCGCGGATCTGCCACTGGCCGGGCTTCACCTGGGTGCAGGTCACCTTCAGCATCTTGCCCTCCTGCTGGTTGAAGAGCGGCTTGCCGAAGTTGCCCTGGTTCCAGTGGCTGAGCGGCAGCGCGTTGGCGGGTCCGCGCACCGCGCCCGCCGGCCCGTTGATCTGCACATAGCCGCCCATCTGCCTCGCCGAGACCTTGGTGACCTTGCCGTTGCCGTCGGTCGTGGTGTCGACGCTGAGCCACTTGCCGTCGACCCACTTCTCGATGGCCGTATGCCGGTACTTGTAGACCGGGACCGGGCCGACCTTCACCGTCATGGCCACGTTGGTGGTCGCCGTGCGCGCGTCGTCGTCGCCCGAGAAGCTGACGACGTGCTCGCCCACCTTGGTCCCGTTGCGGAACACCTGGAACGAGAGGCGCGGCGGCAGCGCCGCCCAGGCGGCCGGCGGCAGGATCAGGGCGGCGGCGCCCCCGAGGATCAGCTCGCGGCGTGCGATCGGCAGGCGTTCGGACATGCAGGACCCTTCGTTTCCACCCTCGGCGGCAATCTATCGGGAAGTACGTGCCGTTCCAGTGTCCCGATTCCGAAGTTCGCCCGGCGCTCCGGCCCGGAAGCGGGCGAGCTTCGGATCCAGCACACTAGTGTCCAGGACGCGGCAGATTGCTGCGCGGCGGCGGGGTCGACAGGGGCTTCTTCGGCGCCTTCTGCCCGTGCTGCGGGCTCGCCGCCTGCCTGGGGAAGCAGACCCCGAGGCCACGCTCCTGCTGCTGGAACCCGGTCGTCATGTCCCGAACCTCCATGCCTGCAGAATCAATGACTCAGGCGGCGGCCTGAAGCGAATCGGCCGGGCGCACATCCACGTGAACGGTCAGGCGCGTGTCGCCGGGATCGCCGTAGATGGCGCCGCAGATCGGGATGGCCTCGGCCGGCGTGCGCGCGACCGCCACGGGGATCAGGTCGGGACTCTCGGCGATGGCGTTGGTGGGGTCGAACTCGATCCAGCCCAGGTCGGGCAGGAACACCTCGCACCAGGCGTGGGTCGCGCCCGCGCCGCGCATCTCGCCGTGGTCGGGCGACAGCGAAGGCGGCGAATAGACGTAGCCCGTCACGAACCGCGCCGCGTAGCCCAGCCGCCGCAGCGCCTCGACCATCAGCCAGGCGAAGTCGCGGCATGTGCCCGCGCCCAGCTTCACCGTATGCGACGGCTCCTGCGCCGCGCCGATGTCGCGGGACTGGTACTCGAACCCGTCGTGGATGGTGCGGTTCATCCGCAGCAGGAACTCCAGCGCCGGCTCGTGCGGGCTCTCCATCTGATCGCGCAGCCACCGCAGCAGGTCGCCTTCGGCGTCCTCCGTGACCGGGTCGACGAAGGGCGCGAGCACGGCCCGGTCGGCCGGCGTGTAGACGATCGGCGTCGCGGTCTGCGGGTCGTCGACCTCCAGCTCCCCCAGGTGCGCCGGGAAGCGCTCGATGGTCAGCTCCGAGATGATCGAGAGCCCCGTCGACTCCCCGTCGGGCGTGAAGCCGCAGACCGAGTTGCCGAGCGCGTCGAAGACCCATCGCGTCTCGCCCGGCGGCGAGACCGTGAGCAGCGCGTCCGTCACCCGGATGGCGTGGCTGTCCCGCGGCCGCAGCAGCATCCGGTGCGTCGCGAACGACACCGCGCGCTCGTAGGCATAGTGGGTCTCGTGTCGAATCCGGAAGCGGGCCATGCCTGCGGGAACCGGCGGCGCGGCGTGCGGTTCCGCCCCCGGTTGCGGTTCGCCCGCGCGCGTGCCATCGGGCGGCCATGACGAGCGACGTGATCATCGTGGGCGGCGGTCACAACGGGCTGACCTGCGCCGCCTACCTGGCGGCCGGCGGCCTGAAGGTCACGGTGCTGGAGCGCCGGAGCGTCCTGGGCGGCGCGGCGGTGACCGAGGAATTCCACCCGGGCTTCCGCAACTCGGTGGCCAGCTACACCGTCTCGCTGCTGAACCCGAAGGTGATCGGCGACCTCGACCTGCACGGCCACGGCCTGAAGGTCGTCGAGCGTCGGATGGCCAACTTCCTGCCCCTGGACGGCGACCATTTCTTCGTGGGCGACGGCGTCACCCGCTCCGAGACCGCGCGGTTCTCGCAGAAGGACGCCGAGCGGCTGCCCGCCTACTGGGACCGCCTCGACGCCATCGCCGACGTCCTGCGCGAGTTGGTGATCCAGACGCCCCCGAACCTGGTCGAGGGCTCGTTCGCCGAGGCCCTGCCCGAGCTGCTGAAGAGCGCCGTGCTCGGCCGCAGGCTCTCGAAGCTGACGCTGACCGCCAAGCGCGACCTGCTGGCGCTGTTCTCGCAGTCGGCCGGCGACTGGCTGGACGGCTGGTTCGAGAGCGATCCGATCAAGGCCGCCTACGGCTTCGACGGCGTGGTGGGCAACTTCGCCAGCCCCTACACCCCGGGTACGGCCTATGTGCTGCTGCACCACGTCTTCGGCGAGGTGAACGGCAAGAAGGGCGCCTGGGGCCATGCCGTCGGCGGCATGGGCGCGATCGCCGGCGCCATGGCCGCCTGCTGCCGCGCCCGCGGCGTCGAGCTGCGCACCGACGTCGCCGTGAACGAGATCCTGACCGGGAAGGGCCGCGCCACCGGCGTCGTCACCTCGACGGGCGAGGTGCTGAAGGCCCGCGCGGTGGTCTCCAACCTCCACCCGCAGGTCACCTTCGGCAAGCTGGTCGATCCGGGCGCCCAGCCCGCCGACTTCCGCGAGCGGATCGCCCGCTACCGCTCGGGCTCGGGCACCTTCCGCATGAATGTGGCGCTGTCCGAGCTGCCGCGCTTCACCGTCGCGCCGGAGCCGGGCGACCACATGACCGGCGGCATCATCGTCGCGCCGACCATGGCCTACATGGACCGCGCCTTCGTCGACGCCCGCGAGCACGGCTGGTCGAAGGAGCCCATCGTCGAGATGCTGATCCCGTCCACCCTGGACGACAGCCTCGCGCCGGC
>NZ_JAEUMO010000171.1 GCF_016793285.1 Phenylobacterium sp.
CCGCTGAGCTTCCGCTCGACGGGCGGCCGGTGTGGCTGTCCGGGCCGAACGGGGCGGGAAAGACGAACCTGCTGGAGGCGGTGAGCTTCCTGATCCCGGGGCGTGGCCTGCGGGGATCGAGCCTTGCCGAGGTGGGCCGGCGGATGCCGGGCGAGGCGGCCGGCCGCGCCTGGGCGGTGTCGGTGACCGTGCGGGCCGGCGAAGACGAGGTGCGGCTGGGGACCGGCGTGGAGCAGGGCGGGGCGTCGCGCCGCGTCGTGCGGGTGGAGGGCGAGCCCGCGCCGCCGGGACGGCTGGCCGAGCACATGCGCCAGGTCTGGCTGACGCCGGCGCAGGACCGGCTGTTCCTGGAGGGCGCTGCCGAGCGGCGGCGCTTCTTCGACCGGCTGGTGTTCGCCGCCGAGCCGCAGCACGCGGTGCATGTGCAGACCTACGAGAAGGCGATGCGCGAGCGGATGCGGCTGCTGACGGACGGTCCGGCCGACGCGGCGTGGCTGGATGCCCTGGAGGCGCGGCTCGCGGAGGCCGGCGTGCTGATGGCCGAGGCGCGCGCGCGGACGCTGGCGGCGCTCGCGGCCGAGATCGGAACCCGCGGCGAGCGCCCGTTCCCGCAGGCGCGCCTTTCGCTGACCGGCGACTGGGAGCGGATGGCGGGCGAGGGCGTCGACTTCGCCGAGATCGAAGCGCGGCTGGCGAAGGCGTTGAGCGCCGCGCGCGAGCGGGACGGCGCCGCTGGCCGCGCGCTCACGGGCCCGCACCGCGGCGACCTGGCCGTCATCCACGTCGAGAAGGACCGCCCCGCCGGCGAATGCTCCACCGGCGAGCAGAAGGCGCTGATCCTGAACCTGGTGCTGGCCCAGGCCGCTCGGCTGGCCCGCGCCGAAGCGCCCGCGCCGATCCTGCTGCTGGACGAGGTGGCCGCCCACCTCGACGCGCGCCGCAGGGCCGCCCTCTTCGACGAGATCGAGGCGCTGCGGCTCCAGGCCTTCCTGACCGGAACCGACCAGATGCTGTTCGACGGCCTCGCCGGCCGCGCCCAGGGCTTCGCGGTGGACGCCTCGGGCCTGACGGGCGTGGACTGACGCCATGGCGACGCTGATCGTGATGAGCGGGCTGCCGGGCGCGGGCAAGTCGACGATCGCGCGGGCGCTGGCGGCCGAGACCGGAGCCGTGTGGCTGCGGATCGACTCGCTGGAGCAGGCGATGCGCGGGTCGGGCGTGATGCCGGACGACATGGCCGACGCGGGCTACCGCGCGGCCTGTGCGGTCGCCGCCGACAACCTGCGCCTGGGCCGCGACGTGGTCGGGGACTCGGTCAATCCGTGGATGCTGACGCGCGACGCCTGGCGCGACGCGGGCCTGGCCGCCGGGGCGCAGGTGCTGGAGGTCGAGGTCGTCTGCTCGGATGCCGCCGAGCATCGCCGGCGCGTCGAAGGGCGGCCCGCCGAGGTCGCCGGGCTGGACATGCCCGACTGGCAGGCGGTGATCGGCCGCGACTACCGGCCCTGGACACGCGAACGCCTCGTGGTCGAGACGGCGGGCCGTCCGCTCGCCGAGGCCGTGGCGCAGATCCGGGCCGCGCTCTAGGCTGTCGCCATGGCAGAGCTGGTCCGCGTCGGCGACCTCGACTTCACCGTCGACCTCTACGGGCCGGACGACGGCGCGCCGGTGCTGATGCTGCACGGGTTCCCGCAGTCGCGGGCGGCGTGGCGGGCGCAGGGGGCGGCGCTGGCGCAGGCGGGCTTCCGCGCCATCGCGCCGGACCAGCGCGGCTACTCGGCCGGGGCGCGGCCGGCGGGGATCGAACCCTATGCCGCCGCCAACATCGTCGGCGACGCGCTGGGCCTGATGGACGCCCTGGGGCACGAGACCTTCCACCTCGTCGGCCACGACTGGGGCGGGCAGATCGCGTGGCTGACGGCGGTGCGGGCGCCTGAGCGCATCCGCAGCCTGGCGGTGCTGTCGCGGCCGCACCCGGCGGCGTTCGCCCGGGCCTTCGCTCAGGATCCCGCGCAGGCGGCAAGGTCGGGCCACCATCGCAGCCTGCAGGACGACGCGGCGGTGGCCGGCATCCGCGCCGGCGACTTCGCGGGCCTGCGCGCCATGTTCGCCGGCGCGGGCGTGCCGGCGGCCACGGCCGGGTTCTACATCGACACGCTCTCGCCGCCCGGCGCGATCGAAGCCGCGATCGCGTGGTATCGCGCCGGCGGGGCGGGCGCGCTCCGGGCCGCCGACGTGCCGCCCGTCGGGGCCCGGACGCTGTACGTCTGGGGCGACGCCGACACGACCGTCGGCCGCATGGCCGCCGAGGCCACCGCCGACTTCGTCACCGGCCCCTACCGCTTCGAGGCGATCGGCGGCGCCGGCCACTTCCTGACCGACGAGGTTCCCGATGCCGTGAACCGGCTCCTGCTGGAGCACCTCGGCGGCGTCGCGTGACCCTAGCGCGCCGCGCCCGGCCGCGGGGGCGGAGGCGAACAGTCGTTGTTCTTGCAGTAGACCTCGCGTGCTTCGGCGGCGATCGTCGCACTGACGCGGGCGACCGCGGGGACGTCGTCGACGCGTTGGGGCTTCATCAGCGACCGTCCGACCGGGCTGTCCATGAATCGAGCGGCCTCGGCCAGGTCCTGCTGGGCGTAGTGGGTCGCCAGGGCGTTGGCCGCTTCGTCGAGGAAGTAGGCGATGACATTCTGGATCGCGACCCTCATGGCCTCGGTCAGCGCTTTCGCTTCCGCGTCGTTGCGCGTCGCAGCGACTGTCACGCCAAGCACCTTGAGCTGCGGCTCGAGCTGGGTACTCAACTGAGCCATGGGGTCGAAGGTGTCGATGAGCGCGCGGGCAGCCGCGATCCCACCGGGGGCCGTTCGGGGCGATCGCTGCGGCTTTTCGTAGGAGGGAGCCGCAAAGGCGATGCGGAGCACGCGCGGCTTTGCTGGCCCAGGCGGCATGCGGTAGGTGCTGGCAAGCGCCAGCGCCGACGTCCCGAAGTCCCAGCCCGCAGGCGCCTCAGCGTCGACCTTGCAGCCGACGAGCTGGCCCGTCAGGTCGTTTTCGCAGGTGAGCCGGACCGCGCCCTCCACACCCATCACGCGGGCGATGGCCGGGCCTTCGTCCGCAATCGCCGCCGCAGTGGGCATCTTGAGCCAGGCGCCGTCCGGCGTGGCGCCCGGCGCGTCGATGATCCGCAACGCTTCGGCGCTCGGACGGCAGGGCAGGCGCGCGCAGACCGCGTTGTGCAACTCGGTCATCACGACGGGGCCGACCTGCGGCGTCAGCGCCTCCACGCTGGCCTTGAGCGCGTCGCCGCCCCGCAGGACTTGCCCGGCCGGCGACTTCAGGAAGGAGGTGATCCGCGTGAGGTCCTCCAGGCTGTAGTTCGCCGCCAGCGTCGCCGCCAGGGCCTGGCGCATGTCTTCGCGGCGGCTGGCGGCCGCCGTTCGCAGGACGGCCATGGCGGCGGCGCGCGAGGTCTGCGGGGCCGTGCTGTCCGCGTTGATCTCGGCGATCTGGGCGTCCATGGCCGAGACGAAGGTCTGCGTCGCCTCCATGGTGTCGACGATCTGCAGCGCCAGCGCCGTTGCCGCCTTGGCCGGCGGCTTGCCCTCGGGCTCGATCGCGGGGAGCGTGAAGCGGATGGGGATGCGGACGGTCCCGCCCGAGGTCGCCTTGCCATCGACGGTCTGCGGCTTCATCTGGAAGACGCGACTCATGCGGATCGCCGCCGCGCCGAAGCCCATGTTGCGAGGCGCCTCGCCATCGACCGTGCAGTCGACGAGGGCGCCTCTCTCCGTCACCGGGCAAGCGATGACGGCGTAGCCTTCGACCTGGAGCAGCAGGCCGACCTTCGGATAGTTCTCCGCCAGCGTCTGTGCCGTGGGGAGCGCGGCCCAGTCTGGCGCTGTAATGACCGACGGCTTCGGCTGGGCCAGCGCCGGCGCCGCAAGCAGCGCCACGACAGCAATCCACCACCTCTTCACGCCGCCCCCACCAGTTGCACGCCGCCCGTGCGACCTTAGCGGCTGGCGGCGGCGCGCCAAGCCCAGCATCTCGCGCGCGTACACGCGTACGCGGGAGGTGCATAAGGCCGCGCGAACCCCTATATTCGGAAACGAGAATCGGTCGCGGAACGACCGTCGGCGGCGCTCCCTCGATCCACCGGGCGGCGCCTTCACCCCCTTCGAGGTCGG
>NZ_JAEUMO010000222.1 GCF_016793285.1 Phenylobacterium sp.
GGGTGGCGGTGACGGAGGGATTCGAACCCTCGATACGCTTTCACGTATGACGATTTAGCAAACCGTTGCCTTCAGCCACTCGGCCACGTCACCAGCGCGCGGACGCCTGGGCGTCCGCGGAGGGCGGTTCTTAGCGGACGATGCGGCGTCTGCCTAGACGCCTCGCAGCGGCCGGGTCGATCGGCGCACGCGTGCGAGGGCGTCCGCACGCGCAGACGCCCCGGCGGAAGACCGGGGCGTCGCGACCGGCGGCCTGCGTGGCCGCGCGGACGGTTCGGGCGAACCGTCGAATGCGTCAGGCGGCGGCCATCCGCCGGCGGCGGCCGCGCAGCATCGCGCCCGCGCCGCCGAAGCCCATGATCATCAGCGCCCAGGTCCCGGGCTCGGGCACGACGGCCGCCCCGGTGGAGAGCGTGATGGTCGGCGAGGCGCTCCGCTGCGTCGCCGAGCTGCTCACGGTGATGATGTACTTCTGCGTCACCGAATAGGTCCCGGCGCCGGTGGCGAAGGGCGTGTCGACGTTGCTCGACGCGCTGCCGATGGCGTTGTGATCGAACGACGCGAGCGTCGCGCCGCCGAACAACTGGTTGGACGACGAGATCAGCGTGTCCATGTGGACCTGCACGGGACCGCCCAGGTTGTTGCTGGTGAACGACGAGAAGAAGCTGTCGCCGAGGTCCGTGAGGTCGGTGCGCGTCACCCAGATCGTGATCGCCGCGGCGCCCGTGTCGATCGCGTTCACGGTGACGCTGTCGCTGTGCAGGAGGCCGGGCAGGTCCGGGGGCGCGGTGCCGACGATCGAGACGGTCTCGAAGCCGCCGCAGGTCCCGCCGCCGCCGCAGACGGCGTCGAAGGAGAACTCGCCGTCGCCGGCTTGCGAGTAAGCGGTGGTCACACCGTCGAAGGAGATGAAGACGGCCGCTTGCGCGGAAGTGGCGAGCAAGGCGGCAGCGGACGTCGCGGCCGCGAGAGCGAGGGTTTTCACGTGTCAAAGCCTCCACAGGGGGTCCCTGTGGCGCTCAACAAGAAGTGGACACAATTAGTTCCGGGGTCGCGGCGACGGGCCGCGACTTCAACCGCCGGGGCAAAGCAACGCCCGTGTCGTCCGCAAGCTCAGCAGCAGTCCATGCGCACGCTATTCACGGCGAAGCTCGGCAGCGTCAGCCCTGGGCCAGCCACTGGCGGGCCTGGCGCTGGGCCTCGGCCACGTCTTCGGACGCCATCTCTTCGGACAGTTCCTTGCGGTAGACCTTGGCCTCCACCGAGCCGCGCATGGCCGCCAGGTTGAACAGCATGTGGGCCGAGACGTAGTCGAGCGGCGCGCCGCCCTGCCCCGTCGAATAGAGCAGCCCCATGCGGAACAGCTCGTCGCCCGTCGCCTCCGGAGTCGGCAGCGGCAGGCCATCACACTTCGTGTCGATGCTCGCCAGCATGGTCTTCATTCCCATCCAGCGCCGGCCGACCCGACTTTTTCGGGCCTGTCGCCAGCCTATGGGCGAAGGAAACCAAGGTTCAGTTGAACACATGGTTAAGAGCGCTGTTGTGCATTCGACAGAATCGGAGCGCGGCCAATACGTCGCACCTTCGACCTCGGACCGCGCCGGGCGGCATCTCCGCGGGCGGCAAGACGTTCAGCGACAGTTCAGACCCTTCCGGGCATGATGCGGCCGGTATGAAGCGCCTGTTCCTCATGATCGCGGCGGTCGCGTGCGTGGCCGGACCGATGAGCGCCGACCTCGCCTTCGCGCAAGGTCGCGGCCACGGCCGCGGCGACGACCGCGGCCAGCGGTCCGAGCCGCGCGGCCAGCCGGGCCGCGGGGAAGGCCGGCGTGCGGAGGGCCGCGCCCCCGAGCGCCGCGAAGAGCGCGCCCGCGACGAGGAGCGCGGCGACCAGCGCCGGCGCTGGCAGGCCGACGATCGCCGCCAGCCCGCCCCGCCGCCACGCGACGACGGCCGCCGCCGCTACGAGGAGCGTCCGCCGCCGCAGTCGTTCGCGCCCGGCGCGCGCCGCGGCGGCTATCTGCCCGACCGGTTCAGGGGCGGCGTGGTCGAGGACTACCGGCGCTACCGCCTGCGCCCGCCGCCGCACGGCTACGCCTGGGTGCGGGTGGGCGCCGGCTTCGCCCTCGTGTCCGAGGGCACCGGCCAGGTCTTCGACGTGATCCCGGACTGACCGTGCCCCCGCGGGAGCGGGGCGTCAGAGCCCCAGCTTCGCCTTCAGCAGGCCGTTGATCACGCCGGGGTTCGCCTTGCCCTGGGTCGCCTTCATCACCTGGCCCACGAACCAGCCGATGGCCTGGGGCTTGTCCTTCACCGCGGCGGCCTGGCCGGGATTGGCGGCGATCAGGTCGTCGATGATCTTCTCCAGCGCGCCGGTGTCGCTGACCTGCTTCAGACCCTGCTTCTCGACGATCTCGCCGGGGGCGCCCTCGCCGGCCCACATGCGCTCGAACACGTCCTTGGCGATCTTCGACGAGATGGTCCCGTCCTCGATCAACTGGACCAGTTCGGCGATGGTCTCGGGTCCGATCGGCGAATCCTCGATCTCGACGCCGTCGGCCGTCAGCCGGGCGGCGAGGTCGTTCGTCACCCAGTTGGCGGTCAGCTTGGCGTCGCGCCCCTTGGCGGCGGCCTCGTAGTAGTCGGCCCTCGCCTGCTCGCCGATCAGCACGCCGGCGTCGTAGGCCGAGAGGCCGTACTGCGACTGGAAGCGCGCCTTCTTGGCGTCGGGCAGTTCAGGCAGCGCGGCCTCGATGCGCTTGATCCAGGCGGGATCCAGCTCCAGCGGCAGCAGGTCCGGGTCGGGGAAGTAGCGGTAGTCGTGCGCCTCTTCCTTCGAGCGCATCGAGCGGGTCTCGCCCTTGACCGGGTCGAACAGGCGCGTCTCCTGGTCGACCTTGCCGCCGTCCTCGAGGATGTCGATCTGGCGGCGCGCCTCGTACTCGATGGCCTGCTGCATGAAGCGGAACGAGTTGACGTTCTTGATCTCGCAGCGCGTGCCGAGATGCTCGAACGAGCCGGTCTCGCGGAACCTCTCGTAGTCGCCGGGACGGCAGACCGAGACGTTCACGTCGGCGCGCAGGTTGCCCTTCTCCATGTCGCCGTCGCACGAGCCGAGATAGATCAGGATCGTCCGGAGCTTCTTCACGTAGGCAACCGCCTCGTCAGACGTGCGCATGTCTGGCCGCGAGACGATCTCCATCAGGGCCGTGCCGGCGCGGTTCAGGTCGATGAAGGTGGCGTTCGGGTCCTGGTCATGCACGCTCTTGCCGGCGTCCTGCTCCAGGTGCAGGCGCTCGACGCGCACGGTGAAGGCCGATCCGTCGTCGCGCTCGACGAGGACTTCGCCCTCCCCCACGATCGGATCCTTGAACTGGCTGATCTGATAGCCCTGCGGCAGGTCAGGATAGAAGTAGTTCTTCCGGTCGAAGCGCGACCACGCGTTGATCTGCGCCTTGAGTCCCAGGCCGGTCTTCACCGCCTGCTCCACGCAGTGGCGGTTGATCACCGGCAGCATGCCGGGCATGGCCGCGTCGACGAGGCTCACCTGCTGGTTCGGGCCCGCGCCGAAGCCCACGGCGGCGCCGGAGAACAGCTTCGCGTTCGAGGCCACCTGGGCGTGGATCTCCAGGCCCAGAACCATCTCCCAGGGGCCGGTCCGGCCCTGGATCACTTTCTTCGCCTCGCCGGCGGGCGGGGGGTTCGCGTCAGTCATGAGGCGCGTACTACCCAAGGCCGCGACAAATCGGAAGCTTGCTCAGAAGTCACTTGCGTGACCGCCCCGAAATGGCCTCACTGGCGCCGCGTCTTAACGGCGCTCAGACCCGGGGATGAGGAACCTCCAAATGAAGACCATCGCTTTCGCTGCGGCTCTCGCCGTGGCCGCGATCGCTGCGCCTGCCCTGGCGCAGGACCACAAGGATCACGCCGAAGCCGCCGCCAGCGGCAAGATCAGCGTCGAGACCACGCCGATCGGCGACATCATCAAGAACGAGAAGGCCAAGGCGGCGCTGGAAGCGGCCCTGCCGCAGATCACGCAGTTCTACGACCAGATCGCCACCATGACGCTGTCGCAAGTGGCGCCCATGAGCCAGGGCGCGATCGACGACGCCAAGCTCAAGGAGCTTCAGGCCAAGTTCGACGAAGTCGCCAAGTAAGACCGCAAGGCCTGAATGCAGAAACGCCCGCCGGCGACGGCGGGCGTTTTTGTTTCACCACCACTTCTTCGGCTTGGCCGTAAAGCCGGCGGCCTTCTCGATGGCGCCGCCCAGGGAGAAGAGCGTGCCCTCGTCCAGGTTCCGGCCGATGAGCTGGAGGCCCAGCGGCAGGCCGTTGGCGTCGAGGCCCGCGGGAATGCTCATGCCGGGCAGGCCCGCCAGGTTCACCGTCACCGTGAAGATGTCGTTCAGGTACATCGCCACCGGATCGTCCGACTTCTCGCCCAGCGCGAAGGCCGCCGACGGCGCGGTCGGCGTCAGCAGGGCGTCGACCTTCTCCCAGGCCCGGTCGAAGTCCTCGGCGATGCGCGCGCGCACCTTGAGCGCCTTCAGGTAGTAGGCGTCGTAGTAGCCGGCCGAGAGCACATAGGTGCCGATCAGGATCCGGCGCTTCACCTCGGCGCCGAAGCCCTCGGCGCGGGTCTTCTCGTAGGTGTCGGTCAGGTTGGCGCCGTCGACGCGCAGGCCGTAGCGCATCCCGTCGTAGCGGGCGAGGTTCGACGAGGCCTCCGCGGGCGCGATGATGTAGTAGGCCGGAAGCGCATACCTGGTGTGCGGCAGGGACACCTCCACGATCTCGCAGCCGGCCTCCTTCAGCCAGGCGATACCCTGCTCCCACAGCTTCTCGATCTCGGCCGGCATGCCGTCGACGCGGTATTCCTTCGGAATGCCCACGCGCAGGCCCTTCACGGACTTGCCGACGAACGACGGGAAGTCCGGGACCTCGACCGGCAGGCTGGTGGAGTCCTTCGGGTCGTGGCCCGACATCGACTTCAGGAGGATCGCGGCGTCCTCGACCGAGCGCGCCATCGGCCCGGCCTGGTCCAGCGACGAGGCGAAGGCGACGATCCCCCAGCGCGAGCAGCGGCCGTAGGTCGGCTTGATCCCGACCGTGCCGGTGAAAGCGGCCGGCTGGCGGATCGAGCCGCCGGTGTCGGTGGCCGTGGCGCCGAGGCAGAGGTCGGCGGCGACCGCCGCGGCCGAGCCGCCCGACGAGCCGCCGGGCGTCAGGTTGGCGTTGGAGCCTTCGACCCGCCACGGGTTGGCCACCGGGCCCCAGGCCGAGGTCTCGTTGGACGAGCCCATGGCGAACTCGTCCATGTTGAGCTTGCCCAGCATGACCGCGCCGTCGCGCCAGAGCTGCGAGGTGACCGTGCTTTCGTAGGCCGGCTTGAAGTTGCGCAGGATCATCGAG
>NZ_JAEUMO010000255.1 GCF_016793285.1 Phenylobacterium sp.
CGCCATCCCCGGCGGCCTGATCACGCCGATCATCCGCAGGGCCGAGACCAAGGGGCTGGCCCAGATCGCCACCGAGGCCAAGGACCTGGCGGCCCGGGCGCGGGAGAAGAAGCTGAAGCCCGAGGAGTTCCAGGGCGGCACGTTCAGCGTCTCGAACCTGGGCATGTTCGGCATCAAGACCTTCGCCTCGATCATCAACGAGCCGCAGG
This sequence comes from Phenylobacterium sp., assembly GCF_016793285.1. Taxonomy (GTDB): domain Bacteria; phylum Pseudomonadota; class Alphaproteobacteria; order Caulobacterales; family Caulobacteraceae; genus Phenylobacterium. The sequence goes on from NZ_JAEUMO010000255.1 coordinate 210, forward strand.
GCTGCATCCTGTCGGTCGGCGCGGGCGGGAAGCGGGCCGTGGTGAAGGGCGACGAGATCGTCATCGCCAACGTGATGAGCGTCACGCTCACCTGCGACCACCGCGTGGTCGACGGCGCCGTCGGCGCACGCTTCCTCGCCGCCTTCAAGGAAATGCTCGAAGAACCCCTGCGGATGATCGTCTAAAGGGGCCTGGCGGGGCCGCCCGCCCGCCCGCCCGCCGCACATCGGCGCCGATTGATCGCCATCAAGGCGATCATGCTCCAATCTCTGGGATTGTAGGCGATTGGAGCAAGGGGTTTGCATGGCGACGGTCGGGAAGACTTCCAAGGCGGCGAACGGCGCGGGCGCAGGCCGGCCGCACGCCCGCGCGACGGCCGAGGGCGACGTTTCGGCGGAGCTGACCGCGGCGGGCGTCGAGCGCCGCGACGTGGGCGAGGCGGTCGACGCCGCACAGCAGGCCGAACTGGCGGCGGTGCGCTCGCTGGGGGATGGGGCCGAGGACGGCGTCGCCGCGATCCTGGCCGGGGACGCCCCGGACGACGCGGCGCAGCTTCGCCGCGCCCTGCACCTGCCGGCCAAGGTCAAGGTCCCGCGCCACACCCGCGACGACCTGGCCGACGACTGGCGGCGCGGCGGCTATCCCTACAAATACAAGATGCTCCGCGTCGACTACGAGGCGCAGAAGTTCATCCTGCAGAGCGAACTGCTGAAGCTGCAGGCCTGGGTGAAGGACGCCCGCCAGCGTGTCGTGATCCTGTTCGAGGGCCGCGACGCGGCCGGCAAGGGCGGCGCCATCAAGCGCTTCATGGAGCATCTCAACCCGCGCGGCGCGCGCGTGGTCGCCCTGGAGAAGCCCAGCGAGGTGGAGCGCGGGCAGTGGTACTTCCAGCGCTATGTGCAGCACCTGCCGACCACCGGCGAGATCGTGCTGTGCGACCGGAGCTGGTACAATCGCGCCGGCGTGGAACGGGTGATGGGGTTCTGCACCCCGGCGGAGTACGACGAGTTCCTGCGCCAGACGCCCGAGTTCGAGCGCAACCTGGTGCGAAGCGGCATCCACCTGATCAAGTTCTGGTTCTCGGTCAGCCGCGACGAGCAGCGCCGCCGCTTCAAGGAGCGCCAGGTTCACCCGCTGAAGCAGTGGAAGCTGTCGCCGATCGACATGGCCTCGCTCGACAAGTGGGACGACTACACCCGGGCCAAGGAGGCGATGTTCTTCCACACCGACACGGCCGACTCGCCCTGGACGGTCGTGAAGTCGGACGACAAGAAGCGCGCCCGGCTGAACGCCATGCGCTACGTGCTGCACTCGCTGCCCTATGCGGGCAAGGACCTGGCGCGGATCGGCCTTGTCGACGACCTGCTGGTGGGCCGCGCCAACATCATCCACGAGCGCGGCGAGCACGACCTCAGCTCCGGCCGGTATCTCTAGCTCCGGACGCGGGCGGCCCCGGGTCCTTCACGCGTCGCCGCCCGCGCCGGACGGACCGGCGACGGCGGTCGGGGCGGGTCACTTCACCAGCCCGTCGAGCACCGGCTTGCCGAGCACCGGGCTCGAGAGGAGGTAGATGCCGTCGGTGTTGAAGAGCCAGACGAGCTTGCGGTCCCATTCGACGTGGACGCTCTCGGTCGGCGAGTTGTAGGAACTCAGGTCACCGCCCAGCTTGCCGCCCAGGGGCGGCACGAAGTAGCCCACGTTCTTCGGCTTGGTCGCGTCGGAGATGTCGTAGAGCTGAACGCCGGCGTTGAAGTAGGGATACACGGCGATGTTGGGGTCGCTCACGCCGGGCGAATAGTAGGGCGAGGCCCGTTTCGGCCCGAACTTCGCGCGGCGCAGGCAGAAGTCCTTGTACGGCGCCGACTTCGGGGGAACCGGCCGGGGAAGCACGCTGATCACCTTGGGGTTGGCCGGGTCCTTCACGTCGATGATGCTGACGTCCTTCCAGGGTTCGTAGCAGTCTTCGTTCATCGGATAGCCGCCGGTCAGCACGATGCCCCGCCGCACGACCCGCGAGACGTCGACGTGGTCGCCGTCGACGCCCCCGACGCCGTTCGAGAGCTGCAGCGAGCTCACCGTCCTGGGCTTCGTCGGGTCGAGGAGGTCCACGATGTAGAACCCGAGGCTGCCCATGGCGGTGTAGCCATAGCGCCCGCCGTCCTCGATCTCGACGGGCAGCTCCATCGGCAGGCGCCCGCCCGTCCACGACGTGTGATCGCCGGCGCTCGGCCACTTGGCGTAGGCGTCCTCCTCGCCGAGGCGCTGGCCAGGCGCCCACCAACTGGACACCAGCTTCGGGTTCGACGGGTCCTCCATGTCGTAGATCATGTGGATCGGCGAGTAGAGCTGGTTCGAGAACTCCATGTGCGTGAAGGTGTTGTCGGGGGCGCCCAGGAGATAGGCGTACTTGCCGCCCACGTAGTGGGGCACGTCGTAGCCGCCGCCGCCCTGCTGCACCGTCGCGTGAGGGTTCAGGAGGTCCATGCTGACCTCGGCGAGCTGCACCCACTCGGTCGGGCTCTTGAGCTCGTAGACCCGGAAGCCGCGGAAGCCGGGCGCGCTCATGACGCGCGCGGCGGCGGCCGGGTCGCTGTACTTCTTGTCGTCGAGACCGCCGTGCGACCGCGGCACCTCGAAGGTCTGGATCATGATCCACTTGTCCAGCTTCTTGTTGAACGCGATGGAGGCGGCGCCGAACCAGGACCCGTCGGTGTAGGTCTTGTTCAGCACGGTCGTCATGTGGACCGGATCGGTGACGTCGTAGACCCGCACGAACTCGCGGTAATAATGGAACATGTAGCGCCGACCGTTCATGTCGACGAAGTGCTGCCAGGTGTGGCCGGGCCGGACCACGATGTCCCAGTGGGCCTCGACCTTCATGTTCTTGATGTACTGCTTCTGCTCCAGGTAGCTCAGGCTGCCCTTGACCGGGTTCGGGCCGGCGTAGGTGGTCGAGGGTGCGGCCTTCGGGTGTACGAACGTCCCGTCGGCGGTCATGCCGTAGCTGGAGGGATCGACCTTGGCGGGCGGCGGTCCGGCCATGGCCGCAGAGCCGCAGAGCAGGCCGGCGGCGGCGATGGCCGCCCCGAGACGGAAGGTGTGGAGCAGAACGGCACGACCCATGGGACGCCTCACGGTTTGAAGGAGCCTGCGAACGGCTCAGGGGAGGACGGCGACGCCCTGGATCTCGATGAGCATCGTCGGGTCGGCGAAGCCCGTGACGGTCACCGCTGCGCTGGCGGGGAAGTCCTTGCCGAAGGTCTCGGCCCGGATCTCGGTCATCCGCGTGGTGTGACGGGCGTCGGTCAGGAACACGGTCATGGTGACGATGTCGCCCAGCCCGCCGCCGACCGCCTTCAGCGTGGCGTCCAGGTTGCGGAAGGTCTGATGGACCTGGGCCTCGAAGTCGCCGGCGAGCGAGGCGCCCTGGTCGTCCTTCTGGCCGGTGTGGCCGGCGAGCCAGATGGTGCGGCCGCCCTCCGTGATCACCGCGGGAGAAAAGGCGCGGCCCTTCTGCCACGAGCCGGCGTAGTAGGATTTCTTCATGGCTGCTGCGGCCTCATTGTTTTGCAAGACGACGATGGAATTTGTGCAACCGTTTGCACAATCAAGCGAGGCGCGTCAACATATTGCGCGGTATTGACTGGCTGGGACGGGCGTCCGAGAGGCCGCCGGCGGCGGAGCGAACGAGCGGATGGTCGGGAAGTCGGAGCCGGGCGTGGTGACGCTGCGCGAGGTCGCTGAGGTCGCAGGCGTGCATCCGTCCACCGTGTCGAGGGCGCTGAACCCGGCGACGAGCCACCGCGTGTCGAAGGCCGTCGTTCGACGGATCTCCGAGACGGCCGAGCGCCTCGGCTATCGCGCCAACCTCGTGGCGGCGAGCCTGCGCACCGGCAGGTCCCATCTGATCGGGATCCTGGTTCCCGACATCGCCAACACCGTGTTCTCCCCGATCCTCAGCGGCGCCTCGGAACGGCTCGCGGCCGAAGGCTACCTGACCGTGGTCGCCGATGTGCCGGACGGGGGCCGGCAGCTCGATCTCGCGCGCAGCCTGGTGGCCCGGCAGGTCGAGGGGCTGCTGCTGGCCGCGGTCACGCGAGACGACCCGCTTGTCGACTACTGCATCGCTCAGCGCCTGCCGGCCGTGCTGGTGAACCGCTCGGAAGCCAGGCGCCGCCTCTCGTCGGTGGTGTCGGACGACGCGCTCGGCATGCAGCTCGCGGTCGACCACCTCATGGACCTCGGCCATCGCGCGATCGCCCAGATCGGCGGGCCCGAGTCGACCTCGACGGGCTACAACCGCCACCGCGGCTTCCTGGCGGCGATCGCCGCGCGTGGCCTGGCCCCGGAGGCCGCCCCCTGTGAGAGCGCGGAGGCCTATGCGCGCGAGGCGGGACAGGCCGCCGCCCACCGCCTGCTCGAGGCCCATCCGGAGATCACCGCGTTCGTGGCCGCGAACGACCTCCTCGCCCTCGGCTGCTACGACGCGCTGAAGGCGCGGGGCCTGCGGTGTCCCGCCGACGTGTCGGTGGTCGGACACAACGACATGCCGCTCGTCGACCTCGTCGCGCCGCCGCTCACGACGGTGCGCATCAGCCATCGCGAGATGGGCTGGGAGGCGGCCGACCTGCTGCTGCAAGGCATGCGAGATCCCTCCGCCTCGACGCGGACCCTGGTCCTCGCGCCACAGCTCGTCGTTCGTGATTCCACGGCGAGACCGAGGACCGCGGCTCGCCGGCGGGGCGCCGGATAGAGCCTTCGGCGCTCAGGCCGGTCCGGGGCCGGGACGCCGAGTAGCCTGGCCGAGGGCACGCAGCAGCGTCGTGTCGACATAGGCCGCCGGGTCCGCCAGGGGCGCGGAGGACGGGCCGTGCCGTCGGCGCAGATCGAGCACGGTGGCGACGCCCGCGAGATCGACGGAAAGGTCTCGACGGATACCGCCGTCCGTGACCAGGAGGTCGTAGGCGCGATCCGCCACCTCGGCGCCCAGCATCGGCATGCGCGCGCACAGCAACGCCTTGGCGGCCGGCGCATTGGCGGGGTCCGAGAGCCAGGCGAGGGCTTCGAGAAGGCCGCGAATGAACGCCGAGGCGAGGGGCCCATTCTCCTTCAGCCAGCGCCGGCGGGCCGCGGCCACGATGCCCTGGTAGGCCCCGAGCACGTCCGTCGCGCGCACCCGCCTGATGCAGCCGTGGCTCTCGGCGATCATGTCGAGCGGCGCGTTGAGAAGCGTGGCGTCATGTTTTCGCTCGAGCAGGGCTTCGAGCCGTGCGGCGCCGCCGCCCACGCCCGCGATCGTGGGTGTTCCCAGTCCGGCGCGGGCCAGCAGCTCGTAGAGCACGAAGGCGAACCCCGTGGTCGGCGCATCCACCGACGCGCGGCGGCCGGTGAGCGGCTCGGCGTCCGGCAGATCCGGCTGCGTCACGACGCTGAGCAGGCCGTCGTCCATGCCGAGGAAGGCGACGAAATCAGGGACGCCGGCCAGCGGCTCCTCTCCCTGCCCTTCGACGTAGGCCACCACGTTGTCGATCGAGGTGAAGGCGATGTGGGCCTGTCCGTCATAGAGGTCGCGCGCCATCTGCCGTGAGTTCGGAGTCAGGGCGAAACTCACGTCGAGCCCTTCGGAAGCAAAGGTTCCCGCCTCGAGCCCGGCCCAGATCGGCCAGTTCGCCGCGCCGGCGAAAGCGATGACCTTCAATGAGTGAGTCACGGCGATCCAATCGTTTGCACGCTGTGAGAAGGGTAATTTACCAAGGCCACGACCTACGCCTTGACACGCGTCATCGCAAGATCAATACAAACGATTGCACAATCCGGAGTGGTCATGAGCGCTGCGCCTCCCATCGACGTCGGCCAGGAGATCGATGAAGCGCCTCTGCGCGGCCTGCAGATCCTGGCGTTCGGGCTCTGCTTCCTGGTGGCGATGCTGGACGGTTTCGACACCCAGGCGATCGCGTTCGTCGCGCCTGCGATCGCAGAGGCGTGGAACATACCCGGCAACGCGTTCGGCCCTGTGTTCAGCGCCGCTCTCGTGGGCCTGATGGTCGGGCAGGTGCTGTTCGGTCTCGTCTCCGACCGCTTCGGCCGACGCCTCGTGATCATCGCCAGCACGCTGATGTTCGGGGTGCTGACGCTCTGCACGGGGTTCGCGAAGGACTGGAACGCGCTTCTGGCGCTTCGCTTCCTGGCGGGCATCGGCCTCGGCGGCGCCATTCCCAACGTGATGGCGATGACCTCGGAGTTCGCGCCGCGAAGACACCAGGCGACGCTGATCGCCCTGGTCTTCGCGGGCTTTCCGCTGGGCGCCGTGGTGGGGGGGTATCTCAGCATCCTGATGCTCCCG
>NZ_JAEUMO010000260.1 GCF_016793285.1 Phenylobacterium sp.
GAACACGCCGGACACGTTCAGCTATCCCAAGGGGCAGGACGTCGAGGTGATGACCGCCGCCGCGCTCCGCCGCCTCGCCGCCGAGGCGACCTCCCGAGAGGCCCGCGAGCACGTCACCTGGGACCTCTACCACGGCGGCCACGGCTACCGCGCCGCCTGGCTGACCAGCCCTAGCGCCGACGACGGCGACATCCGCTGGACCGTCGACACCCCCGACGACTACGCCTTCGCCGAGGCGGTCTACGCGGCGCTCTACCCGCAGAATCCCGCCTTCGCGTCGGCCGACATCCGCGCTTTCCTGGAGCGCCGCCCCGATCTCGCCCACTTCGGAGGCCATCGGCGGCTATGACCGGACCGCGCATCCTCTTCGTGGCGGACGCCGGCCCGTTCGTAGGCGGCGGCCACGTCATGCGCTCGCTGACGCTCGCGAGGGCGCTGGAGGCGCAGGGCGCCAGCTATGCCTTCGTGGGCCCGCCTGCCGTCGCCGAGCTCCTCGACGCCTTCTCGCCGGACAGCGTCCGCATCCCCGCCGAGGATCTGGCCGCCACGGCGGTGCGCGAGAGCTTCGACGCCATCGTCTTCGACCACTACGGCCTGTCCGAGCCCGACCACCGGGCCATGGCGAAGGACCGCCCCGTCCTTGTCGTCGACGACCTCGCCGACCGGCCGCTGGGGGCGGACATCGTCGTCGACGCCGGCCCGTCGCGCCGCGCCCAGGACTACCTCGGCCTCACCTCGGACGAGGCGCGCCTGCTGCTCGGACCCGAGTTCGCCGCGGTCCGCCCCGAATTCGCCGCCGTGCGCGAACCGGCCCTGGCCTGGCGGGGCGAGCCGGTCCAGCGCGTCCTGATCTCGATGGGCCTGACCGACGTCGGCGGGGTCACCGCCCGCGTCGTCGACCGCGTGCGGCCTCGCGTGCAGGAGGTCGGCCTCGACATCGTGCTGGGCGCCGGCGCCCCCAGCACCTCCGGACTCCTCAAGACCGCGCGCCGCGACCCGCGCCTCATGCTGCACGTCGACACGCCGCACATGGCCCGCCTCACCGCCGAGGCCGACATCGGGATCGGCGCACCGGGCTCGTCCACCTGGGAGCGCTGCGTGCTGGGCCTTCCCTCGGTACTGATCGTGCTGGCCGAGAACCAGCGTCCGGCCGCCCGGGCGATGGCCGAACGCGGCGCGGCGCTGGTCGTCGATCTCGCCGACCCCGGCTTCGACGCCGCCTTCGACCGGGCGCTCACCCGGCTGCTGCGCGACGCGGATCTGCGCCGCGAACTGGCCCGCGTCAGCGCCGGCGTCTGCGACGGCCTGGGCGCCGGCCGCACCGCCGAGATCTTCCTCGGCCTCATCGCCGCGCATCGGCGTTAGCGCCCCTCTGCGACGCCGAATCGGCTCAGGGTTAACCGCGCGTTTTCCTCCCTGGTCCACTAGAGAGCGCGATGCGCCCGCTCCGTGAGATTCGTGGCCTGAAGTATCCCGACGAGTTCATCGTGCGGCACTTCTTCAAGCGCGGCCTCTCCCAGCGGACCGGCCGGGTCCTCGAACTCGGCTCCGGAACCGGCAACAACCTGTCGCTCTACGGAATCTGGGACTGGGACTGCACAGGCGTCGACTACGACGAGGACGCGCTGGCCGACGCCCGGTTCAACCTGGGCGACGCGCCCACCTTCGTCCAGGCCGACCTGTCGCAGAGCCTGCCGGCGCTCGAAGGCCCGTTCCACGCCGTGATCGTCCCGAACCTGCTCTGCTACCTTACCGCCGCGCAGGCCCGCGCCTGCCTCGGCGCGCTCAAGGCCCACCTCGCGCCCGGCTGCGAGATCTTCGTGCGCACCCGCCTCGTCGACGACTACCGCTATGGCCGCGGCGAGGAGGAGGAGCCCGATGGCTTCCGCCTGGACACGCCCGAGACGGGCGAAGCCGGCCTGTTCAACCTGTTCTACACCGAGGCCGCGCTGGTCGGACTGCTCAGGTCCACCCTGGGCCTCACCGACGAGACCGTGCTCACCTGCCGCTTCGACAACGTGCAGGCCGGCCAGCTCGTCCCCAACAACAGCGACGTCATCGTCTGGGGAGCGGCAGCATGAAGGTGAAGATCGTCGGCGGAGGCCTGACCGGCATTCTCGCGGCGTTCGAGGCGCATCGTCTGGGCGCACGCGACATCGAGCTCTACGAGCGCTTCGAGAAGCTGGGCGGCGTCGCCCTGCCGGAAGAGCGCCACGGCCTTGAGCTGCGCGAGGGCTGCATCTACTTCGGCCCCAGGAGCGACCCCATCCGCGGCCTGCTGGAAACCTACGGCCAGAGCTTCGTCGAGTTCGACAACCGCTTCGGCTCGATCAGCCCGGGCGATGCGGGCGAGCCCGTCCGCACCATCGACTTCGGCGGCCCCGCCTTCGCCTGCGCGAACGCCTCGGTGACCCCCCTCGCCGGCCCCAGCCTCGCGGACCGCATCGGCGCCTATCCGCCGGAGATCGCCGGGCCGCTGACACGCTACGCCACGTGGCACCTCGGGTTCGACCTTGCCGAGGCGCACGAGGCGGCCGCCATCCCGATGGCGATCAACCGCGTCTTCCCGCTGGGCGCCGACGTGGCCGCGCTGGCCGACGCCAAGCGCGCCGACCCCCTGGCCGACGAACTGCTCGCCATCCCGCGCGCGCAATGGGGCCACACCAACAACCTGCTGGCCAGCCTGCCCGAGGGCGGCTTCCCGACCTTCCTGCGGCGCTGCGAGCACGCGCTCGGCCAGATCGGCGTGAAGATCCGGGAGCGCAACCTCGTCGCCCCCCGCCACGCCATCGCCACCCACAACAAGGGCGAGGTCCTGGTCTGGGCCGCAAACCCGACCCCGCTCTTCAAGGCGCTGGACGTGCGCACGCCCAAGCTCCTGCCGAAGAGCTTCGCCACCTATGTCTTCGCCGCCCGCTGGACCGGCCCGCGGCCCTTCTACGTCCAGAACTTCACCGCAGAGGGCGCCTGCTTCCGCGCCTACGTCTACGAGAGCGCGGGCCGCACGCTGGTGACCGCCGAGTGCGTGAAGGAGGCCGATCCCACCGACCTGCGCTACGAGGTCCACCGGATGCTCTCGGGCTTCGGCGGCGACCTGGCCCTGGGCGAGATCCTCTGCACCACGATCAAGCCGCGCTGGATCTACCACTCGGTCGACGCCATCCGGCAGCTCGCGCAGCTCCGCGACGCGGCCCGCGACCGCCTCGGGGCGACCTTCGTCGACGGCGCGTGGGAGCCCTACGCCAAGGCCGAGAAGTTCGCGCAGGTGAACGCCGCCCTGGCGGCCGCGCTGGGCGTCTCGAAAGGTCGCGCCGCGGCATGACGCGCCAGGGACCGGGGAGGACGGCGGCGATCATGCAGCCGGCCTACCTGCCCTACCTCGGCTACTTCCACCTGATCGCCGCGAGCGACGTCTTCGTCTTCCTCGACGACGTCCAGTTCGCCCGCCGCTCCTGGCAGCAGCGCAACCGCATCTGGGGCGCAGCCGGCGAGGTGATGCTCTCGGTCCCCGTCCAGAAGACCGACCGCGACGCCGCCATCAGCGAAATCCGCCTCGCCGACGCCGAGCCCTGGCGCGAGAAGCACCTCAACTCGATCCGCCATGCCTACGCGAAACGGCCGCACTTCGCCGAGGGCATGGCCTTCCTCGAGGAACAGTTCGCCCGGGCGGACACCGGCCTAGCCGACCTCAACTGCGGCCTCATCGAAGCCGCCGCAGCGAAGCTGGGCCTCGAACGCGAGTTCGTCCGCGCCAGCACGCTCGGCGCCCCCGGCCACCGCTCCGACCACCTGCTGGCGATCTGCCGGGCGCTCGGCGCCACCGACTACCTCTCGCCCATGGGCAGCCACGACTACATGGAAGACGACGGCGTTTTCGCCGCCGCAAGCTTCCCGGCCCGCTTCCAGGGCTTCGTCGAAATCCCCTACGACCAGGGCCACACGCCCTTCGTCCCCTACATGGCCTTCCTCGACGCGGTGATGAACCTGGGCTGGGC
>NZ_JAEUMO010000010.1 GCF_016793285.1 Phenylobacterium sp.
GACTGGAGCGCGCTGACCGGCACCTTCGGCATCGACTGGAAGCCGGATCCCGACACCCTGATGTACGCAAAGTACTCGCGCGGCTACAAGGCCGGCGGCTTCGACTCGGGAACGACCACGCTCCAGACCTTCGTCACCACCGAGAAGGAGACGATCGACGCCTACGAGGTCGGCCTGAAGAAGACCTTCGGCGGCCGCCTGCAGACCAACGTCTCGGCCTTCTATTACGACTACCAGGACATCCAGATCCCGCTGTCGTTCTTCAACGAGACGGTCGGCGCCAACCAGACCCGGTTCGTCAACGTGCCGAAAGCCGAGAACTACGGTCTGGAAGTCGAGACGGTGTGGCAGCCGATCGATGGCCTGCAGATCCTGGCGAACTACTCCTACCTGAACGCCAAGATCAAAGAGGGCGTGTTCTCGCCCGATCCGGACGATCCGCTGGCCCTGCTGCCGGGCGCCAGGATCGCGCCGGCGTCGGCCCAGGCGGCCAACGCGTGCATTCCCGGCCGTTCCCCGACCGGAACCGGCGCCGCGGCCTGCTCGCTGCTGGTCAACGTCAACCAGGACATTACGGGCTCCAAGCTCCCGTCCTCGACGCCCCACCGGTTCACGATCAACGCCAACTACACCTGGGAATTCGACGCCGGCCGCCTGTCGGCCTCGACCAGCTACGTGTGGCGCGCGGCGACCTACTACTCGGTGTTCAACACCTACGCCAACCGCGCCAAGTCGTATGGCACCACCGACTTCCGGATGCTGTTCAACGACAAGGACGATCGCTTCACGCTCATCGCCTCGATCAAGAACGTGTTCGACCAGCGCGGCTCGGCGGGGGTCAGCGCCGCGCGGATCAGCAACAACGCGGTGGGCAACAACGTGAACCACCCACTGTTCAACAAGATCAACGAGACGGTCTCCTACATCCTGCCGCGCACCTACGGCGTGGAACTCCAGTACCGCTTCCGCTGATCGCGCCGCGCATCGGCGCCTGCGAAACGCCCCGGCCCGCAGCCGGGGCGTCTTTCGTTCCGGGCGCTCCGCCGAACTTTGGTCCTTGAAACATCGCGGCAACAATTCCGCCTCGTTCCATTCCGAATAGTGCAGTTCTTACACAACTCACGCGATGGGGACTTCACGGGATGCACGATCACGACCGGGGCCTGATCTTCGATCTCCAGACACTGCGCCGGCGCCGGCTGCTCGGCCTGATGGCGGCCGGTGGCGGGGCGCTCCTGCTCGACGCGTGCAGCGGCGGCGGAAGCTCGGACACCGCCGCCACGTCCAGTTCGTCGACGACGACCACAGGCACGACGGGGACCGGAACCACCGGCACGGGCACAGGCACGACCGGCTCGTCCTCCTGCTCGGCCACGCCCACCGAAACGAACGGCCCCTACCCCTCCGACGGCTCGAACATGGCCAACGGCGTGCTCTCCAACAGCCTGACCGCCGCCGGCATCGTGCGCAGCGATATCCGCTCCAGCTTCGGGTCGCTCTCGGGGACCGCCGCCGGCGTGCCGCTGACGCTCGCCATCAACCTCGTCAACGTGAATGCGTCCTGCGCCGCGCTCGCGGACTATGCGATCTACATCTGGCACGCCGACGCCCTGGGGCGCTATTCGCTCTACGACCTGCCCCAGCAGAACTATCTGCGCGGCGTCCAGGCGACCAACGCCAGCGGCCAGGCCACCTTCACCACCATCTTCCCGGGCTGCTACGCCGGCCGCTATCCGCACATCCACTTCGAGGTGTTCCGCAGCCTGGCCACGGCGACCAACGTCTCGAACCGCCTGCTCACCTCGCAGTTCGCCATGCCGGCCGCCGCATGCAGCGCCGTCTACGCGGACTCGAACTACACCGGCAGCGCCGCCCGTTTCGCCCAGACGACCACCGGCAACGACAACGTCTTCGGCGACAACACCGCAGCCCAGATCGCCGCCATGACCCCGGCCCTCACGGGCAGCGTCAGCGCGGGCTACACCGGCTCGGTCACCGTGGGCCTCACGGTCTAGCTGGGCTCTAGCGGCAGCTCGCGACCACCGCCTCCAACTGCTCCAGCCGCTTCTCGCGCAGGATACGGCCCGCGGCCAGCAACTGGTAGCGGTCGGCCGCGCCCGCGGCGGCGCGCAGGGCCGCGTCGGTGTCGGGATAGCGCGGGGCCGGCGGCAGGGTCCGGGGCACGCAGTTCCTCGTGACCGGCGCGGGCGGCGGCGGCGCGGGCCGGGGCGAGGTCACCGCCGGCGCCGGTGGCGGCGGCGCAGGAGCCGCCGGGATGTCCAGCACCCTGGGCTTCCCCCGCGTCGTCCCGCAGGCGCTGAGCGCCAGCGCCGCGCCGGCGGCCAGCAGGGCGATCCGCACGCGCCGGCTCATTTCTTCTTCAGGTTCGACAGCACGGCCCGGTCGGCGCTCTCCATCCGGGCGCAGGCGTCGATCCCCTCCGGACGCCGTTCCAGCAGTCGCCGCGCGCCATCGGGGGTCGCAGCCGCCACATAGTCCGACGTGGCGACCTGCCGCGCCGCGCCGGCCGCGTGGCAGGCGGCGAGTTCGTTGCGCAGGTCTCCCTGCGCCTTGTCGGAGGCCTGGGTGAGGTCGGCGATGCGGCGCTCGTAGCCGGCCTTCTCGGCCTTCCAGGTCGAGGCCGAGACGCCGTAGCCGACGGCCAGCGTAAAGGCGATGGCCGTCGCGATCGGCCCCGTCACCGGGCTCATCAACGCCTGTCTCAGTCCTGCCAGCATCGCTCCTCCCTAACCCGAAGGGCTTGAGGCGGGCTTAAACGGCGCCGCTGTGGCCATTTCACGACCTCCGCGGTCGGCGAGGTCGGGGCGCAGCCCCGCGGCGACCGGGTCGCGCGTCAGCCGGATTTTCCGGCCCGCACGAGGCAGGCGCGGCCCGCCGCCTTCAGTTCGGCGCAGAACCGGTTGGCGTCGGCGCTGTCCCCGAAGCCACCGACGACGGCGCGGAACCAGGTCCTGCCTCCGACTTCGGCCTTCTCGACCCACGTCGCGCGACCGCCGATCCGCGAGCCCAGGGCCCGCAGCAGCCCTCGGGCGTCGGCGTCGGACGTCACCGAGCCGATCTGGGCCACGGGCCCTCCGGTCCGTTTCGCCGCCGTTGCGGACTGGGCGGTCACGGACTGGGCGGTCACGGGCGGAGTGGCCGCGGGCTTCGGGACGGCCGGCTTCGGGTCCGCCTTGGCGGGCGCGGGCCTGGCGGACGCTTTTGGCGGCTCCGCGGCGCCGGCGGCAGGCGCGGGAGCGGGGGCGGAAGCGGGCGCAGCCGTCGCCATCGCGCCGTCCGCCTGGACCACCTTCATCGACCTGGTCTGGAACGGCCCCTGGAACCCGGCATCGCAGGCGGCGCGCCACGCGAAGTCCAGCGCCGTCCCGGCCTCCGGAACCCGCCATTCCGTATCGGCCTCGCGCAGGATGCGCCGCTCACCCAGCAGGTTGCGCTGCGGATAGCCCGTCGTCTCTCCCAGCCGCACGCGGTGGCCGGGGCAATCGGCGTTCAGCGACACGTGCCACGAGAGCGAGCCCGTGCGGGCATAGGTCTCGGGCGCGAGCGCCTCGGCGCGGATCACCACGCGCGGGCCCTGCCCGCCGCCGGCCGGAAAGGTGGAGACTACGGAGGTAATCGACTGCGGCGTCACGGCCACCACGCGCTCGGGCAGGATGTCCGTTTCGCGCTGCAGCCAGGACAGCAGGGGGCCGCGGTCGAGCGACGGCGGGAAACTCGCCTGCTCCTGCGCCACCGCGCCCGAAACCGCCATGAGCCCCATTGCCACCGCAACGCCGGCGCTCGCCCGCATCATCCCTAACCCCCGAAGCACTCGATTCCCCGAAACTCGTCGTCAAAGCCTGTCCGCGCAAGCGTCGCGTCGCCGCGGACACTTCGGATATCGTCGTTCGTCCCACTACAGCCTGCGCCGTGCGAAAAATGACATGAGACCCAAAATGAGTAGGTTCTTGGCAAGGTTGACGGGGCATTCTGCGGGCCGACCTCGAATCTTCTGATTCTCGGTAACAGTTGCACTGCACTCTAAGGTGGTATCGCCCACTTGGCCCCTCCCCAGCGGCCCGGCGGACGGGGGAGCGTTCGGAGTTGGGAAAAGCGTCGGATCGGACTTATCGGAGTCTGCGGGGTCTCGAAAAGACCGCGTCGACCAGCCGTGTCCTGAATCTGGCCGCGCTTTCCACCCGCAACGCCGGCAATCCCGAGCATGAGAAGAATCCCTTCTTCGTCGCCCAGACGCTGAACGGCGCGGTGATCGTGCGCCACCGGCTGCGCGACCAGGAGCGCGAATCGTTCGACCGCGTCCGCTACACGGCCACCAAGCTCATCATCCCGTTCGAGCGCTCGGACCTGGGCCTCGGCGGGCGCTCCCTGTTCGTCACCGAGCGCGGCTGGATGGACGTGTTCGAGGAGCTTCGCGGCGACCTTCCCGACCTGCCGCGCGACATCGCCGTGCTCGAGGCCATCGACGAGTTGCCGTCGCTCGACCCGTTCCTGCTGCGCGAGCACATGAAGCGGCGGGGCTTCGACATCAGTCCCAGCCACTTCGAGATCTCCGCCCCGGACCTGGCCCGCATGCAGCGCTTCGTGGGCTCCGAGATCGCCAAGCTCATCGAGCTGGCCTATCGCGACGCGGATGGCCAGGAGGGCAACATCAGCCGGCTCGTCGAGGCCCTGCTGTCCTCGCGCACCGACGAGCGCCTGGAGCCGCTGCGGCTGACGCTTCGGCTGGAGAAGGAGAACTACAAGGAGGGGATCTTCGCCTGGAAGGGCTTCCTCTATTACAAGTGGGTGCTGAACACCCTCTGGGGGAACCTGCGCGAGGTGTTCGCCGAACTCGGCCGCGTGAAGGTGATCGGGCCGCTCGACACCGAGACCCGTCGCGAGCTGGAGGAGCTCAAGCAGCGCCTGCGCCAGAAGATGGAGCGGCAGGTGAAGATGGTGATGGGCCACCTGGGCGTCTACGACGAGGTTTTCCAGCAGCTCACCGTAGAGGGCAACGCGCTGGCGTTCCGCGACTTCCTGCTGAAGTCGCCCGAGATGTTCCTGCAACTGGGCGACGGCTGCGGTCTCGTCAGCCACATCGCCACCTACTGGCGCTACCAGTTCCAGCGCGGCAAGCCGCTCGCCGCCAACGTCATGCAACTGATGGACACCCTGCAGGACTTCGAAGCCAGCCTCGGTTCCGACGAACACGAAGCCCCGAAGGCGGCGTAGGCGGCGCCATCCGCTCCGACCGGGAGCGTCAGCCCAGCGTCGCCTCGACCTCGCAGACCAGGCCTTCGGGCGCGAAGCTCAGCCGCACGGAGCCGCGCAGCTCCTCGGCCAGTCCCTGCTCGAGCAGCCGAGCGCCGAAGCCGCGTTGCGCGGGCTTCCGCACCGGCGGCCCGCCGCTCTCGCGCCAGGTGAGATGCAGCCTTCCGGCCTCGGCGGTCCAGGTCACGTCCACCCGGCCGCCGGCGGACGACAGCGCCCCGTACTTCACCGCGTTCGTCGCCAGCTCGTGCATGGCGAGTCCCACCGCAACCGCCGCCTTGGGATCGAGGTCGACCGCCGGCCCATCGGCCACGATGCGCCCGTCGTGGTGGGGCGCCACGGCCTCCGCGATGATCTGCGCGATCGGGCCGGCTTCCCAGTTCTGGCGCGTCAGCACGTCGTGCGCCGAGGCCAGAGCCCTGAGCCGGCCCTCGAACGCCTCGGTCGCCGATCTCGGCGCGCCCGCCGACCGGAACGACTGCCACGCGATCCCCTGCACGATGGCCAGCGTGTTCTTCACGCGATGGTTCAGCTCGTTGATCAGCAGGCGCTGGTGCGTCTCGGCCTTCTTGCGTTCGGTGATGTCGACGTTGGCGCCGACCATCCTCCGCGGCTGTCCGTCGGCGTCGAAGACGAAACGCGCCGCGCCCTCGATCCAGCGCACCTCGCCGTCGGGGCGGGTCAGCCGGAACTCGTACGCGACGAGGTCCTTGCCCGCCGCCAGGGCCGCCGTCGTTTCGGCTCTCATGCGCGCCAGGTCCTCGGGAACCACGCGCTGGCGGAAATGTTCGGTGTGGCCGTCGAACGAGCCGCGCGGGATGCCGAAGATGTCCTCCATCTCGCCGTTCCACACGGACTTCCCGGAGCGCAGGCGCCAGTCGAAGATGCCGACCTTGTGCGCGCCCACCGCCAGGTCCAGGCGCCGTTCGCTCTCGCGCACGGCCCGCTCGGCTTCGGTGCGCTCGGTCACGTCGTCGATGGCCACGCCCACGCCCAGTTCGCCCAGCGCCGAGATCCGGATGTCGACCATCCGGCGCTCGCGAAGCGCCGAGGGCGCGGTCAGCCGCCCCGGCTCGCCGCTGTCCATGGCGCGCTCCAGCATCGCCAGGAACGCGGTGCCGGCGCCCTGCGGGTAGATGTCGTGAAAGCGCTTCCCCAGCATCTCGGCGCGCGCGAAGCCGAAGAACTCCTCGGCCCGCCGGTTGAAGGCCCAGAAGCGCCAGTCTCGGTCGATCGCGTAGTAGACGTCGCTGATGCCGTCCAGGACCGCGCTCAGGCGATCGTCCGGCCCGGACGGCGGTGGCGGTTTCTTCCGCAAGATCAGGAACTCCCACGGTCTGGCCCGTGATCTAAGCCAAAGCCGGAGCTCCCGTCACGGCCGAACCCGACCCAGGGCCGTTTCGCCGATCGGCGCCGCCGGCCTAGACCCGGGCCACCGGGCGGGGGCGGGCCAGCAGGCGTCCGACGCGGGCGATCAGCGCCTCGTCCTTGAACGGCTTGGCCAGGTAGTCCCTGGCGCCCAGCCGGATCGCCCGGGCCACGTCGTCGCCCGAGTTGCGCGCCGTCAGCACCATCGTCGGGACCTTGTCCGACAGCCCCTGCGCCTTCATGCGCGCCAGCACGCCGAAGCCGTCCAGCACCGGCATGTTGATGTCCAGCACCATGGCCTCGGGCTTGAAGTCCGCCAGCCGCTCCAGCGCGTCCTGCCCGTTGCGGGACGGGCGTACGTCGAAGCCCGCCAGCTCCAGTCGGGTCACGATGAGCTCGAGGATGTAGGGCTCGTCGTCCGCCACCAGCACGCGCCTGCGCCGCCCTTCACCCAACGGCATTCGCCGGTCCCCCGATCTCGCCCGCTTCGTCCGGCGACGCCCACGCGGTGGCCGCGGCGATGGCCGCATACATATCCGCCGGATGGATGGGCTTTCTGACGAGTCCGTCGAATCCGGCGAGGTCGTTCTCGCCCGCCAGGTCGGCGTCGGCGGTGAACGCCAGCACCGGCACGTCCTGGTTCGGTCCTGCCAGCTCGCGAAGCATCCCGAGCGCCGCGCGCCCATCGACCCCGGGCATTCGCAGGTCCATCAGCACGACGTCCACCGGCAGCAGGCCCAGCCGCTCCACCGCCTCGCCGCCGTCGCCCGCCTCGTACACCTCCGCGCCCGCCGCCTCCAGGATCCGCCGGGACAGCTCGCGGTTCACCGGATTGTCGTCGACCACGAAGACGCGCGTGCCGTCGATGCGTGCGACCGCCGCTTCTTCGCCCGCCAGTTCGGGCCGCAGCTCGGAGGCGGGCGCGGGGATCTCGACGAAGAACCTGGCCCCCTGTCCGGGCGTGCTCGTAACGCCGATCTCGCCGCCCATCGCCTCGGCGATGCCGCGGCTGATCGCCAGGCCCAGGCCCGTGCCCCCGTGGCGGCGCGTCATCGAGCCGTCGATCTGGGTGAAGCGCTGGAACAGCAGCGCCTGCGCCTCGGCATCGAGACCCGGGCCTGTGTCGGCCACCTCGATTCGGATCCAGTCCGCCTTGGCCGCCTGGGCGACGGTCAGCGTCACGCCGCCCTCGTCGCTGAACTTCACGGCGTTTCCCACCAGGTTGATCAGCATCTGGCGCAGCCGGTCCCCGTCCACCATCGCAACCCGCGGAAGGTCTTCCTGCGCTGCGAACGCCAGCGACAGGCCCTTGCCCTGCGCCTGGGTCGAGAAGAGCTGCAACGTCTCCTCGCAGACCGTCGCCACGTCGACCGGCTTGGGCCGGATCTCGAACTTGCCGGCCTCCAGCTTCGAGAAGTCGAGGATGTCGTTGACGATGGCCAGCAGCGCGTTGCCCGCGCCCGAGATCCGCCCGACGTAGCGCTCCGCCGTCTCC
Organism: Phenylobacterium sp.; assembly: GCF_016793285.1. Classification (GTDB taxonomy): domain Bacteria; phylum Pseudomonadota; class Alphaproteobacteria; order Caulobacterales; family Caulobacteraceae; genus Phenylobacterium. The sequence continues at coordinate 8,135 of NZ_JAEUMO010000010.1, forward strand.
GGCAGCTCCATCTCGCTCAGCAGGCTCGTGAAGCCCAGCACCGCCGTCAGCGGGGTGCGGATCTCGTGGCTCATGTTGGCCAGGAACTGGCTCTTCGCCGCCGCCGCCGCCTCGGCCGCCGCCGTCGCCTCGGCGATCTCGGCCTCCTGCGCCACCTGCAGGTCAATGTCGCGGATCACGTCGAGGAAGCCGGTCGGCGCGCCGGTCTCGGGATCGCGCACGAGGGTCGGGTTCGACTCCAGCCAGGTGTAGGCGCCGGTCGCGCGGTTCCGGGCCCGCCAGCGCACCCGCGTGGAGCCGCCGCCCTTCACCAGCTTCATGAAGGCCCGCTCGACCTGCCTGGCGTCATCGGGGTGCATGTTTTCGGCGAACGAGCTGCCCTCGATCTCCTCGGGCCGCGTCCCGCTCGCGCGTACGTTGGGACTGACGTAGATCGCCTTGCCGCTGAGGTCCGACATGATGATCATGTCCGAGGTGTTCTCGGTGATCATCCGGTAGCGGGCCTCGCTTTCGCGCAGCGCCATCTCCGCCGCCCGCTGCTCGGTGAGGTCGCGCAGTTCGACCACGTAGTGCTTGGGCGATCCGTCCGGGTTGCGGACCATGGCGATGGTCATGCCGCACCACAGGTATCCGCCGTCGGCCTTCCGGAAGCGCCGCTCGCGCGAGTAGCTGTCGATCTCGCCGGAGACGAGTTCCGCGATCAGGTGGTCGCCGGCGCCCCGTTCCTCCGGATGCATCAGGTCGTCGCCGTTGAGCCCGAGCAGTTCGGCCTCCGGGAAGCCCAGCATCAGGCACAGGGTGTGGTTCACCTTGAAGATCGAGCTATCCAGTTCGACCAGGCACTTGCCGATCGCCGCCTGCTGGAAAGCGGTCTCGAACAGGTCGGCCTGCGCGCGGCGCTCGGTGACGTTGCGCAGCACATTGATCGCCCCGGTGATCTCGCCGGCCTCGTTGCGGATCTCCTGGGGGTTGCCCTCCATCCAGACCCACCTTCCGTCCGCCGCGCGATAGCGCGCCTGCTGGTCGCCGCGGTGGTCCGAACCGGGAGCGCGGCCCGCCATGATCCGGTGATAGTCGTCGGGGTGGACGATCTGGTCCGTAGTCAGGCCCAGCAGCGTGTCGGGCTCGTAGCCGTAGGCGGCGACCGAAGGCGAGACCCAGGTGATCCGCCCCTCGGCGTCCATCTGCACGATCACGTCCGTCATCTTGTCGGCGATCAGGCGGTAGCGGGCCTCGCTGCCGCGCAGCGCCGCCTCGGCGGCCCGCCGCTCGGTCAGATCCTGCACCTGGGCGACGTAGTGCTTGGGCGACCCGTCCGCGTTGCGCACCATCGACACCGACAGGTGGACCCAGACGATCTCGCCGTCGGCCCGGATGTAGCGCTTGTCCATCCGGTAGCCGTCGATGACGCCGGCGGTCAGTTGGGTCAACTGCTCGAGGTCGGCGTTCAGGTCTTCCGGATGGGTGATGGTCTGGAAGTCGAGCGCGAGCATCCGCGCGCGCGGATAGTCGGTGATCCGGCAGAAGGCGTCGTTGATGCGCAGGAACGACCCGTCCGTCCCCACCAGCGCCATGCCGATCGGGGCGTTGTCGAACGAACTCTCGAACAGTTCGGCCTGCTCGCGCAGTTGCGCGCCGCGCTCGCGCAGGGCCTCCTCGGCGGCGCGCTGCGCGGTCAGGTCCTGCACCTGGCTGACGATGTGCAGGGGCTGCCCGCCGGCGTCCCGGACGCAGGAGGCGGTGACCCGCACCCACACGAACGACCCGTCAGGCCGCACGTAGCGCTCGTCCGACTCGTAGCTGTCGATGTCGCCGCGCAGCAGGGCCCGGGCCTGGTCGCGCACGCGCGCCATGTCCTCGGGATGCACGACGGTCGCCATGCGCAGGCCGACGGCCTCGCCCTTGTCACGGCCGGCGATCCGGCGCCACGCCGGATTGGCCCGGCGCACCACACCGTCTGGCGAGAGGATCGCGATGCCGCCGGCGACGCTCCGGAACGCGGCCTCGAACAGCTCGGCCTGAGCCGTCGCCGCGTCCTCGAGTTCGCGCCGCCGCGTCACGTCCCGGAAGATGTTGACGATCTCGACGACATCGCCGCCGGGCCCACGCACGATGTGCGGGTTGCCCTCCATCCAGACCCAGGCGCCGTCCGCGGCGCGGAAGCGGTGCTGGCGGCGCAGGGCGGTGTCCAGCTCGCCGCGCAGCAGCGCCGCGGTGGCCTGCGCCAGCGCCTCGGCGTCGGCCGGATGCGCCAGCCGCAGGAACGGCGTGCCGATCACGTCCTCGGGCGCGTAACCGTAACGTCGCGCCGACTCCGAAACGAAGCGGATCCGGCCATCGGCGTCGACGCGCACGATCACGTCGTTCGTGTGCTCGGCGATGAAGACGAAAGCGTCCTCTACCCCGCTCGGACCCATGGTCACCAGATCGTTCCTCAGGACCGCGGGCTCCCGCCGCGACTGCCCCGAACGGTAAGGGGAAGGCCTTTCAACGGGGTGAACGCAGCTCGCGCCGCCGCGTCGCCGCCCCGGGCCGGACCGCGGCGGGACGACGCACGATCCGGCGCTTCTCGCGGGACTCGACGAACGTCGTTCTGGTACGATCCCGGCGCTGGATGCCGAACCCCTGCCCCCCAGGGGCTCCGGTGTGGAGCTGGGGCGGCGTCGAGCCCGCGCTCGGCGTCGTCCGTCTTCCACTGGCCCTCATGCGGCCCTACTCTTCGCCCATGGCTGTCGCCTTCACCCGCGAGGAAGACTACGAGGCCCAGGCCGCCGACCTGCCTGACCGGCCGGTCTCGACCCATCCGAACCTCGTCACGCCGCAGGGGCTCGCCGCCATCGAGGCGGAGCTCGCGGCCGCCCGCGCCGCCTATGCCGCCGCCCAGGCCGAGGGCGGCGTCGCTGCGGACCGCACCGCCATGGCGCGCGCCACCCGCGATCTGCGCTACTGGGGGTCCCGCCGCGCCTCGGCCCAGCTCACCGCGCCCGACGCGCCCGCCGACACCGTCGCCTTCGGGCGCACGGTCGAGATCGAGCGCGGGGACGGTCGCCGCCAGGCCTGGCGCATCGTCGGCGAGGACGAGGCCGACCCCGCCGCCGGATCCGTCTCCTACGTCTCCCCCCTCGCCCGCGCGGTCCTCACCAGGCAGGTCGGCGACGTCGTCACCGTCGCCGGCGCCGAAGTCGAGATCGTCGCGGTCCGCTGAGCCCCTTCACTTCGCGCCCGCGTCTGGTCATGGCGCGACATGAAGGGAAGCCTGGGTCCCCGCATTCGCCGGGATGAACGGTGTGGAGCGTTCGCGTCATTCCGCGATTCCTAAAACCCGTTTCACTTACCCAACGGCGCCGCAGTATCCTTCGTCGAACACGTGATGCGGAGAGGAACCCCATGCGCGACCTGATCATCCGGAACGGCACGATCGTCGACGGGACCGGGGCTGCGGCCTTCAAGGGCGATATCGCCATCCAGGGCGACCGCATCGTCGAGGTGGGCCAGGTCGCCGGCGCCGCGAAGCGCGAGATCGACGCCACGGGCCTCACGGTCACCCCCGGCTGGGTCGACATCCATACCCACTACGACGGCCAGGCCACCTGGGACCCGGTGATGGCCCCCTCGTCCTGGCATGGCGTCACCACCGCCATCATGGGCAACTGCGGCGTGGGCTTCGCGCCCGTGCGTCCTGGCCAGGAAGGCTTCCTGATCGAGCTGATGGAAGGCGTGGAAGACATCCCCGGCTCCGCCCTGCACGAGGGCATCGACTGGCAGTGGGAAAGCTTCCCCGAGTACCTCGACGCGCTGGAAGCCAAGCCCCGCGCCATCGACGTCGGCACGCACGTTCCGCACGCCTCCGTCCGCGCCTACGTCCTGGGCGAGCGCTGCAACACCGACTACGAGCCCAATGCCGACGAGATCGCGCGGATGGCCGAGATCGTCCGCGAGGGCGTCGAGGCCGGCGCGCTGGGCTTCTCCACCAGCCGCACCCTGCTGCACAAGGACCTGAAGGGCGTCCACATGCCCGGCACCTTCGCCGGCTCCGACGAGATGCTGGCGCTTGGCATGTCGATGAAGGGCCTGCGCCACGGCGTCTTCGAAATGGTCTCCGACCATCTCGGCGACGACGACGAGTGGATGTGGGTCAAGGGCTTCGCGGCCGAGACCAAGCTGCCCGTCACGCTGGTGGCCACCTCGGCCGGCGCCTACGAAGGCGACAAGATGTACAACATCGCCGAGGAGTCCCGGAAACACGGCATGGACATCCGCCCGCAGATCGCGGGGCGGCCCACCGGTATCCTTCACGGCCTCACCTCCAGCTTCCACGTCTTCATGGCCAGCCCGACCTGGAAGACGAAGCTCGCCGACGCCTCGCTCGAAGAGCGTCTGGCGCTCATGCAGACGCCCGAGATCCGCGAGGCGCTGCTCTCCGAGGACAGCCCGCTCATCAAGGCCGCCATCGGCGAGGGTCAGGCCGGCGATCTCGCCGTCGCCTTCGGCGGCAGCCTGCTCTGGCGCATCTTCCCGCTGGGCGAGCGGCCCAACTACGAGCCCGACCGCGAGCAGTCGGTGGCCGGCCTGGCCGAGGCCGCCGGCGTCCCGCCGCTCCACATGATGTACGACCTGCTCATCCGCGACGGCGGGCGCGAGCTCTTCTACCAGCCGCTCGGCGGCTACGTGACGTACAACTTCGACTTCTTCCGCAAGAACATGCAGCACCCCAACGTGCTGTTCGGCCTCTCAGACGGCGGCGCCCACTGCGGCGTCATCGCCGACGCCGGCATGCCCACCTTCATCCTCAGCTACTGGGCCCGCGACCGCGTGAAGGGCGACCGCTTCCCGCTGGAGTTCCTGGTCCGCAAGCTCACCAGCGACACCGCCCGCGCCTACGGTCTGAACGACCGCGGCCAGCTCAAGCCCGGCCTGCTCGCCGACCTCAACATCATCGACTTCGAGAAGCTGAACCTCGAACGCCCGGTCGCCATCCACGACCTGCCCGCCGGCGGCCGCCGCCTCGTGCAGAAGGCCGAGGGCTACCGCTACACCATCAAGTCCGGCCAGGTGACCTTCGAGGACGGCGAACACACCGGCGCCCTGCCCGGCGGCCTCGTCCGGGGCGGCCGCGAAGCGGTGATCCTGCCCATCGCGGCGGAGTAGCCACAGGTGCTCTCCCTTCCTCCTCGATGGAGGAAGGGCCGGGGATGGCGCTGTACGCAGGAAAGCCCACGGCCTGCGCTTTTGCGGCGCATCTCCGCGTTGCACCGCCCGTACCTATAGGCGAGGGTCGCTCATGGCCCCGGCAGAGACCAACCCGATGAAGCTCCTCGTCCTCGCCATCGCCGCCCTCGCGGCCGTCGCCATCGCGGCGGCGACCGAGGATGCCGATGCGCAGGAACTCTCCCCCAAGGACGCAGACGCGGCCGCCGCCCTGATCGCGGCCACCCGCGCTGCGCCTGTCCGCGCGCCGCAGGCCCATGCCGCCTTCTCTCCCCGCTACGACGGCGACAAGCCCGTCCGCATCCGCGGCGTCGCCCAGACCAGCGTCGACGCCCCCCTGGGCGACGACGCCACCGGCTCGCTCGGGTTCATGTGCGGCCTCAAACCCGGCGCCGAGAAGTACGGCGTGGCCGCCGCCCGCGGCTACGACGAGACCGGCCGCTTCGTCGGCGCCAAGCTGCGCGTCGCCTTCAGGTAGGCGCGCGCCCACTCACCTCTCTGAACGTCATGGACAGCCGTGGGACAAGGCCGGCCATGACGTCCTGAAGGGTGGAGCTTTCGCCCGCCTACTTCTCGGTCAGGTTCCAGACGCCGTCCCAGTCGTCGGGCGGCGGGGCCTTGGCCAGCAGGCGGCAGCGCTCGACATAGACCTGAGCCGGCCCGTCGTCGGGATAGAGCCTCAGCGCCTCCGAGAACGCCTTGCCTGCCGCCTTCCAGTCGCGCGCCCGGTAGGCCTTGATGCCCACCGCATGCAGTTCCAGCAGATCGCCCAGCAGCGGCTCGCCCGCCCGGTAGCCGAGCGACTCGTACACCGCGACCGGCCGGTCCTTGCCTTTCACCCGGATCAGGTCCAGCTCGCGCAGGATCGCCGGCTTGGTCAGCTCGCGCACCGTGAATTCCGACAGCAGGATCTTGGCGCCGTAGGGCTTGGTCGTGCCTTCGAGCCGCGAGGCCAGGTTCACCGTGTCGCCGATCACCGTGTAGTCCAGGCGCCGCACCGAGCCGATGTTGCCCACGACCGTCGGGCCCGTCGAAAATCCGATGCCGATGTCCAGCGGCTCGCCGCCCACCGCCGCGCGCCGCTCGTTCAGCACCGCCAGCCGCGCCATCATGTCGTTGGCAGCCGCCAGCGCGTTGTCGGCGTCGTTCGGCCCGACGATGGGCGCGCCGAACAGCGCCATGATCCCGTCGCCCATGTACTTGTCGAGAATGCCGCCGTGCTGGAAGATCACGTCGACCATCTCGGTGAAGTAGTCGTTCAGCAGCGAGACCGTGTCCCGCGGCCCCAGCGCCTCGGCGATGGTGGTGAAGCGGCGGATGTCCGAGAACATCACCGTCACCTTCTGCTCGGTCCCGCCCAGTTCCAGCTCGCCGGCCGACAGAAGCTGGTCGGCCACCTCCTTCGACATGTAGCGGCTCATGGTCGAACGGACGCGCTTCTCTTCGGTGATATCCTCCAGGACGATCATCGAGCCGATCTGCTCCTGGTTCGAATCCATCAGCGGCAGGGTCGTCAGGTTGACCGACGCCGTCGTTCCGTCGCCATCCGGCCCTCCGCGCGTCAGCTCGGCGTCCACCGCCAGGTGCGTCTCCCCGGTGGCCAGCGTCTTGGCCAGGCTCTCCGAGATCCAGTGGTTGGCGCCCTGGAACAGCTCCCATGACGGCCGGTCGATCACCGTCTCGCGCGCCAGCCCCAGCAACGCCAGCGCCGGGTCGTTGGCCGTCACGACCTTCGCCTCGGCGTCCACGGTGACGATGCCGTTCGACGTACTCTGCAGGATGCTCTCGTTGTAGTTCTTGATGGAGAGCACGTCGTCGAAGAGCTTGGCGTTCTCCAGGCTGACGGCGATCTGGGCGGCGAAGGCCTTCAGCCGCGCCTCGTCCTTGGCCGAGAACGTGCCGCCCTTCTTGTTCAGCGCCTGGGCCACCCCGATGCGCGCACCCGCCTTGTTGGTCACCGGGACGCAGAGGATCGAGCGCGTGCGGAACCCCGTGCGCTTGTCGACCTCCTGGTTGAAGCGCGGGTCGGCGTAGGCGTCGGGGATGTTCTCGGTCCGGCCGCTGGTGAAGACGGCGCCCGCGATACCCGCGCCGGTGGGCGCCCGGATCTGCACCTTCTCCAACCCGTCGGCGTACAGGCTGAACAGTTCGTCGGTCTTGTCGTCGTAGACGAACAGCGAGGCCCGCTCGGCGTTCAGCAGGTCGGTGGTCGCCGTCATGATCCGGCCGATCAGCGCCTCCAGCAGCAGTTCGCCCGCGAGGTCCTGCGTGACTTCCAGCAGCCGCTGCTCCTCGCGCAGGCTGTCCAGCATCAGGCCGAAGCCGCGGTTGATGTCGGCGTACTCGTCGGTGGTCAGCACCTCGACCTTGGCGTCGTCCAGGTCGCCCCGCTCGACCTGGCGCATGGCCTCCACCAGCCGCGCCGCCGAGTTCGAGACCTCGCGCGCCGTCAGGATCGCCATCGAGATCGCGCCCACGATGCACACCGCCACGACGCCGCTGGCCCAGATGTACATCGACGTCATCTCGTTCGCCGGCACGACGAACCCGTGCGCCTTCAGCACCCGGTCGAACTTGAACAGGAACGACACCGCGCTGAACACGAGCGGCAGCGACGACACGAAGATGGCCAGGAACAGCACCTTGTTCCTGAGCGGCACCGAGATCAGGTCCTTCGCCTGTTCCGCCGGGATCGGCCCGCCCAGCTCGCGCGACAGACGGATGGCGATCGGCTCGATCGCCTTGGAGACCGCGAAAAACTCGAAGATCGCGTGCGCCGGCGAGGCGAAGACGAAGATCATCGTGCCGAGTGCGATCAGTTGCCAGCCGGCGATGCCCGCGTGGAACACGGTGTTCGCGGTCCAGATCACGCCGATCAGCGCGAAGGTCGCCGCAGGGCCGTGCAGGGTCGTCACCCGCACCGCCGAGATCTGCGGGAGGTTCAGCGCGCGCACCAGCGCCGCCCCCAGCACCTCGTCGCTCGGCCGCACCCCGCGGTCCAGCGCGCTCAGCACCGGCGCCAGCGGCCTCAGGTGCCGGTTGATCACGTAGAAGTCGATCGACGTGAAGAACGCCGTCCCGAGCGGCACGCCCGACCAGAAGATCAGCCACTGGTAGGCCGTGAACTCCAGCCCCAGCAGGCCCAGCAGCAGCGTCACCGACACCGCCACGCCCGTCGCGAGCGAGTAGATGAAGATCAGCCGCCAGAACAGCGCGCGCCCGCTGTCGACCGCCGGTGCGGCCGCCGCGGCGCGTCGGTCGGCTGGACGAAGCGGCGGTGAGGCGTTCACCGCGCTGGCATCCGTGCGACGGCTGACGGACCGCCCATCATCGCCCCCTGACTCTCCCCGACGCAGGCAGCTTACCTTCGCATTTCGCCCGGGACCAGCCGACGCGGCGCAACCGGGCGACGAGCGGTCAATCCTCCAGCGCCGCGATGAGCTTGCCCACCGTGTTCCAGTTGCGCGCCGTGCCACGCACCTTCAGCCGCCGCTCCATCACCACGTTCGACAGCTTCGACGTCCCCGCCCCCCGCGGGAAGAAGACGTAGAGACAGCCCGGCCCCGGCCGAACCTCCTCGCCGAACGCGCACGCGCTCTCCAGCGTCTCCAGCCCCGCCTGCGGCGCCCCGCTCAGGAACACCGCCATCAGCCGCGACGGCTCGTCCGCCGCCTGCCGCGGGAACGGATTGGCGGCTGCTACCGCCTTCAACTGCTCCGGGTCCCGCACCATCACCTCCGAGAACAACCCGAACGCCCCCTCGATAACCCTCTCCAGCCGCCGCTCCGCCTCCGCCGCCGAAAGCTCCGTCCCGAACAGGATGTTCCCGCTCGCCAGCAACGTCCGAGGCTCATGAAACCCCGCCCCCGCCGCTGCCTCCCGCAACCGCGCCATCTCCACCTTCCGCCCGCCCACGTTCACGGCCCTGAGCAACCCGGCATAGCGCTTCATCGGCATCTCCCCGACGCGCCGCAGGCGCCGTCATCCAAACCACCAGGAACACGAAGAATACCAAGGCGCGACCACACAAGAGGCCCGCGAAGCGGCGCTTTCCGACGCAAGCACCGCGGAACACGCGAATGGCGCGGAAGGCGCCGACAGCGTTTTCCGCGTTCTTCCGCGCCTTCCGCGGTTCCAGGATGACTGCGGAGGCCCGAAGAGAGGGCGTGGCGCCCCTGCGTGCCCTTCGTGTCCTTCGTGGTTGAACCCCGCAGCGCCTAAGTCTCCGCCAGCGCCCCGCGTTCCCATTCCAGGAACTCCGGCGTCGCCAGCAGGCGCGCGACGTATCCGCCGCAGCGCCCGTCGTCGCCGTAGTCCGAGAGCCTGATCCCGTACGTCCGGATCCGCGTCGCGACCGGCGTGTAGAAGGCGTCCGCGATCGACCAGTCGCCCGCCAGGAACGGCCCGCCGAAGCGGCCCAGCATGTCGCTCCACAGCGCCACCAAGCGGCGCACGTTGGCCTGCGTCGCCTCCGACAGCTCCACGGCCCGCGCCGGCTCGTCCAGCGCCATCGGGCACTCGCCGCGCAGCGACTGGAAGCCCGAGTGCATCTCCGCCGCCGCCGCGCGCGCCATCGCCCGCGCCGCCGGATCGGCCGGCCACAGCCCCGGCGCCTTCTCGGCGAGGTACTCGCTGATCGCCAGCGAGTCCCACACCACCAGGTCCCCGTCCTTCAGCACCGGCACCAGCCCGCTCGGCGAATGCTGCCGGATCCGGTCGGCCGAGACGTTGTTCTCCTGCCGAAGCTCCACCAGCGTCTCGGTGAACGCCAGCCCCGCGCGCCTCAGCACCAGCCACGGCCGGAGCGACCACGTCGACCACCGCTTCGTCCCGATCACCAGTTCCACGGCGCTCTCCCGACCCTGCGCGGCCCATGCCCCGAAGGCATGTCGCGGCGCTGAAACACTTCGACTATTGCGGCCCTCGCCGCGGCGCCATCTTAGTTCTGCTCAACGATAAATCGAGGAAAGCTCATCTGATGTCCGAGGCCGCCCCCGCCCCCGAAGGGCTCACGACCTCGAATACGGCACAGGTCGGCGCAGCGCCGGAAACCCCCCTCGTCTCGGCCGGATTCCGCAGCTACGCGCTGGTGGTCCTGCTGCTGGTCTACACGGTGAACTTCCTCGACCGGCAGATCGTCTCGATCCTGGCCGAGCCCATCAAGAACGAGCTTTCGATCTCCGACACCCAGCTCGGCCTGCTGACCGGCCTGGCGTTCGGCATCATCTACTGCGGCTTCGGCCTGCCGCTGGCCCGCCTCGCCGACCGGTTCAACCGCGTCTGGATCATCTCGGGCTCGCTCGCCGTCTGGAGCGCCTGCACCGTCCTCTGCGGCCGCGCCACCAACTACGCCACCCTCGTCGCCGCGCGCATGGGCGTGGGCCTGGGCGAGGCCGGCTGCACGCCGACCGCGCATGCGCTCATCGCCGACTACGTGCCGAAGGAGAAGCGCGCCTCGGCCCTCGCCTTCTTCTCGATGGGCACGCCGCTGGGGGGCCTGCTGGGCCTCGCCATGGGCGGCCTCATCGCCGACGCCTACGGCTGGCGCACGGCCTTCCTCGTGGCCGGCCTGCCCGGCCTCATCCTCGCCATTCTCTGCTTCTTCACGCTGAAGGAGCCGCGCAACGCGATGGCCGCCGCCGCGCGCCAGGCGCACGCCTCCAGCCAGATGGGCTTCACCGCCACCTGCAAGTACCTCGCCGCCAAGCGGACCTTCTGGCTGCTGGCTTTCGGCGCGGCCATCAAGGCCTTCATCGGCTATGGCCACTCGCCCTTCACCGCCTCGTTCTTCCTGCGCAACCACGGTCCCGAGATCGCCCAGCTCGCCGGTCAGTTCGGGCTGAAGCCCATCGGCTTCATGGGCCTCGCCCTCGGCCTGATCGCCGGCATCTTCGGCACCGCCTCGAGCTGGCTGGGCGGCGCCATCGCCGACAAGTACGGCGCCCGCGACCTGCGGGCCTACGGTTCGGTCCCGGCCATCGCCAGCCTGCTGGTCATCCCCTGCTACTACGTCGCCTACACGGCCGACTCGGCGATCCTGGCGCTCAGCTTCCTGGTGCCGATCGCCCTGCTGGGCTCGCTCTGGTATGGCCCCGTCTACGCCTCGGCCCAGTCCCTGGTGCCCGCCAACATGCGCGCCACCTCGGCCTCGATCGTGCTGTTCATCATCAACATGGTGGGCCTGGGCGGCGGCGCCCTGGTGGTCGGCGCGCTCAGCGACTGGTTCAACTACGGCTGGGGCCTCGGCAAGGCCGACGGAATCCGCTGGGCGCTCTTCGTCTCGGCCTGCTTCGGCCTGATCAGCGCCGTGCTCTTCTGGGTCGCCCGCACCCGGATTCGCGACGAGATGGTGAGCTGACCGCCGACCACGGCTAAGCTGGCGTCATGTTCGACGCCTACGTCCGCGACCATGCCCACTGGAACCCGCGCGCGCCGGCGGTGATCTCGCCCGGCCGCACGGCCGGCTACGCCGAGTTCGACGCCGACATCGACCGCTGCGGCGCGGCGCTGGCCGAGTTCGGCGTCACGCCCGCCATCGGCGTCGTCTCCGTGCTGGTCGACGATCCCTACCTGCTGCTGCTGGTGCTGGCCGCGCTGGCCCGCCTGGGCGTGGTCTCCTCGCCCTACAACGACGACGCGGCCGACCTTCGCCTCACCGACGCCGGCGGCGCCGCGCCCAGGCCGCCGGCGAGGTTCCTCACCCGCGAGTGGCAGGCCGCCATGTTCGCGCGCGCGGCGACGCCGCTCCCGCAGCTCGACCTCGATCCAACCGCCACCGGCCGCGTGATGCTCTCGTCGGGCACCACGCAGGCGCCGCGCCGCCTGCCGCTCTCCTGGCGTCGCCTCGGGATCGGCAACCACGCGACCCTGCACAGCTATCTCCACGGCCGCGTCGGGACCTGCATCCCGCTGCTGGGCGTCGACGCCATGATGGGCTTCTCGCTGCTGATGGGCGCCTGGAGCATCGGCGCCGCGCTGACCGGCGGCGTGACGCTCGAGGACCTGCCCGGCCGGCTCGAACGGCTGCCGCCCGGGGTGCTCTCGCTCACCCCCGCCCAGTTGCGCCAGCTCCTGGCCATCCTGCCCCCCGGCTTCCAGCCTCAGCCCGGCTGGCGCGTGGCCTGCGGCGGCTCGCTGCTGCCGCCCGCGCTGGCCCGCGAGGCGCGCCTGCGCCTTACCCCGGACATCCGCGTCATCTACGGCGCGACGGAGGCCGGGCTCTCGCTCGTCGGCGATGCCGCGGACCTCGAGGCGTTTCCGGGCGCGGTGGGCTACCCGCCCGCCGGCGCGATCGTCGAGATCGTCGGGGACGACGGCGTCCCGCTTCCGCCCGGCGAGCCCGGTCACCTGCGCGTGCGCGGCGACCGGATGCTGAGCGGTTATCTCGGCGACCCGAAAGCCACGGCCGAGCGGTTCCGCGACGGCTGGTTCATCACCGGCGACGTCGCCCGCCGGCTCGCCGACGGCCGCGTCGTCCTGGAGGGCCGCGCCGACGACCGCATGAACCTCGGCGGCCTCAAGGTGATGCCCGCCGCCATTGAGGAGCCGGCGCTCGAGTGCCCGGGCGTCCTCGACGCCGCCTGTTTCGCCGTGCCCGGCCCCGACGGCCTCGACCGCGCCTGGCTCGCCGTCGCCACGGTTCCCGGCTTCGACCGCGACAGCCTGCTCGCCCACCTGGCGACGTATCCCGCCATCCCTGTGCCCAGCTTCGCCTGGACCGAGGAGATCCCGCGCAACGACATGGGCAAGGTCGATCGCAACCGGCTGCGCGAAGCCGTCCTCGGCGCGCTGGCCGCCCGGCCCGACGCGCCTCCGGCCGGCGGCTAGCCCGGATGTTCGACGGCTACATCCGCGACGGCGCCGCGTGGCGTCCGCGCACGCCGGCCCTGATCCTCCCAGGCGGCCCGGGCCATCCGTTCAGGCCCGTCGCCTACGCCCGCTTCGACGCCGACATCGACCGCTTCAGCCGCTTCCTCGCGACCGGCCCCGGTCTCGCCCCCGGTCAGGGCGCCGTCTCGCTCGCCGTCACCGATCCCTACATCAACCGCGTCGCGCTCTGCGCGCTGGCCCGGCTCGGCGTGGCCTCCGCCCCGCACGACGACCCGGCCGCCGCGCACCGCCTCGCCTACCCGCCCGCCTCCGGCGCCGGCGACCCGCCGTCGCCGAGCGCGGCCGGCCCGCAGACGATCGCCCTCACCCGCGAGCAGGTCGCCGCCGTCCTCGCGGCCCCTTGCGAGCCGCTCCCGCGCCTCGCTCCCGACCCGGACGCCCTCGTGCGCGTCCAGCTCTCGTCCGGCACCACGGCGGCGCCCAAGCGCGTCGGCTACACCTGGGGCCGGCTCGAGGCCGCCACCCTCACCGCCGTCCGTGTCTACGGTCCCGGCAAGCTCGGCGTCTGGGTCCCGATGACCGGCCCGGACAGCCTCATGGGCTTCGGCCTCTCCGTGGCCGCCTGGGCGGTGGGCGCCGCCGTCGCCAGCGGCGTCACGCTCGAGACCCTGCCCGCCCTCATCGAGGCCCACGACCAGGGCGTCTGCGTCCTCACCCCCATCCAGCTCCGCAACCTCCTCACCTGGCTCCCGCACGGCTTCCGGCCGCGGCCCGGCTGGCGGCTGCAGGTCGGGGGCTCGGCCCTGCCCGCGGCGCTCGCCCGCGAGGCGATGCTGCGTATCACTCCCGACGTCTGGCACGGATACGGCGCGACCGAGTCCAACCGCGTCGCCGCGGGCCCCGCCGCCGCGCTCGCCGACACCCCGGGCGCCGTCGGCCACGTTCCCGCCTCCGCGCTGGTCACCATCGAAGACGACGACGGCCGCCCGTTGCCCGACGGCCAGTCGGGAGAGGTCGTCGTCCGCTCCACCCGAACGGCGCCCGGCTATCTCGACGACCCGGCCGCCACCGCCGCCCGCTTCGACCCCGCCGCCAACAGCTACCGCACGGGCGACCTCGGCCGACGCCTTGCCGATGGCCGCCTCGTCATCGAGGGCCGCCTCGACGAGCGCATGAACCTCGGCGGCAGGAAGTTCATGCCCCAGCGCCTCGAAGCCCCCGCCCTGGAGGTCGAGGGCGTGCTCGACGCCGCCTGCTTCGCCGCGCCCGGCGACGACGGCCTCGATCAGGCCTGGCTCGCCGTCACCGCCGCCCCGGGCTTCGATCGCGGCCGGCTCGTGCGCCATCTCGCCACGGTGGCCGACCTTCCCCCGCTCCGCCTCGCCTGGACCGACGAGATCCCCCGGAACGCCATGGGCAAGGTCGACCGGGCCCTGCTCCGCGACCGCCTCCTCAGCGCCCGCCAGAAGCCGTGACGCGCCGCGACCCTACGGCAGCCCCCCTACCGTCTTTTCGAAACGCCAGCTAACGTCCGCGCCGACAGGGGCGACCCGCCGGGCGGGTGAGTCGAAGCGGGGAATGCGCGTCACATGAGTTCATCGGCCACCACCTCCGGCGCGCCCGCCTACTCCACGTCCTACCGCAACGCGGTGCTGTGGCTGCTGGTGCTGGCGTACACGTTCAACTTCATCGACCGGACGATCATCTCCACCATCGGCCAGGCGATCAAAGTCGACCTGAAGCTCAGCGACCAGCAACTGGGCTGGCTGGGCGGGCTGTCGTTCGCGCTGCTCTACACGGCGCTGGGGATCCCCATCGCGCGGCTGGCCGAGCGGACGAGCCGGGTGAACATCATCTCCATCGCCATCGTCATCTGGAGCGCGTTCACCGCGCTCTGCGGCACGGCGACGACCTACGTCCACCTGCTCCTCTTCCGCGTCGGCGTGGGCGTGGGCGAGGCGGGCCTCAGCCCGCCCGCGCACTCGCTGATCAGCGACTACTTCGAGCCGAAGAAGCGGGCCTCGGCGCTGTCGATCTACGCCTTCGGCATTCCGCTCGGCAGCATGTTCGGGGCGATGGCGGGCGGCTGGATCGCCGAGAACCTGTCTTGGCAGGCGGCCTTCATGGCGGTGGGGGTCCCGGGCCTCCTGGTCGCAATATCCATCAAGCTCTTCGTCAAGGAGCCGCCGCGCGGCTGGGCCGACCGGCAGGTCCTGGCCGACGAGCCACCCGCATCGCTGGGCCAGGAGGCTTCGGAAGCCGGCGCGCCGACCGATCTGCCTGCGGCCCCGCCCTCGATCCTCGCGGTCGGCAAGCGCCTCTTCGGAAGCTGGGGCATGTTCCACATGATCGCCGGCATCACCATGGCGAGCTTCGCCGGCTACGGGACCGGAAACTACGCGCCGGCCTACTTCGTGCGCGAGTTCGGGCTGGGGCTGGCGGTCGTGGGCGTGGTGGGCGGCCTCGTGGCGGGCGTCTCGAACGGCGCCGGCACGCTGCTGGGCGGCTTCCTGACCGATTGGGCGTCGAAGCGCTCGCTGCGCTGGTACGCGCTCGTGCCGGCGATCGGCCTCATCCTGGCCACGCCGATCTACATCTACGCCTACACCCGCGAGAGCTGGCAACTGGCCTACGCCATCCTGCTGATCCCCGGGGTGCTGCACTACACCTACCTCGGCCCGACGTTCGGGGTGGTGCAGAACGCCATGGACACGCGCATGCGCGCCACCGCCGTGGCGCTGATGTTCTTCGTGCTGAACCTGATCGCGCTCGGCTTCGGTCCCCCCTTCTGCGGCTGGTGCATCGACCAGTTCGCGCGCGCGGCCTTCACGGCCAAGGGGATGGCGGGCGACTTCCTGACGGCCTGCCCCGGCGGCTCGGCGCCGGCGGGGTCGTCGGCCGAGCTCGCGGCGGCCTGCAAGGCGGCCATGAACGAGGGCACCCGCTCGGGCATCGTCTCGAACCTGCTGATCTACGCCTGGGCCGGGGTTCACTACCTTCTGGCCGCCATCACGCTGCCGCGCGACATCGCCCGCGCGCAGGCGGCCAAGGTGAGCTGAGCGGGAGGCCGCACAAAAATCTCGTCAGCCGAGCTTCGCACCGCAACCAACCGCAACTGCGGCGAGTTGTTGGCAATGTCGGGGGCCGCACATTGTATTGAGTGGGGCTGACATATGCATCGGAGCTTCGGGCTCGCCACCTTTGCCGCCGCGGCGTGCGCGATCTGCGCCGGTCCGGCCGCCGAGGCCGCCACCGTGCTTTCCGTCAATCCGTCGAGCCTCTGCGCGACGACGGGCTGCTTCAGCGAGACCCAGCGCGTCTACCAGCGCACCTGGTCGGCGGGCGACTTCCAGGGCGGCGCCTCGATCGCCGCGCTGGCCCTGGACCGCAACCTGCTGGGGACCATGCAGGACTACGCCGTCCGCGTGAGCTTCCAGAACGCCGCGGGCGACACCATCGGCAGTTGGGGCGCCTTCACCGTCGCGGTCCTGTCCGGCCAGGTGGTGGTCCTGGGCGGAAAGTCGTTCGACTGGGACGACTCGATGGGCGCGCTGACCCTGAACCTCGAACTCCTGATCCCCGAGAAGGGCGGCGGCGGCGGCTTCTTCGCGGGCGGCGGCAGCGGCGGCGGCAGCCTCTCGGGCGACCTCGGCGCGTGGGCCGGCAGCGGCCCGCAGGCCTTCGGCGGAGGCCTTGCGGCCCCCGGCATGCCCCCCGGCCTCACCCCCGCGGACGTCCTCCCCGCAGCCAACGCGGTGCCAGAGCCGGGCGCCTGGGCCCTGATGGTCGCGGGGTTCCTGGGCGCCGGGTCCGCACTGCGCCGCGCCCGGCGGCTGGCGCCACTTAGGGTATAGTTAATTTTCGCTTAGCGGGAGAATGGTGCTCGCGCCAGCGGGGCGAGTGCTTGCGGCTCCACCTATGGTCGCGCTTGTTTGTCCATGACTCGACAAATGGGTGCGGACACATGCGCGGGCTCGACAGGACGATTTTGGCGGCGATCGGGGCGCTTTCCCTGACCGTCGCCGCTGCGCCGGCAGGCGCGGCGACGGTGAACGCCGGCTGGACCGAGGCCTGCGGCGCGACCAACTGCTTCGACCAGGGCTCCTTCACGCACACCTGGTCGGCGGCGGGCGCGGGCGGCCCGATCACCGTGAGCCAACTGGCGCTCGCGCGGTCGATCCTCGGCGACCTGGACGGCGAGACCTTCCGCCTCTCGTTCCAGATCGACGGCCAGGAGATCGGAACCTGGGGCAGCTACACCATGGGCGGCATCGCCGGTGACGAACTGAACTTCTGGGGCGAGAACTTCACCTGGAACCCCGAGGACGGCGACCTGACGCTGGTGCTCGAGATCTTCGTGCCGGAAACGGGCGGCGGCGGGGGCTTCTTCCAGGCCTTCAATGCGCAATCCGGCCCGGACGGGGATGGCCCGAACGCCGGCGGCCCCGACAACGGCGGTCAAGGCTTCGATGGCGGCGACCCGGGACAGCAGCCCTCCGACCTCGGCCCCGGCCCCAGCGCCGCCGTGCCCGAGCCGGCCGCCTGGGCCCTGATGATCGGCGGCTTCGGCATGGCGGGGGCGATGTTCCGCCGTCGCCGCGCTGTCGCCGCCTGAGGCGATCGGCCTCGCGTTCGTAAGAGGTTGACTTGGGCGGGGCGTCGCATGACACCCCGCCCATGATCCCCCGCTACACCCGCAAGGAAGCCGCCGACGTCTGGAGCCCCCAGACGCGCTTCAAGATCATGTTCGAGATCGAGGCGCACGCGGCCGACGCGATGGCCGACCTGGGCGTGATCCCTAAGGAGGCCGCTCGGGTGATCTGGGAGAAGGGCCGCGACGCCATCTGGAACGCCGAGCGCATCGACGAGATCGAGCGCGAAGTGAAGCACGACGTCATCGCCTTCCTCACCCACGTCACCGAGATCGTCGGTCCCGAGGCGCGGTTCCTGCACCAGGGCATGACCTCGTCCGACGTCAACGACACGGCGCTGGCCGTCCAGCTCAGCCGCGCCACCGACCTGCTGCTGGACGACGTCGACATGGTGCTGGCGGCGCTGAAGAAGCGCGCGTTCGAGCACCGCTTCACGCCCACGGTGGGCCGCAGCCACGCCATCCACGCCGAACCCACCACCTTCGGCCTGAAGCTTGCGGGCCACTACGCCGAGTTCCAGCGCGCCAAGGAGCGCCTGGCCATGGCGAAGTTCGAGATCGCCACCTGCGCCATCTCCGGCGCCGTGGGCACGTTCGCCAACGTCTCGCCGGACGTGGAGGCCTACGTCGCCGACAAGCTGGGCCTGGCCGTGGAGCCCGTTTCGACCCAGGTGATCCCGCGCGACCGGCACGCGGCCTACTTCGCCGCCCTCGCCGTCGTCGCCAGTTCCATCGAGCGCATCGCCATCGAGATCCGGCATCTCCAGCGCACAGAGGTCCTGGAAGCCGAGGAGCCGTTCGACCCGGGCCAGAAGGGCTCGTCGGCCATGCCGCACAAGCGCAACCCGATCCTGACCGAGAACCTCACCGGCCTGGCGCGGCTCGTCCGCTCGGCGGTGACGCCGGCGATGGAGAACGTGGCGCTCTGGCACGAGCGCGACATCAGCCACTCGTCGGTCGAGCGCGGCATCTGCCCCGACGCCACCGTGCATCTGGACTTCGCGCTGCGCCGCCTCGCCGGCCTGATCGACCGGCTGGTGGTCTATCCCCAGAACATGGCGAAGAACCTCGACCGTCTCGGCGGCCTGGTGCATTCGCAGCGGGTGCTCCTGGGGCTGACCCAGAAGGGCCTCTCCCGCGAGGCGAGCTACGCCGCCGTTCAGCGCAACGCCATGAAGGTCTGGCGCGGCGAAGGGGCCTTCCTCGATTTCCTCAAGGCCGACCCCGAGATCACTCTCTCGGACGCCGAACTCGAGGACCTTTTCGACCTCGAGTACCACTTCAAGAACGTCGACCGCATCTTCGCCCGCGTGTTCGGCGAGGACGCCCACGCCAGGGCGGCGGCCGAGTAGACCCGGAACGGAGGCCGTCATCGCCACCACGATCGACGATCTCCGCCGCCTCGCCCTGGCGATGCCCGGGGCCCATGAGGTCACCTACAAGGGTAATCCCTGGTTCAACGTCGGTACGAAGAGCTTCGCGCTGGCCATCGACGGCCGGGTGATCCTGAAGCTGGAAAAGGGCCACCAGGAACTCCTCTTCGAGATCCGGCCGCAGACCTTCAGCAAGTGCCCCGTCGCCACCGTCTACTGGAGCTACGTCGAGCTCGGCCATCTCGACGAGGCCGAACTCGAGGGTCTCGTCCTCGAGGCCTGGACCCAGATCGTACCGAAGAAGATCAGTCGCCCGTTCCTGGCAGACCGCGCCGTCACCTGAGCCCGAAACGGCCCCGATAGACGGCGAAGCGCTCCAGGACCTCGTCGGGATCGAGCCCGAAGTCCTCCGGCGCGTAGCGATGCACGCCGTGCTGGCGGTTGAGCTCGGCCAGCCGCGCCGCGGCCGCGGCTTCGCTCGCCTCGGTCCAGTCGACGTCACAGGCGGCGCAGAGCTTCCTGGCCACGCCGGCGGGATCGGCCGCGAGGTCGGTGAAGGCCACATCCACGATGCGCGCCTCCGGGCGGGCGTCGCGCGCCGCCATGGCGCGGTCGAACCAGGCCGCCGTCGCGTCCAACTGGTAACGGCCGACATCGCGCGCATCGACCGCATCGCTGTAGGTCGAGCGGAACACCGCGAAGAGGCTCGCCCCCGACGTCACGGTCTGCACCACGTCGCGGTGCAGATGCACGAGGCACGCGTCCGGGAAGACCGTCAGCAGGCTGGCCAGCTCGGCCGTGTGCGCCGGCGCCTTGAGCAGCCAGCGGCGGCCGCTGCCGTCGTCCAGCAGCCGCAGCACGTCGCGGTAGCGGCGGTAACTGCCCACGAAGTCCTGCGTCGCCAGCCACCGGGCGTAGGCCGGACAGCGCAGCGTCGACGTGAAGCCCCAGTTGCGGAAGTCCGCGCCCATGGCCAGCACGCACTCCTCCTCCAGCCGCCCGCCCGACGGGTGGATCGAGGCCATGGCCGGATTGAGCAGGTGAAGCCGCCGATGCGCCGCCTCGCCCGCGTCGATCAGCGCTTCGCGCGCCGCCGGATCGAGGCCGGCGAAGCGCCACGGCGCAGAGAGCTCGGCGGGGAACAGCCCGCGCAGCCCGGGCAGCGCGGACATCAGCCGTTGCAGCAGCGTGGTCCCCGTCCGCCAGCCGCCGAGGATGAAGACCGGCCGATCGACCGTCCGCGCCTGCCGCTCCGGCGCCGCTTCCAGCGCCCGCGCCATGCCGCGACGCGCCTGCAGGCGGCCGCTGGCCGTGCCCGCGATGCTCCGGACGCCCAGCGCGTTCAGCCGCCCCTCCTCGCGCGCGGACGCCAGATAGATCTCCAGGCCAGCCCGCCAGTCGCCGTCGTCCGCCTCGGACAGTCCGCCCTTCGCGAACGCCGCCGCCGTCACCGCGTCCACGTCCAGGCGATAGCGGTCAGGATTGGCGGCGCGGTCGGCCTCGGCCGCCGCGTACAAGGCCTGCGCCTCCGGGCTCCGCTCGGCCTGCGTCCACACGCTCAGCGCTCCAGGTCCGCGATGGCGACGACCCGCACGGCCGGCAGCTCGGGCGTCTCGGCCGGCTGCAGCCAGCGGATCACGAAGAGGCCGTAGGGCCGGCCCTCGGTGTCGAGCCAGTTGGCGACGCCCGGGTCCTCGCCCGCGATCACGATCCGGAACCGGCCGTCCGCGTCCATCCGCACCCGCGGCCCCGCCAGCGAGACGGTGCGGTTGCGGTAGTCCAGCGAGTTCAGGAAGCGGCTGTAGAGCAACACGCTCCAGTGCCGAGCTGCGACGGCGCGCCCCTCGATCACCAGCGCCCGCCCCGGCTCCAGCCGCCAGGCCCCGCGCTGATAGTGAATGCCGGGCTCGGTGTAGACCGCCCCGCCCTGCATCTCCGACCACTCGCGGATGCTGTTCGCGGCATCGGTCTCCTGGGCAGCGCTCCGGGCCAGCACCTTCGCGGCGCGCTCCAGGGTGACCCCCGTGTTCTTCAGGCGGCGCGTGAACCGCGCGGCCTCGATGAGCGGCGGAGCCGGGACGTCATCGACCCTTGCGATCGCGCAGTCGCCGTCCATCCGCTCCGGATCGTCATAGAACTGGCGGACCCACACCATGTTCGCGCCGGCAGGGATCGGGACCCACTGCCCCACCGCGTCGCCGGCCGCCCCGCCCAGGGTCAGCGTGAAGCGCCCCCGGGCGTCCAGCACCAGCTCGTCGCTGGTGATCCGCGCCACGGTCTGCGCCTCCAGGCCCTGGCCCTCGTAGACGTTCACCGAGGTGAAGGCCGCATGCCGCGCCACGCCCTCGATCCGATAGCAGCCGCCGCCGGCGATCTCGGCCACCCAGTAGAGGCAGTCCGGATTGTCCATGTAGAACTTCGAGCGCCACAGGTTGAACGGCGCGAGCTCAGGCCGCGCGTCGTCCACCTCCAGGCGGCCGAGCTGGTTGGACAGCGCGCGCGCCAGCGCCCGGAACCCGTCCGCGCGCTCCTGCGGCGAGAGATCTCCGGATGCAGCCTCCATGCGCCGTCCCGCCTCGGCCAGCGCCTCGACGAATCCCTGCCACGCCTGGTGCGGTCCGCTCGCCGTCTCTTCCATGCGCATCCCCCTGCTCGTGGGAACGCTAGCAGGCGCGCGCGCTGACCGTAGGGCAGCCGCATGACCGCGGCCGGCGTGCTGCTCGAACGGGTTCTAGGGTGGGCCGGCTGGATCCCGGCCTTCGCCGCGCCGTGGCGCTACCGGGTCACTTCCCCGACTTCACGCCTTCGCGGGCCTGGGCCAGCAGTTCGGCCATCTTCATGCGGACCTCGCCTTCGGACACGGCCACGCCGGCGCCCTTCAGGTCCTCGAACACCTTGCGGAACACATCCTCGTCGCCCGGCAGTTCAAAGTCCGACTTCACGACGGCCTTCGCATACTCGTCCACATGCGGCGCCTGCAGGCCCATCAGGCCGGCGGCCCACTGGCCGAGCGCGCGGTTGCGGCGCGCGTGCGCCTTGAATTCCTGCTCCTGGTCGAGGGCGAACTTCTTCTCGAAGCCCTGTTCGCGTTCGTCGAAGGTCGTCATCGGGTCCTGGGGGCAAAACTCACGGAGCGGGCGATCCCATATCGTGCGCAGGCGGGCCAAGCAATGGAAAGCGGCATCCCCGCACCCGTTTGCGGAACCCGGCCGCTTTCGCTATTTTTGCCACGCCTGAATGGGGGCGAGAGGCCGAGTCGGACCCGCGCGCGGAGGATCAGTCGCGCGCGTTTTTCGTTTCACCGACGCGGACAAGTCCTCGCCCCATGGAGAAGGCTCCAGATATGACCCGCCGCAAGAAGATCTACGAGGGCAAGGCCAAGATCCTCTATGAGGGGCCCGAGCCCGGGACTCTGATCCAGTACTTCAAGGACGACACCACAGCCTTCGACGCGACCAAGAAGGCCGTCCTGGAGGGCAAGGGCGTCATCAACAACCGCATCAGCGAATACATCATGACGAAGCTGAACTCGATCGGGGTTCAGAACCACTTCATCAAGCGCCTGAACCTGCGCGAGCAGTTGATCAAGGAGGTCGAGATCATCCCCCTGGAGGTGGTGTGCCGCAACGTCGCGGCCGGCTCGCTGTCCACGCGCTACGGCATTCCTGAGGGCCAGCCCCTGCCGCGTTCGATCATCGAGTTCTACCTGAAGGACGACAAGCTCCACGACCCGATGGTCTCGGAAGAGCACATCACCGCCTTCAACTGGGCCTCGACCCAGGAGATCGACGACATGATGGCGCTCACGCTCCGGGTGAACGACTTCCTCACCGGCCTCTTCCAGGGCGTCGGCATCACGCTCGTCGACTTCAAGATCGAGTTCGGCCGGGTCTGGGAAAACGACTTCGCGCGCGTGATCCTCGCCGACGAGATCAGCCCCGATAGCTGCCGCCTCTGGGATTCCGCGACGAACGAGAAGCTGGACAAGGACCGCTTCCGTCGCGACCTCGGCAACGTCATCGAGAGCTACACCGAGGTTGCGCGCCGTCTCGGGATCATGAAGGAGATGCCCACCGTGATTCAGGGGGGCCTCCACTAGTGCGCGCCAAAGTCCACGTGTTCCTGAAGCCCGGCGTTCTCGACGTGCAGGGCAAGGCGGTCGAGCAGGCGTTGCACGGCCTGGGCTGGAGCGGCGTCGAACACGTCCGCGTCGGCCGCACCATCGAGTTCGACCTGAAGGCTGCCGACGCCGCCGCCGCCGAGGCCGAGGTCAGGGCCATGTGCGAGAAGCTCCTCGCCAACACCGTGATCGAAAGCTACCGGGTGGAGCTGGCCTAGGGTGCGTCCGGGGGCTGCGCTGATCGCCGCCCTCACGCTCTGCGGCTGCTCGCAGAAGCCCAACGAGGACGCGCGGGTGGTCTACATGGACCTCGACTGCGCCAGGCCCTTCGACGCACAGGTCGCGGCGATCAAGGCGCAGCCCAGGCTCGTGCCGGCCGGCGAGGTCGGGGCCGAGCCCTACAGCTACTACTCCTCGCCCGACGGCAAGGTGAGCTACCTCGTTACGCGTCCCGGCTCGCCGGCGCACCCGGCGATCATGATCCAGCGGGCGACGTCCAAGGTGCATACCACCGGCTGCGCCTACGGCTCGAAGCGGGGCTACGACGAGCTTCTCGCCTATCTCGAGAGCCTGAAGACCTGGACGCGCAAGGGCGGGACCCCATGACCTCCGCCCGGCCCGACCTCCGCCCGGCCTGAGCACCGGACTGCCTAGGCGCCCGCGGTCCGCTCGACCACGTCGGCGAGGCGTTCGGCGGCGTCGGGAATGGCGACGCTGCGGCTGGAAGCGGCCATCTTGGCGAGCCGCGCCGGATTGTTCAGCAGGATGGTGAGCGCGCTCGCCAGGCTCTCGACGGTGAGCTGGGCCTCGCGGGCGATCTCGGCGCCGCCGGCGTCGGCCAGCAGCCGGGCGTTCTGGCCCTGGTCGTCGTCCAGCGCGATGGCCAGGGGTACGAGGATCGCGGGCTTCCCGGCCACTGCGAACTCGCAGACGGTGCCGGCGCCGGACCGGCCGATGACCAGGTGGGCGTCGCGCAGGCGGCTGGCGATGTCGCGGAAGAAGGGCGCGATCTCGGCGTCGACGAGCGCGTCGCGGTAGGCTCGGCGGGCCGTGTTCATGCTCTCGGCCCGGGTCTGCTGGACGATCTGCAGGCGCTTGCGCAGGTCTTCGGGCAGCGCCTTGATCGCCTCGGGGACGAGCTCGGAGAGCAGCCGCGCCCCCTGGCTGCCGCCGGTGACGAGAAGGCGGACGGGGCCGTTCGGCTCGGGCGGCATGTAGGGCAGGTCGAACAGCGCGCGGATCGGCGGGCGCACGGGGTTGCCGACCACCTGCGCGCGTCCGGCCACCCTCTCCGGAGCCTTCTTGAGCGTCGGGAAGGCGCAGGCGACGGTGCGGACGTAGGGGGCGAGCACGCGGTTGGCGCGCCCCATCACCGCGTTCTGCTCGTGGATGACGGTCGGGCGGCGGTCGAGGATCGCGGCCACGAGGGCCGGCGCCGAGGGATAGCCGCCGAAGCCGACGACGATCCTGGGGCCGATCTCGCGGAAGACGGCCCGGGCCTGCAGGACGCCGCGGGAGACGGCGAACCCCGCCCGGAGCATGCCGACGGGATCGCCGCGCCTGAAGGTGGCCGCCGAGAGACCGATGCGGCGTTCGGCCGGGAAGTCCTGCGCCAGGCCCGCCACCCGCTCGTCGGAGGCCAGCACGATGCCCCAGCCGCGCGCGATCAGGGCCTCGGCCAGCGCCTGGGCGGGGAACAGGTGCCCGCCGGTGCCCCCGGCGGCGACGACGGCGATCTTACGCATCGTTCCTCTTCGGGGGAGGCCCCATCAGTTGTACGCCCCCGCCTTGGCCAGGCCTTCGGTCGGAACGTACGCGCCGGGTCGGCGACGGGTCAGCGCCAGCGCGAGGCCCATGGTCAGCCCGCTGGCCAGCATCGAGGAGCCGCCGTAGCTGATGAAGGGGAGCGTCATGCCCTTGGTCGGCATCATGTTCAGGTTCACCGCCAGGTTGATGATCGCCTGCTGGCCGACGAGCACGAAGAGCGCCGCGGCGGCCACCTGCTCGAACGGATCGTTCAGCTTCATGGCGCGCATGAGGCCGCGCACCACGACGAATGCGAAGAGCGAGATCACCAGCAGCAGGAACACGAGGCCGAACTCCTCGGCGCCGACGCTCGCGGCGAAGTCGGTGTGCAGGTCGGGCACCTTGCGCTTCATGACGCCCTCGCCCGGACCGCGGCCGAAGAGGCCGCCGGCGGCCTGGGCCACCGCGGCGGCGTCGACCTGGTGGGTGTCGGCCTTCTCCGGCGAGAAGAACCGGTCGACGCGGCTCTGGACGTGCGGGAAGAGGAAGTAGGTGGAACTGAGCCCCGCGACGGCGACGGCGCCCAGGCCCATCACCCAGGATATGGGCACGCCGGCCATCCAGAAGGCGGCGCCGAACGCCACGGTGATGAGCACCGTCTGGCCCACGTCGGGCTGGATCAGCAGCAGGCCCACCGAGACGGCGAAGAGGCAGAAGGCGATGGAGACGCCGGGTACGCCCTGCCCTTTCTGCCCCTCGGCGAACATCCAGGCGACCAGGATGACCAGGGCGGGCTTCATGTATTCCGAGGGCTGGAAGGTGAAGCCGCCGAACTCGATCCAGCGGGTCGCCCCCTTGGCGTTGTGGCCGATGAACGGCAGCGCGATCATCACCGCGATCGCCGCGATCCAGATGAAGAAGGCGGCGCGTCGGATCCCCTTCACGTCCAGCATCGAGACGCTGATCAGGATGACGATGGCCCCAGCGGCGAAAACGCACTGGCGCACCGCGAAGTGGAATGGGTCGCCGATGTTCATGCGCATGGCGGCGGCCGGGCTGGCGGCGAACGAGATCACCACGCCGATGCCGATCAGGATCGCGACGACCCCCAGCATCCAGCGGTCGACCGTCCACCACCAGACGCCCAGCGGCGAGCGGTCGGAGCGCGGGAACGCATGGGCATGGCTGTGGCTGTTCGGCGTGGTGGTGGTCATGCAGCCCCCCTGCTTTCCCTGCCAGAGGGCGTCTGACCGGCGGCGATGGCGTTGACGGCGGCGCGGAAGGCGTCGCCGCGCTGCTCGAAGTCGGCGAACTGGTCGAAGGACGCGCAGGCCGGCGAGAGCAGGACGATCGCGTCCTTGCCAGAGGCCTCGGCGTCGCGGAAGGCGGCCTCCGCGGCGGCGGGGATCGTGCCGCATCGGACGGTCGCGGCCTTGCCCTCCAGCGTCTGCTCGAAGGCCGGCGCGGCCTCGCCCACGAGGTAAGCCTTGACCACCCGCGGGAAGAGGTCGGCGAGGTCGTCGATGCCGCCCGACTTCGGCTGGCCGCCGGCGATCCAGTAGACCTGCGGGTAGGACGACAGCGCCTGGCGCGCGGCGTCGGCGTTGGTCGCCTTGCTGTCGTTGACGAAGCGGACCTTGCCCACCACGCCCAGGGTCTCCATCCGGTGCGCGAGGCCCGGGAACGTCATCAGCGCGCGGGCGGCGGCGGCCGGATCGACACCCAGCCCCCTGGCGGCGGCGAAGGCGGCGGCCGCGTTCTGCCAGTTGTGCCGGCCCGGCAGCGAGCGGGCCCGCTTCAGGTCGGCGACCTCGACGGTGCGTTCGCCCGAGGCGTCGTAGAGCAGGCCGTCCAGCACGTAGACGCCGCGGCTCATGGCCTTGCTGGCGCTGACCGGCACGATGGTTCGACGGTTGGCGGCGGTGATCTCGGTGCAGATCATCTGGCCCCAGGCGTCGTCCACGCCGATGACGGCGGTGTCGCCCTTGCCCTGGTTGGCGAGGATCCGCTTCTTGGCCGCGACGTAGCCCTCCATGTCGCCGTGCCGCTCCAGATGGTCGGGCGAGATGTTGAGGATGACCGTGACGTCGGCCTTCAGGGAGGACGTCAGGTCCAGTTGGTAGGACGACAGCTCCAGCACGTAGACGGCGCCGCCGTGCATGTCGTCCAGGCCGAAGACCGCCGAGCCGATGTTGCCGCCGACCCGGACGTCGCGCCCGGCCTCGGCGCAGACGTGGCCGATCAGCGCGGTTGTGGTCGACTTGCCGTTGGTGCCGGTGATGGCGACGACCTTCGGCCGCCTGTGCTCCGGCGCCGCGTTCACGGTCCGCGCGAAGAGTTCGATGTCGCCCAGGATCTCGACGCCCTGGGCCCTGGCCTTCTCCACCGTCCAGTGCGGCCTGGGGTGGGTGAGCGGAACGCCCGGCGAGAGCATCAGCGCGGCGAAGTCTGACCAGTCGGCGCTCGTGAGGTCGGTCAGCGTGAAACCCTCGGCTTCCGCGGCGGCGCGGGTCCTGGGGTTGTCGTCCCAGAGCGCGACCCTGGCCTTGCCCGCTTCGAGGGCGCGCGCGGCCGCCAGGCCCGTGCGGGCCAGGCCGAACACGGCGACGGTCTTCCCTTCGAATCCGCGGACCGGAATCATGACGCCTGCGCCGACCCTCCCTACCGCAGCTTCAGGGTGGCGAGGCCGACCAGGGCCAGCATCACGGCGACGATCCAGAACCGGATCACGACCGTCGATTCCGACCAGCCCAGCTTCTCGAAATGGTGATGCACCGGGGCCATCAGGAAGATGCGCCGGCCGGTGCGCTTGAACCACACGACCTGGATCATCACCGACAGCGTCTCGGCGACGAACAGCCCCCCGATGATGCCCAGCACGATCTCGTGGCGTGTGGCGACCGCGATCGCGCCCACGGCGCCGCCCAGCGCCAGCGAGCCGGTGTCGCCCATGAAGATCTTCGCCGGCGGCGCGTTGTACCAGAGGAAGCCCAGCCCGGCGCCCAGCAGCGCCCCGCAGAACACCGCCAGTTCGCCCACCCCGGGCACGAAATGGAGCTGCAGGTAGTTGGCGAAGACGAAGTTGCCGACCAGGTAGGCGATCAGGCCGTAGGCGGCCGCGGCGATCATCACCGGCACCGTGGCCAGGCCGTCCAGCCCGTCGGTGAAGTTCACCGCGTTGGCGGCGCCCACGATGATGAAGGCGCCGAACAGCAGGTAGCCCCAGGAGAGGTCCACGAAGTACTGCTTGAAGATCGGGAAGGTGACCGACGTCAGGATCTCCGGGTTCTCCGGCGGCTTCGGCGCCGCCAGGATGATCAGCAGGACCGCCGCCATGGCGATGCTGGCCTCCAGCACCAGGCGCAGCTTCCCGGAGATGCCGGCGCTGCTCTGCTTGGTCACCTTGGCGTAGTCGTCCGTGAAGCCCAGGACGCCGTAGCCGGCCGTCACGATCAACACGGCCCAGACGTAGACGTTGGTCAGGTCGGCCCAGAGCAGGACCGCGGCGAACAGGCCCGCCAGGATCATGACCCCGCCCATGGTCGGGGTTCCGGCCTTCTCGATGACGTGGCGCTCGATGCCGTCGGTGCGGATCGGCTGGCCCTTTCCCTGCCTGGCGCGCATCCAGCGGATGAAGCGCGAGCCCAGCAGGGTCACCACGAACCAGGCGGTGAAGATGGCCAGGCTCGTGCGGGTGGTCTGGTACTTCAGCAGGTTGAGGACCGGGACGTACTGGTGCGCGCCGAAGGCCAGGTAGAGCCAGTAGAACATCAGCGCGTCTCCCCAGGTCGGGCGCTGGAGGGGTCGCCGAGCGCGGCCAACGCCTGGGCGACCTGCCCGGCCTTCGACCCGTTCGACCCCTTCACCATCACGACGTCGCCCGCTCTCACGGCTTCGGCGACGCGCGGCGCGAGTTCGGCCGCCGTTTCCGCGTAGCCGCCGCGCCGAGTCGGCGGAAGGGCGTCCCAGAGCGATTTCATCAGAGGACCGGCGCAGAAGACGAGGTCGATCGACGCAGAGGCCAGCGGCTCCGCGAGGCGGGCGTGGAACTCGGCCTGCTGCGGCCCGAGTTCCAGCATGTCGGTCAGGGCCACGATCCGGCGGCCCGGCGCGGCCCGCGCGCCCAGGGTGGCGATGGCCGACGCCATCGAGATCGGGTTGGCGTTGTAGCTCTCGTCGATGAGCGTGAAGGCGCCGCCGGAGACGGCGACGGTCTTCTCGGCGCCGCGCCCGGCCAGCGGTTCGAACGCGCCCAGCGCGGCCAGGCTCTTGTCGAGGTCGACGTCGAGGGCCTGCAGCATCAGCAGCACGGCCATCGCATTCAGGCCCCAGTGCAGCCCGGTCTGCAGGATCGGGAAGTCCATCGCCGTGCCGTCGAAGCGGGCCTGGACGACGGCGTGGGAGCCGGGAACCTGGAAGTCGATCAGGCGGGCGTCGCAGTGCTCGGCCCGGCCGAAGGTGCGGACGACGGCGCCGGCGTCCCGGGCTGCCGCCGCCAGCAGGTCGAACCAGCGGTTGTCGGCGTTGAGGACGGCGACGCCGCCGGGCTCCAGGCCTTCGAACACCTCCGCCTTGGCGCGGGCCACGCCCGCCTCGCCGTCGGGAAAGTTCTCGGTGTGGACGGGGCCGACCGTAGTGACGAGCGCGGCGTGCGGCCTGACGAGCTTGGAGAGCGGCCGGATCTCCTCGGCGTGGTTCATGCCGATCTCGAACACCGCGCGCCGCGTCGCGGCCGGCATCCGCGCCAGCGTCAGCGGCACGCCGATGTGGTTGTTGTAGCTCTTCACGGACGAATGGGCCGGTCCGGCGAGCGAAAGGCCCGCCATAACCGCCTGGGTGACCGAGGTCTTGCCGACCGAGCC
The DNA here is from genome assembly GCF_016793285.1 of Phenylobacterium sp. Lineage (GTDB taxonomy): Bacteria > Pseudomonadota > Alphaproteobacteria > Caulobacterales > Caulobacteraceae > Phenylobacterium. Next base: position 37,925 of record NZ_JAEUMO010000010.1, read on the forward strand.
GGTGACCGCGCCGCGCCTGGCCTGCGGCGCCCGCTCGCGCGCCGCCACGCCCAGCTTCTCCAGCGCCACGAGCACGTCGCCGGCGACCTTCACCGCCGGCGCATCGACGTCGCGGCTCACCAGGGCCCCGGCCGCGCCCCCGGCCATCGCCTGCGCCACGAACTCGTGGCCGTCGCGCGCGCCCGCCAGCGCGACGAAAAGGTCGCCGGGCTCCAGGCTGCGGGTGTCGATGGAAACGCCGGTGGCCGCGAACCCGCCTGCCTCCACCCCGCCCGTCGCCGCCGCTATATCCTTCGACGTCCAGAGCGGGTCAGCCATGGACCAGCTCCAGCGCCCTGGCGGTCTCGGCCACGTCGTCGAAGGGGTGGACCACGTCGCCCACGATCTGGCCCTGCTCGTGGCCCTTGCCGGCGACGACCAGGATGTCGCCGTCCTGCAGCATCGCGGCGGCCGCGCGGATCGCCTCGCGGCGGTCGCCGATCTCCTTCGCGCCCTTCGCGCCGGCGAGAACCTCGGCGCGGATCGTGGCGGCGACCTCGGTGCGCGGATTGTCGTCGGTGACGATCGCGACGTCGGCGAACTTCGCTGCGACCTGGCCCATCAGCGGGCGCTTGGTCTTGTCGCGGTCGCCGCCGGCGCCGAACACCACGACCAGCTTGCCGCGGACGTGCGGCCGCAGCGCCTTCAGCACCGTCTCCAGGCCGTCGGGCGTGTGGGCGTAGTCCACGTAAGCCTCGCCGCCGTGGCCGGTGGTCCCGACGCGCTGCAGGCGCCCGGCTACGCCGGTCAGCTTCTCGAGGCCGGCGAAGGCCTCCTCGTAGGACAGGCCCGCCGCCTTGCAGAGGCCGGCGGCCACCAGGGCGTTGGAAGCCTGAAAATCGCCCGCCAGGGGCAGGCGCATGTCGAACACCCGGCCCTCCGCGCGGACCTGGAGCCGCTGGCCGTCGGGCAACAGTTCCCGGGCGAGCAGCTTCAGCGCCTGGCCGGTCTCGCCCACGCTCATCACCCGCTGGCCCGACACCACCGAGGCGGCCGCGAAGAACGGGAAGGCCTCGTTGTCGGCGTTGAGCACCGCCGTGGCGCCCCGCGGCATCAGTTGCTCGAACAGGCGCAGCTTGGCCTTCAGGTAGGCGTCCATGGTCACGTGGTAGTCGAGATGGTCCTGGGTCAGGTTCAGGAACCCGGACGCGGCCAGCCGCACGCCGTCCAGCCGGCGCTGGTCGATGCCGTGCGACGAGGCCTCCATCGCGAAGTGGGTCACGCCCATCTGGCTGATGCGCGCCAGCAGCTCGGCGACGTCGCCGGCGTCGGGCGTCGTCAGGCCGGGCGGGGTGAGCTGGTCGACCGCGCCGTCGGGCCGCGAGACGGTGAGGCCCAGGGTGCCCATGCTGGCCGAGACGTGGCCGGCGCCGGCGAAGATCTGGCGGCAGAAGTTCGCGACCGACGTCTTGCCGTTGGTGCCGGTGACGGCGACGCAGGTCTGCGGCTGGCGGCCCCAGAAGTTGGCGGCGGCCAGGGCGTAGCCCCTGCGCGGATCGCGGCAGACGATCGTGGGGACCGCGAGGTTCAGGTCCTGGTCGGCGATGACCGCCGCCGCGCCCGCCTCGACGGCCTTGGCCGCGAAGGTCGCGCCGTCGGCCCTGGACCCCGGCAGGGCGGCGAACAGGAACCCCGGCCCGACCTTGCGGCTGTCGGCGGTGACGCCGGCGATCTCCGGATCCACGCCCAGGTCGCGCTTCACGATCTTGGAGAGCCGCGCGGTCATCCGGCTTCGCTCCATGCAGGAGCTTCGAAGGATCTGGGCCGAAGCCCTCCGATGCCTTGGCGAAGGAGGGTCATTGGCCGTCGCTCGCCCCCTCGGCGGTGGGCTGCTCCACGGGGACGGCCTGGGCGACGTTGTGGCGGCGCTGGACGCCCAGGAACGGCGCGATGCGCTCGATCACGCGGCCGACGGCCGGCGCGGCGACCCAGCCGCCGGTGGCGTAGCCGGCGCTGCGGGCCGTGGCGTGCGGCTCGTCCATCAGGATCAGGACGAAGTAGCGCTTGTCGGCGACCCCGCCGGTGGTCGGGAAGATGGCCGCGAACGACGAGACCTGCTTGGCGTGGCTGTAGCCGCGGATCGCCGGGTCGTACTTCTCGCCGGTGCCGGTCTTGCCGCCGACGTACAGGCCCTCGATGTTCGCCGACTTGCCCGAGCCGCCGGTGACGTTGGCCCGCATGATCGACAGCATCTCGAGCGAGGTCTTCTCGGACATGACCCTGGGACCGTCGATCTGCGCGCCCGGTTCCACCTTCCGGATCGTGAGCGGGATCAACTTTCCGCCGTTCAGCACCGCGCCGTAGGCCCGCGCCAGGGCCAGCGGGCTCACGTTGATGCCGTGACCGAACGAGGTGGAGGCGACGGCGTCCTCGTTCCAGACCTTGGGCGTCAGGGGACGCGCGCTCTCGATCAGTTCGACCTTCGCCGGCGTCGTCAGGCCCAGGCCGTTGAAGTACTTGCCCATCCTCTCGGGGCCGATGCCCACGGCCAGCTTGGCGGTGCCGATGTTGGACGAATGCTGGAACACCTCGACCAGGTTCAGCACCTTCCGGGCGGCGTGGTAGTCGTGGATGGTCCGGTAGCCGAGATGGAACGGCTGGGTCGCGTCGTAGGTGGAGGTGGGCGTGGCCACCCCGGTGTCGAGGCCGATGGCGACCGTGAAGCCCTTGAACGTCGAGCCCATCTCGAAGACCGAGGCCGCGGCGCGGTTGGTCTGGGCGTAGACGCCGGCCTTGCCGGGCTTGTTGGGATCGAACACAGGCCAGCTCGCAAGGCCCAGGATCTCGCCCGTGTGGACGTCGGTCACCACGCCCACGGCGCCCTTGGGCGTGAACTCGGCCACGGCCTTCCAGAGCTCGTCCTCCAGCGCGCCCTGGACGCGCAGGTCGATGGAGAGCGGGATCGTGCCGTTGCCGGCGGCCGCCGCACGGATGTCGTCGTTGAAGGCGGCCTCGGCGCCCGACAGGCCTTCGCCGCCGGCGTCGGAGAAGCCGATGATGTGGGCCGCGCTCGGGCCCAGCGGATAGACGCGCCGCGGCTCGGGCTCGAAGGTCACGCCCGGCAGGCCCAGCTCATGCACCCTGTTGCGCTCGGCCGGGGTCAGCGCGCCCAGGACGAAGATGCGGCGGTGGCCGCGCAGCGCCCGCTCCAGCCGCTCGGCTTCGAGGTCGGGCAGGATCGCCAGCAGCGAACGGCGGGTCTCGGCCTGGTCCCAGATTTCGCGCGGATCGATGTAGAGGCCGTAGTGCGTGAGATCGCGGGCCAGCAACTGGCCGTTGCGGTCGACGAGGTCGGCGCGCGAGGCGCCGACCGGCGCGATCATGCCGCTGGTCCTGGCCGCATCCGAGAACAGGGCCGCGCGGGTCGCGCCGACCGCCACGGTCAGGAAGCCCAGGCCGAACAGCACCATCACGAAGAAGATGCGCAGGCGGGTGTCGTCCTCGGCGCGGCCCGAGGCGCGGGCGCGCTCGAAGGCATGCTCGAGGCCCCACATGCGCTCGGCGAGCCAGCGCGGCAGGCCCCAGCGGCCGAACGCCTGCTGATCGAGGCTCATCGCGCCGCTCCGGCGGCCGGCGTGGCGACGACCGGCGCGGCCTGCGCCACGCGCACGGGGTTGGCCTCCGGCGGCGGCGGCGGCGGGACGCCGGGGACGTGGTTGCCGCCGTCGACCATGGCGGCGACGGCCGACGGGGCCTTGGACGCCGGCGCAGGGCCGGCCTTGGCCAGCCCCGGAAGCTCGTCGGCGCGCGCCTCGCGGTTGGCCGGCACGGTCTCCATCTTCAGGTAGGTGGCCGCCAGCCGCTCGATGCGGCCGGGCTGTTCCAGGTGGGCCACCTCGGCCTGCAACAGGCGGATGCGCGACCTCTCGGTCCTGATCTCGCGTTCGACGGAGGCGATCTCGGCGCGCTCGCGGCCGGCCATCGTCTTGGCCAGATAGACGCCCAGGATCAGGGCGATCAGGAAGCCGACCCCGATCAGGTCGAGCAGCCGGAAACCCCGGACCTTCTTCGAAAACACGCTCATCCTCCTACGCTCCTTCCGGAGCTGCGAAGGACAGGCGCCGCCCCCTGCCCCGCGTAGCCCTGGCGAAGCAGGGTCCAGGCCGGAGCGTCGGTTCGCACCGCCGCTCTCAGCTTCGCCGAGCGGGCGCGGGGATTGGCCGCCACCTCCGCTTCCGACGGGCCTTGAGCGCCGTTGAAGAGCAGGCGGAAGCTGGGCGCGGGTCCTTGCGCCACCGGCGGCGCATGACGCGACCCGGAAGGCGTCCGCCCCGCCCGCTCGCCCAGGAACGTCTTCACGATTCTGTCTTCGAGCGAATGGAACGTGACGACGCAGAGCCGCCCGCCGGCCTTCAGGACGCGTTCGGCGGCGGCGAGGCCCGCCTCCAGCTCGCCCAGTTCGTCGTTCACCGCGATGCGCAGGCCTTGGAAGGTGCGGGTGGCGGGATGGATCTTGGCGCCCCGGCGGCCGCCCAGCGCCTGCTCGACGAACTCGGCCAGCTCCACGGTGCGGGTGAAGGCCTGCTCGGCCCGGCGCCTGACGATGGCGCGGGCGATGCGGCGGCTTTCGCGCTCCTCCCCGTAGACGAAGATGATGCGGGCCAGCTCGTCCTGCTCGGCCGTATTGACCAGGTCCGCCGCGCTCGGACCGTCGCCGCCCATGCGCATGTCGAGCGGCCCGTCGGCCATGAACGAGAAGCCGCGCGCGGCCTCGTCCAACTGCATCGAGGACACCCCGAGGTCGAGGGCCACGCCATCGGCATGGCCCTCGCCGAGGACCGCGTCCATTTCCGAGAATTTCGCTTCCACCAGTCTGAAGCGGTCTTCCGGAAATCCCGCGGCGAAGCGACGGACCGTAGGGTCGCGGTCAAAGGCCACGACCTTCGCGCCTGTCGCCAGGATCGCGCGGGTGTAGCCACCCGCGCCGAAGGTGCCGTCCACGATCACGTCGCCGGGCTTGGCGGCGAGATGCTCGACCGTTTCGTCGAGCAGGACGGAGATATGAGGTTTGCCCGGGCTGGTCTTGGAAGGGGCGCTCATGCGCCGCCCCCCAGCCGCGCGGCGCGCTGGCGCACACGCATGTCGGCCAGGCCGGTGCGGGCGCGCTCGCGGTCGGCGTCGCGCTGGGCGCGATAGGCGTCGCGCTCCCAGATCTCGAAGCGGTCGCGCAGACCGACGACGGCGACCCAGTCGCCGATGCCGTACTGGTCGCAGAGCCCTTCGGGCAGGGTGATGCGCCCGGCGGTGTCGAAGGAGAGCTTCTGCATCTCGCCGAAGACGTTGCGTTCGATGGAATCCCGCAGCTCGTCGCCGAACTCCAGTTCGTCGGCCATCGCGCCATAGCGGTCGAACAGGGCCTGACCGCCGCCTTCGATGCAGTTGGAGCGAATGGAGGGGAAGACGAAGACACCGTCCGCCGAGAGCGTGGCGCGGTACTCCTGCGGCACGACGATGCGCCGCTTTGCGTCAAGCTGCTTCTCGAACGTCGAGAGAAACATCCCTCTGAACCAGCCCCCTGCCCTTCAGCGGCCTCTGGAACCCGCGCCCGACCCCGCGTTCCGACCGACGAATTGCAATTGGGTTAACATGGGACTGAGTGGGTTTCAATGACACCAGATGACTATTTGAGCCAAAACAGAGGTGTCCAACGGTCTCATGGTTAATTCGCAAGAGTTATCCACAGAACATACTTGGAACATCTTTGGCGCGGAGCGGGGGGAGGCAAGGTCGGGAAAGAGATCAGACGGCCTGTAAGCCGGGTTCTGTCCGCACCCTCTCCTCGCGAAGGAGGCGCGTGACGGTCATTCCTCTGGACCGGCCGTTGCCGGCCGGTTCTCGCGACCTACCCGGATCCCTGGGCCGGCGACGGCCCTGCCCTTCCCGCTCCGAAGAATGGGAGAGGACGCGGGATCCCTATTCGGTCTTGCTCCTGGCGGGGCTTGCCATGCGGCCCCTGTCACCAGCGGCCCGGTGGGCTCTTACCCCACCCTTTCACCCTTCCCTCCGCCGAGGCGAAGGAGGTCTGCTCTCTGTGGCGCTATCCCTGGGGTCACCCCCGGTGGGCGTTACCCACCGCCATGTCGTCGTGGAGCCCGGACTTTCCTCGACGCCCGAAAGCGCCGCGACCGCCCGGCCGTCTGATCCACGGGCGACTTAGCACTTCCCTCGCCATTAAGGGAGGGAAGAGAGCCGCAGCAGCGCGATCAGCCGCGCGCGCGTCTCGCCGTCCGCCAGGCCGTCCACCCGCGCCTGTCGCCAGTGCCGCTGGAAGGCCCGGACCACCGCGGCGGTGTCGGCGTCGAACCGGCCCGAGGGCGGGAGGTCGTAGCCGAGGCGGGTGAAGCCGGCCTGCAGGGCGAAGACGGCGGCGCCCTCCTCGCCCTCTCCGATCGGGGCGCCGGGCGCGGGCGGGGCCTCGGCCCAGAGTCCGTGGCCGGCCTCGGCGAGGCGCTTCCAGGGGAAGAGTTCGCCGGGGTCTTCCTTGCGCGCAGGCGCGACGTCGGCGTGGCCGACGATGTCGCGGTCCTCGATGGCCCAGCGGGTGCGGATGTCGCCCACGAGCTCGGTCACGGCGGCGACCTGGGCGTCCGGGAACGCGCGGTAGCCGAACTCGTGGCCGGGGTTCACGATCTCGATGCCGATGGAGTCGCCGTTGACGTTCCTGCGGCCGCGCCAGAACGAGACGCCCGCGTGCCATGCACGCCGCTCCTCGGCCACCAGGCTGAAGACGCGCCCGTCCTCCTCGACCACGTAGTGCGAACTGACCCGCGCATCGGGGTCGCGCAGGCGCGCGATGGCCTCTTCGCCCGATCTCATCCCGGTGTAGTGCAGCACCAGGATCGAGGGCGGCGTCGTGCGCGCGTCGAAGTTCGGCGACGGGGCCGGGATCACATCCATCACGCGCGATTCCGCATGGCGAGCAGCATGGCCATCACCTGACTGCCCCGCAGGGCGATGATCAAGACGCCGGCGAGCGCCAGCGCGCTGCCGACGAGGAGCCGCGGCCCGAACGGGTCGTCCAGGACGAGGACGCCGAGCGCGATGGTCTCCAGCGGCGTCACCAGGATCAGCGCCGAGATCAGGTTGGCCTCGTACTTCTGCAGCATCGTCACGTAGAGCGTATGCGCGCCCACCGAGACGATGAAGGCCGAGAACGCCACTGCGGCCAGGAACGGCCAGCCGGCGTGCAGCGCGATCTCCACCTGCCCGGGCTCGAAGATCGCCGAGAGCGCGGCCATCGGCGCCAGCGACACCAGCCCCACCCAGGCCTGGAAGGTGATGGGCCGCATGTCCTCCATCTGCTTGGTCAGGATGACGCCCACCGACGACATCAGCGTCGCGCCGGCGATCAGCATCAGCCCGGTGGAGAGGGCGAAGCCGTGCGGGTCGTACATCACGGTCAGCACGCCGGCGAAGGTGAGGGCGATGCCCAGCCCGCGCCGCCAGCGCACGCGCTCGCCCAGGAACATCATCGACAGGATCAGCGTCATCGGCATGCCGAGCTGCAGCACCACCGCCGCGGCCGACGGCGTGGAGTACTTCAGCCCCACGAACATCAGGCCGAAGTTGCCGCCCCCCATCAGGAAGGCGGTGAGGATCAGCCGCCACGTCGGCTTCGGCGCCGGCCGCAGGAAGGGGATCAGGCAGGCCGCCACGATCAGGAACCGGCACGCCGCATAGAACAGCGGCGGCACGTCCAGCGTGCTCACCACATACTTCGACACGATGTTGTTCACCGCCCAGACCAGGCACATGGCCATGAGCAGGGCGAAGTCGCGGAGGGCCATCGCGCTCCCGGTTAGGGCGCCCCGGCCCTGCCCCGCAACCGCGGGCTGACGTCATGTCCGCGCAAAGCCGGCGATGTCGGCGCTCATCCGCGGCGGCGCGTGAAGCGCAGCGCCGTCAGGGTGTCGGAAAATCCCACTACCTTGTTGTCGACGAGGCCGAAGGCCTTGGCCGCGGCCATGACCTCGACGTCCCTGACAGTGGCGGCCTTGCCCTTGCGCGAGACGACCCAGAGCGCGCCCCTCTCCGCCAGCGCCGGCACGAGCTCGCCGAGGCGGGCCAGTTCGCCCGCGCTGTCGGCGGCGTAGAACAGGAGGTCCAGGGCTTCGAGGTCGTTCACGAGCGCCGCGTCGCGCGCGGCCAGCTCGCCGGCAAAGGCGTGGTCGGCGACGCCCAGGACGGCGACGCGCATGCCCGCCTTCACGCCGATCTTGTCGAGCCGCCCCCTGGGATTGGCGATCGCGTCGGCCCAGTTCGCGGCCGCCTTCTCGCCGAGCGTGAAGCGGGCGCCGTCCGTCAGCACGAGGTCGGGGCCTTCGGCGCGGACCCCCTTGAGCGCCTCGGCGTCCCACACGCGCCGTTCGCGCCCGCGGAACAGCAGCTTCGGCGCCTCGTACTGCAACCGGCCTTCATCGGGGCCGTCGGCGAACCGCGCGGCGACCTGTGCGTCCTTGCCCATGGCGAAGGTGTGCCGCGCAGGGGTCGTTCGGACAACCCGAACTTCCCCACCCCACCAGAACGTCATCCCGCGGCTTGTCCGCGGGACCCATACGCGCGGACATGGCAGAAGGCCCGCGAGCGTCGCCGCCGCGGGCCTCCGGAATCTCGCCATTCATGGGTCCCGCGGACAAGCCGCGGGATGACGTTCCTGTCGGAGGATCAGGCCGCCGCGCCCAGGCTCAAGAACTCGTAGCGGGCCAGGTGATGGTCGACCGAGCCGAACGCCGTCTCGATCATGGTGGCGCGCTTGAAGTAGTGGCCGATGGCCATCTCGTCGGTCATGCCCATGCCGCCGTGCAACTGGATGGCGTTCTGGCCCACGAAGCGGCAGGCCTTGCCGATCTGCACCTTGGCGGCCGAGGCGGCCTTCGCGCGCTCGGCGTCGTCGGTGACCTTGATGTTGGCCATGTAGGTCATCGACACGGCCTGCTCGACGTTGATGAACATGTCGACCATGCGGTGCTGCAGCACCTGGAACGAGCTGATCGGCTGGCCGAACTGCTTGCGCTGCTTGGTGTACTCCAGCGTGCCCTCGTGCAGCTTGCGCAGCACGCCGCAGGCCTCGGCGCAGGTGGCGGCGATGGCCTCGTCCACCACCTTCTCGACCAGCGGCAGGCCGTTGTCGGCCGGGCCGATCAGGGCGTCGGCGCCCAGGCTCACGTTCTCGAAGTAGACCTCCGAGGCGCGCAGGCCGTCGACGGTCGGGTAGTCGCGCGTGGTCACGCCCTTGGCGCCCTTCTCGACCAGGAACACCGAGATGCCCTGCGCGTCACGCGGGCCGCCGGCGGTGCGGGCGGTGACGATCAGGTGGGTGGCGAACGGCGCGCCGATCACCACCGCCTTGTGGCCGTTCAGGACCCAGCCCGCGCCGTCCTTCTTCGCCGTGGTCTCCAGGGCGGCCAGGTTGTAGCGGCCCTTCGGCTCGGCGTAGGCGAAGGCGAAGATGTTGGTCCCGCCGATGATGCCGCCGATCAGGTCGGCCGCGCCGGCATGGCCCGAGTGCTTCAGGAAGCCGCCGCCGATCACCACGGTGCCGAGGTAGGGCTCGACGACCAGCGCCTTACCGAATTCCTCCATGACGACCATGTTGTCGATGGCGCCGCCGCCCAGGCCGCCCAGCTCCTCCGAGAACGGCGCACCCAGGATGCCCAGCTCCTCGGCGAAGGCCTTCCAGACCTCGGGCCGCCAGCCGGGCTCCTTGGTCACGACGGCGCGGCGCTTGTCGAAGTCGTAGTGGTCGGCGAGATACGCCGCCACCGTGTCGCGCAGCATCGACTGTTCTTCGGTGAAGCTGAAATCCACGGTGGTCTACTCCTTCTGCCCCCCTCCCCCTTGCGGGGAGGGGCTGGGGGTGGGGGTGTCGGCGCTGAGCCGCTCGAAGATGATGCGGACGATGTCCTCGGGATGCTCGCTGTTCCGGAACCGCATAACGCGATAACCGCGGGCCGTCAGCCAAGCCTCTCGTTCCAAGTCCTTCGCCGCTACGGAAGGCAAGTCGTGGATGCCGCCATCCAGCTCGACGATCAGTCGGGCGGAGTGGCAGGCGAAGTCGGCGATGTAGGGCCCGAACGGCGCCTGTCGCCGGAAGTGAAGGTCGGTCTTGCGGAGCACCTGCCAGAGATCGCGTTCGGCGTAGGTTGGCGTGCGCCGCATCCGACGCGCGGAACGGTCCGCGCGGTCGGATCGGTGAATCGCTCCTGGCGTTCGCTCCAAATCTCCCCTCCCCCTTGCGGGGACCGGGGGTGGGGGTGCTGCCCCCACCTCACCGTAGACACCCCCACCCCTAGCCCCTCCCCGCAAGGGGGAGGGGAACCGACTGCCCTAAAGCCCCAGCACCATCTTGGCGATGATGTTGCGCTGGATCTCGTTGGAGCCGCCGTAGATCGAGGTCTTGCGGCCGTTGAACATCTCGCCCGCCAGGCCGTCGGCGTAGTCGGGGCCCACGGTGGCGTTCGAGCCCGACAGGTCGCGCAGGAACGGCGCGCCGTAGTGGCCCACGGCCTCCAGGGCCAGCTCCTGCAGGCGCTGCTGGATCTCGGTGCCCTTGATCTTGAGGATCGAGCTCTCCGGGCCGGGGCCCTTGCCGCTCGACTCGCCCGCCAGGGTGCGCAGTTCGGTGAACTCCAGCGCCGTCAGGTCGATCTCCAACTCGGCCACCTTGCGGCGGAAGAAGGAGTCGCTGAGCAGGGCGCTGCCCGTGTCCGACCGCTCGGTGTTGGCGATGGTCCGCAGCTTCTCGAGGTTGCGCTTCGAGCGCGCCACGCCGGCGATGCCGCTGCGCTCGTGCGCCAGCAGCGCCTTGGCGCAGGTCCAGCCCTGGTTCTCGTGGAAGATGCGGTTCTCGACCGGCACCTTCACGTTGTCGAGGAAGACGTCGTTCACCTCGTGGCCGCCCTCGAGCGTGATGATCGGCCGGACCTCGATGCCCGGCGTCTTCATGTCGATCAGCAGGAACGAGATGCCCGACTGCGGCTTGGCGTCGGGATCGGTGCGGACCAGGAAGAAGCCCCAGTCGGCGTGCTGGCCCAGCGTCGTCCACGTCTTCTGGCCGTTGACGATGTAGTACTCCTTGCCGTCGTCGGCGGTGATCCGCTCGGCCTTGGTCTTCAGGCTGGCCAGGTCCGACCCGGCGCCCGGCTCGGAGTAGCCCTGACACCACCAGACGTCGCCGTTGTAGATGTCGGGCAGGAACGTCTTCTTCTGCTCGTCGGTGCCGAACGTGTAGATCACCGGCGCCAGCATCGACATGCCGAACGGCAGGATCGGCAGGCAGTCGGCGCGCGCGGTCTCTTCCGACCAGATGTACTTCTGCGTGGGCGTCCAGCCCGTGCCGCCCAGTTCCTTCGGCCAGCCCGGCGCGACCCAGCCCTTCTTGGCCAGGATCTTGTGCCACATCAGGTACTCGTCCTTGGTCAGCGGACGGCCCTCGTCCTGCGCCTTGCGCAGCGCAGCCGGGTAGTTCTCCTTGATGAAGGTCCGGACCTCTTCGCGGAAGGTGTTCTCTTCCGGGGTGAAATCGAGGTTCATGGCCGTCCTCCGTCAGGGCGTGCAGCTTACGCCGTATCGGACCGACCCTATACGCAAGGCAGTGGCGCTGCGAAAGATGACGCTTGCGTCAACGTCAGCGGAAGCCGGGTTTCCCAGACGCCCGCGCGCTGGAGTCAGCGGCGCGGCAAGCGGAATCGAATGGGAATTCGCACCACGCCGCCGTCGACCTTCTGACCATCCTTGTCCAACGGATGCATCCGGAAGAGCACGGACATCCGAACCGCCGCTTCGCCGAAGCCCACACCGACTGGCGCCTCGGAAAGCACCTGGCAGTCATGAAGCATGCCGCCGGCGTCGACGACGCAGGCGATCGTCGCCGACCCTTCTATTCCGCGTCTCTGCGCGGCGGCCGGGTAGAAGCGAAGCGGACTGCCGCCCCGCTCGACCCGGCGCCAGTCCGGGTTGGCGATCTCACGGCCTGCCGACGAGGCGGTAGCCTCGACGGGCGCCACGGCCTGCAGCATCGCGGCGAGCGCCAACGCGACCATGGCCTCGCGTCCTCCCTCAGTTCCCCGTCCCGCGCGTCGGCGGCGGGGCGGAGGAGAAGCGGATCGGGATGCGCACCTTGCGGCCGGCCACCTTCAGGCCGAAGGCGTCGGCCTCGTCGGCGCGGAACTTCGGCATCAGCGTCAGCGCCGCCGCACCGAAGCCCCGGCCGGCGGGATCCTCGCTGAGCACCGTGCAGGCGCCGAGCGGCCCGCGGCCCTCCATCTGGCATTCGACGACCACGTTGCCCACCTCGCCGCTCTTCTTCGCGGCCGGCGGGTAGGCGCGGTAGACGTCCTGGATCGTCGGGCGGTCGTGCCAGATCGGCCGCGTCACCACGTCGGGCGACGCCATGGCGCCGGACGCATCGGTGAAGACGAGCGGAAGCACGATCCGGCCTTGCCGGCGCGCGGTCGGCAACGGCGGCAGGGTGACGTCCTCGGCGAGCTTCAGCGCCACCTCCTGCGCCTTCGCCGTGCTCGCGCCGCGCGCGAAGCAGTTGTCGAGGTGCAGGTCCCTGTAGCGGCAGTCCAGCTCCACGATCTCGGCCTTCACCTCGGGACTCCGCGCGGCGACCGGCGTGGCGCGGAGGTTGGCCGGTATGATGAACATGATCGGGATCCGAACGACGCCGCCCGCCACCGGGCGACCGTCCTTCGTGAGCGGCCGCATGCGGAACACGTCGGCCATGGCGAGGGCCGCCTCCTCGAAGCCCGCGCCTTCCGGATTGGCCGAGGTCGCGCGGCACCCGGTAAGCCGCCCATCGACGGCCACGTCGCAGGAGATCGTGGCGCGCCCGGCCAGGTCGTCCTTCAACGCGGCCTTGGGATAGAGCCGGCCGACGTCCTGGCCGCTCGGACGGCGCTGCCAGTCCGGGTTGGTGATGATCGACGGCGCGGCCGGGGCGGCGGGCGCCGTGGCCTGCATCAGGGCGGCCGCAAGGACGGAACTCAACATGACCCTGCCCTATCTGTTCGCGCGGAGCTCGACGACCATCAGCACCCGCGTGCCGGCCTTGATGTTGGCGGGGGCCTTGGCGCGCAGCGCCACCGGGCCGGCGACGGCGAACAGGTTGGTGCCCGCCGGCCGCGCGTCGACCACCACGCAGTTGTCGAGCGCGCGGTCCTCGCGGACGCGGCAGTTGAACGCGACGTTCCCGACGCGGCCTTCGTCGTCGTACATCACGGCGGTCTCGAGCTTGGCCCTGGTGGGGTTCAGCCAGCGGATCGGGAAGCGGACGTTGCGGCCCACCGTGCTGGCGCCCGACGGGCTCCTGAGCGGCAACTGGAACTTGTCGGCCACCGCCAGCCCCGCCGCGCCGAAGCCCGGGGCCGTCTCGTTGATGGTCACGCAGTCGCCGAGCGCGCCCGTGGCGCCCACGGTGCATTCGATGGTGGCCGAGCCGGCGAAATTGGCGGCCAGCGCCTCGGGCGGGTAGGCCTTGGTCATGTCCTCGGCCGTGGGCGTCCGGCTCCAGGGCGGCAGGTCGGCCGTGGACGGCGCCGGGCGCTGGGCCGCAGCGGCGCCTTGCAGGAACAGGACCGCGACAAGGGCTGCGCTCATCGTTCTCCCCCGGATGACAAACCAGCGCCCGGGAAACTGAACCCTGAGGATGGGAGTTGGCAACCTTGCCCCCGTTTTCATTGCCTCTGCGGCCCCGAGCCGCCACAACCCCCGCTTCCATGCCCCGTATCGTGACCTACAACGTCCACCGCTGCGTCGGAAACGACCGCCGCCTCGACGTGGGCCGCGTCGCCGCCGTGCTGGCGGCGCTCGACCCCGACATCGTGGCGCTGCAGGAGCTGGACGTGGGCCGCCGCCGCACGGGCGGCGTCGACCAAGCGCACGAGATCGCGCGGCGCCTGGACATGGCCCACCACTTCCACCCCGCGATGCAGGTGGAGGAGGAACGCTATGGCGACGCCATCCTCACGGGCCTGCCCGAGCGGCTGGTGAAGGCCGCCGCCCTGCCCGGCTACGATCGCATCCGCGGGCTGGAGCCGCGCGGGGCGCTGTGGATCGAGGTGGAGGTCGCGGGGCGGCCGCTGCAGATCGTCAACACCCACCTGGGCCTCGTCCCGCGCGAGCAGCAGATCCAGGCGGCGCACCTGGCGGGCCCCGAGTGGCTGGAGCACCCCGAGTGCCGGGGGCCGGCGATCCTGCTGGGCGACTTCAACGCCACCGCGAGCTCCCTCGTCTACCGCACCCTGACCCGGCGCCTGCGGCCGGCCCGCACGCTCGCGCGGCGCCGACAGCCGACGTCGACCTTCCCCTCGCCGCTGCCGGTGCTGCGCATCGACCACCACTTCGTGAGCCCCGGCATCCGGGTGGACGACGTCTTCGCGCCCTTCGACCCGCTGAGCCGTGTGGCCTCCGACCACCTGCCCCTGGTGATGGACTTCGACCTCGCGCCCTCGGGCTGAGCGCCGAAGGCTCTGGTCTAGCGTGGCCGCGTGGTGAGTTCGCGCGCCTGGCCGAACAGGCGGTCGCGCCGGCGGAACGGCCGCCAGGCGTCGCTGGGGTCGGACGGGTCGCCCAGGTGCAGGTTGGCGAAGAACTCCTGCATCGCGCTGCCGCGCCGGGGATCCACGGGCTTGAGGCGGCCGCCGCGGTTGAGGTGGTCGATGGCGGCGCAGAGCCCGCCGCGTTCCCGGCGCGTCTTGGAGACCATGTCGCCGGTCACGCCCATGAAATGGCCCACGAGCCGGTCGCGGAAGGCGCCGACCGCCAGGCGCGCCTCGTCCTCGTCGGCCTCGACGGCGAGCTCCAGTTCGCTGTCGTAGCCGATCGAGCGGTTGTTCAGGTTGGCCGAGCCGATCCGCACGATCCGATCGTCGAAGATGCTGGTCTTGGAGTGGACGATGATCTTCGAGCCGGCCGGCGTCGTCGGGTAGAGCGCACGGAAGCGGCCGAACACGTCGGCCACCCGCAGCCGCCACACCATCGCGCCCCGGGCGTGGTCCATGGTGAGCCGGTCGAACCAGCTCGGCGACTGGCCGGTGGCGACGAGCACGATGTCGGGGCCGTCCGGATCGCCCAGCCGCCGCGCCAGCGCCTCGGTGACGACCGGCGACGTGAAGTACTGGTTCTCCAGGTAGATGGTCTCCTTCGCCTCGGCGATGCAGCGCAGGGCCAGCCGGCCGATCTCCTCGATCCGCCCTTCGCCGCCCCAGGCCGGGCGGGTGCGCGCGATCGACACCTGCGGGTGCAGGAGCGACGGCGGCACGCGGTCGGGCCAGGGGTCGCCGCCGGCGTCCTCGGGCGGCGCCAGGACCTCGTCCACGCCGAAGCGCCACCGCTCGCGGAAGTGGTCGCCCAGCGCGCGCGCCGCGGCGCCGTCGACCATCATCATCACCTCGTGCCGCGGCGCGTGGCACTCCTGGTCGGGCATGATGCGCCGCATGTCCTGCTCGAGATGGCCGGGCGTGTCCCAGCGGTCGACGGCGATGTCGCCGCCGCCCACGAACGCCAGCCGGTCGTCGATGATGACCGCCTTCTGGTGGTGGCAGGCGCCCAGGGGGATCTGGTCGTCCAGGCGGAACTTGACGGGCGTGTTCCGGAACCACTTGCGCGCCTTGTGCGGGAAGAACTCCTGCGTCGCGCTGATGGGCAGCGCCGACTTCCAGATCAGCAGGCGCACATCCACTTCCGGTCGCTCGCACGCGATCCGCAGGAGCACCCGGCCCACCTCGTCCGCGTCGGCCGGGCCGTCGCGGCCGTCGGGCGTCAGGCGCGTGCGCGGGTCGAAGCCCCAGCCCAGGATCAGGATCGAGCGCCGCGCCTTCTGCAACGCCTCGGCGAGCGCGGTGAAATAGGCCTCGGTGTCGATCAGGAAGGCCGCGCGGTCGGCCCGCTCGGTCCGCCAGCAGGTCTCGCCGGGGATCAGCAGCGACATCGACAACGCCCCTCGCCTGCGGCCGCGCACACGCCGCTTCGCATCAAAGCCTATGGCCGAGCTTGGTTCCTGGCAAAAAAAGAAGCGCGCCGCTCGGGGAGCGGCGCGCCGGCGGACGAGAGCCGGTCAGTTGGGCTTGGGACTCGATGCGGGGTGTCTCGGGGACCTACTGCTTGGCCATCGCGGACGCGCCGCCCATGTAGGCCTGGCACGGGCCGGCCAGTTCGGCGGTCAGGCGCTCCTTGCGGTCGGCGCTGCGGCCTTCCTTCCTCGCCTTGGCGAACTCTTCCGAGGCACGTTCCGAGATGTAGGCGGCGCGCGTTCCGCGCTCGGCCTTGATGAAGCTGTCCAGGCTGGCCGGGTCGACGACGCCGGTGATCGACGTGGCCAGGCCCTTGCAACGGTTGGCCTTGAGGAAATCCACGTCGGTGACGCGGTCGCCGGCGACGGCCGAACCGGCGGTCAGCGCGGCGGCGGCAAGTGCGAAGGCTGCGAACTTCATAAGCGTTCTCCCTGGAAATCTGAACGAAGACTGCACGCGGCCTCGCCTCATCTCAAATGAACAAGCTGCAATAATCAGTATTCGCGCATTAATATTAAGTCATGATACATAGTTGTTACGTCGAAGCATAAACGACTTGTAATGATGCGGTCACATCGTGTCAGATGGTTGCTATGCTGAAGCTGGAACCGAAACTCGACGTGGACGGCGTGAACGCGCTCCTGCGCCGGGCCTTCCCTGACGCCGACCCTGCCCTGATGGCGAGGGTGACCGAGATCGAGCCCGGGCGGCTGCACATGATCTCGCCCTATCGCGAGGGAATCCTGCGGCCCGGCGGCGTGATCTCCGGCCCGACGCTGATGGGCGTGGCCGACAACGCCGCCTACGCGATCACGCTCGCCCACATCGGCCCGCAGTTGATGGCCGTGACCTCGCACCTGACGATGAGCTTCCTGCGCGGCGCCCAGCCGGGCGACATCCACGCCGAGTGCGAGTTGCTGCGCCTCGGCCGCCGCCTCGCGGTCTGCGACGTGCGGATGTGGAGCGAGAACCCCGACCGGCTAGCGGCCCAGGCCAACGTCACCTACGCGATCCCGGGATGAGCGGCGTGAGCGCCGCGCCGCCCGCCCCGATCAAGACCCCCTGCATCAAGGTCTGCGTGGTCGACGGCGAAAGCGGCCTCTGCCTCGGCTGCTACCGCAAGCTCGCCGAGGTGGCGCAGTGGACGCGGTTCACCGACGCCGAGCGCGAAGCGATCCTCGAGGACCTGCCCGGCCGCCGCGGCCTGATCCGCCCCGAGAAGCTCGGCCTCTTCTGAGCCACACGGTTAAGCACCGGGAAACCCTGTCGATTCACGGGTTTCCAACGCTGAGCGGGTAACCATCGCCGCACAAGACAGGCCAGAACGGCCGCTTACCAGGTGATGTTGTGGTGTCTTCTCTCGGCAGGCTCACGCTTGTCGCGGCCCTGTCCGCCGCCGCCAGCGCGGGCGCGATGGCCGCCATCGATCCGCAGCCGCTGCGCATGGCGCGGCTGGAAGCCGCCGGCTTCGCGGCCGGCCCGCCCAGGCCGGGCTCGGGCGCGGTGGCCAAGGGCTCGGACGGCCACTTCTGGGCCGACGCCGAGGTCAACGGCAAGCCGGTGCGCTTCCTGGTCGACACCGGCGCGACGGCCGTGGCGCTGACCCCCGAGGATGCGCGGCGCCTCGGCATCAGGACCGCAGAGCTGAAGCGCGGCTTCGACGTCACCACCGCCGGCGGCTCGATGCGCGCCTCGGCGGTCACGCTCGCGTCCGTGTCGGTGAACGGGGCGCGGCTGGAGAACGTGCAGGCCCTGGTCGTCGATGACGGGCTGGACGTCTCGCTGCTGGGGATGAGCTACCTGGGCCGCCTCACCCGCTTCGAGGCCACGCGCGACACGCTGCGCTTCGAGCCCTGAGGTCCGCGCCAGATTCCCGCTCGTCCCGGCGAACGCCGGGACCCGGACGGCATGACTCAGAGGCGGGCTCCACGAGTTCCGGGCCCAGCCGCTCGCCTCTTCAGACCGAAAGGGCGGTCGCCGGCACCGGCGTCCGCTTGCGGCTGTCGCCCTCGCGGACGACCGCCAGCGCCTCGTCGATCACCTCCAGGCCCGCCCCCGCCTTCACGCCCTCCACCGTGAGGATGCGGCGCCAGGTCCGCGCCCCCGGGCGGCCGTGGAACAGCCCCAGCATGTGCCGGGTCATCGCGGCGAGGTGCGTGCCGCGGGCCAGCTCCGAGGCCACGTAGCCGCGGTAGGCCTCGACGGCCGCGAACGGGTCGCCCGCGCCGCCCTCGCCGAAGATGCGGCTGTCGACCTCCGCCAGGATGGCCGGCGTGTGATAGGCGGCGCGGCCCAGCATCACGCCGTCGACGTGCTGCAGGTGCGCCTGCGCCTCGTCCAGCGAGCCCACGCCGCCGTTGATGACGATCGTCAGGTCCGGCCGCTCCCGCTTCAGCCGCCACACCAGCGGATAGTTCAGCGGCGGCACGTCGCGGTTCTCCTTCGGCGACAGCCCCTTCAGCAGCGCCTTGCGGGCATGCACGACGAAGAGGCCGACGCCGGCCTGCGCGCAGAGCTCCACCAGGCGGAACAGGCTCTCCTCGGGATCCTGCTCGTCCACGCCGATCCGGCACTTCACCGTCACCGGGACCTTCACCGCCGCCCCCATGGCCGCCATGCACTCGGCCACCAGCTGCGGCTCGCGCATCAGGCAGGCGCCGAACCGGCCCGACTGCACCCGGTCGGACGGGCAGCCGACGTTGAGGTTGATCTCGTCGTAGCCCTCGGCCTCGCCGATCCGCGCCGCCTCGGCCAGGTCCGCCGGCTCCGATCCGCCCAGTTGCAGCGCCACCGGATGCTCCTGCGGCGAGAACGCGAGCAACCGCGCACGGTCCCCGTGCAGCACCGCCCCCGTCGTCAGCATCTCCGTATAGAGCAGCGCCCGCGCCGACAGCGCCCGATGCAGGACCCGGCAATGCCGGTCCGTCCAGTCCATCATAGGGGCAATAGAAAATCTATGGTGTTGATTTTCTGGCATTTTCTCGTTACAACTCAAGTCACTAGCCGGTCCGTCGGCTACGAAAAACTACGCCAAATTACGACGTCGTTCGCAGGTTTTCTCAATCTCTCCGCACCGGATTTGCACCGAAAATGGCTTCGATCCGCAAACAGGAATCCGGCGCTTGGCGCGTCCAGGTTCGTCGCAAGGGCCGCTCCGTAAGCGAGACGTTCATCCGCTACGAAGACGCCAAGCGCTGGTCCGTCGACGCCGAGCGCCAGATCGACCGGGGCGTGAGCCCAACGATGTCGCGCATCGGCAAGCTCAAGACATTCGGCGACCTGATCGACCTCCATATCAGCGACATGGAGGAAGTCGGCAAGGCGCCTGGCCGATCGAAGGAAGCCACACTCGCCATGCTGAAGCGCCGGTTGGGATCGCTAAGCATGGTAGAGATCGACCGCGAGCGGATCGTGAAGTTCGGGCGCGAGCGGGCCAAGGAAGGCGCGGGCCCGGTGACGGTGAGCATGGATGTCGGCGTGATCAAGCTGGTCATCCAACATGCCGCGGCGGTCCACGGGCTTCCCGTCAATGTCGAGCCGGTCGATCTTGGCCGGGTCGCGTTGAAGCGGCTCGGCCTCACCGGCAAGTCCAACGAGCGGGACCGCCGGCCGACCGAGGAGGAGTTGGAGAAGCTCTTCAAGCTCTGGGATGAGAACGACAGGCAGCTGATCCCCATGTCGCGCATCGTGAAGTTCGCGATCGCCACGGCCATGCGGCAGGAGGAGATCAGCCGTGTGACCTGGGAGGACCTGAACGCGCGGACAAAGATGCTCCTGATCAGAGACCGCAAGGATCCCCGCCAAAAGAAGGGCAACGACCAGCGCATCCCCCTGCTGAAGGTGTCGGGATACGACGCTATCGAGCTGATTGAGGAGCAACGGGCCATTCGCGCCAACGAGGATGACCGCATCTTCCCCTACAACCACAAATCCGTCAGCGCGGCCTTCACCCGGGCTTGCCAGGACCTTGAGATCGAGGACCTGCATTTCCACGACATGCGGCATGAGGGAACGAGCCGGCTGTTCGAGGCTGGCTTCCGGATCGAACAGGTCGCCCTGGTCACCGGCCACAAGGACTGGAAGATGCTGCGTCGCTACACGCACATCCGCCCAGAGTCCCTGCACGATCACCTCAACCGCGTCGCCTAACCGTCCGATTCCTATCCAGTTCTACGCCAGAGCACGCTGATCGCGGCGGCCCTCTGGCGACCACACGTGAGCCTGTTCACATGGCGGCCTGTGTGGAGGTTCACATGAAGACAATCGCCATCATCAGCCAGAAGGGCGGAGCCGGGAAAACCACCCTCGCCGTCCATTTGGCCTCGGCCGCCGCGCCCGAGTTCGTCAGCCTCATCGTGGACACCGATCCCCAGGCGACCGCGAGCCGTTGGGGCGAGTGGCGCAAGGGCGCCGATCCAGAAATCATCGACTGCGGCGCGCCAACCCTGCTGGCGGGCAAGTTGAGCAAGGCCGCCGAACTCGGCGCCGAATTGGCGGTGATCGACACGCCGCCCCACGCCGACGCGATGTCGCGGCAGGCGGCGCGCCTCGCCGACCTCATCCTGGTGCCGTGCCGCCCCAAGGCGTTCGATCTGGCCGCCATCGAAGCGACCGCTGAACTGGTGAAGGCCAGCCAGAAGCCGGCATTCGTCGTGCTGATGGCGGGGCCGCCTCGGGCGCCGCTAATCTACAAGGAGGCCGCCGAGGTGATCGAGGGCTCCTTCGGCCTGCAGCTCGCGCCCGTTACCTTGCCGGAGCGTGCCGCCTTTCATCACAGCACCGCGCAAGGCCGGACCGCCGACGAGTTCGACCATGACGGAAAGGCCGCGGCCGAGATCACGGCGCTTTGGTGCTGGACACGAGAGCAGTTGAACATGTCCACGCGTGAACCTGTTCGTATGCCGGCGGCCGTCGGATGAGCCGGTTCGCTGCGATCAAGTCGGAGAAGGCTAAGCCCGCTCCCGCCCCGGCTGGGGCCGCCCCGGATCAGGAGAGTCCGACCGCGGCGAAACCGCTCGCCAGGATGGGAAAGAAGGCGGTCAGCGGCTACTTCAGTCCCGACGTCAGCCGCGGATTGCATCTGTTGGCCCTGGAGCAAGGGTCGAGCCTTCAAGCCCTCATGGGCGAGGCGTTCGACGACCTCATGCGCAAGTATGGAAAGCACCCCTTCGGGGAACGCTGAGGTCCAGCCGTCGCGGGCTGAGGCCGTTCAGCCGAACGAGCGGGACTCCTGAGGGCGAGCCGGCAGGACGCGGCCTTGGCCCGGATCGGAGGTCGAGGACTTGGCCCCGCGATCGGCCCAGGTCTGCAAGTCGTCGATCGCATAGACCACACGACCGCCGATCTTTCGGTAGGTCGGCCCGGTTCCATAGGTGCGATGCTTCTCGAGCGTTCGCCCTGAGAGGCCGAGGAAGCGCCCGGCTTCCGAGGTCCGGAGCAGGCGGGGCGGCATTGGGGCGCCTTCAAACATCGCAAGTCCTCCGCGCCATCCGGGGGTGTCCGCAACCGTGCGAAGCGAAGGACGGCATGCGACTCACCTATCCAGGCGAAGGCCCGGCGGGAAAGGCGTAAGTCTACCCGCCGCCGGGGCCGGCGGCGCTAGCTGCGGGCGAAAGCCAGGAGCGGCGCTATGTCGTGGGCGTCGGCGGCCTGCAGCGCCCGGACGTAGTCGTTCCGGGTCTTGGCGGCCTCGACCAGATTGGCCCGGCCCCAGCTGAAACGGTGGCCGCCGAGTTGCACGATCAGCAGATCCGCGGCCAAGCGGGCGTGGCGCCCGTTGCCGTTCGGGAACGGATGAATGGCGACAAGCCGGTGGTGGAACCGCACGGCGATCTCGTCGGGCGGAAAGGTCTGGTGGTCGATCCAGTAGCGGACGTCGCCCACCAGGGTGTGGAGGTCCACCGCGATGGCATGCGGCGCGACGCCGATGTTCAGCTCGGTCGTCCGCTGAACGCCGGCCCAACGCCAGACCTTCCGCAGCATCCGGCGATGCAGCGCCATCAAGAAGTCGACGTCGACGACATCGGCGCGCTTGCGCGAAAACGCCCAGCGGTCGGCCTCGGCGATGTTCTCCTGCTCGGCCTCGTTCAACTCCGCCCGCGTGGTGATGTAGGTCGGGATCAGGCCCTGCCGCCCCTCGGGGGTGAGCGGCGTGTTGGCCTCGTCATCCGTCTCGAAGAGTGGGTCGGTCACGCCGGCTCATCCCACAGGCGACTGAGGTTCCCGCGAAGCAGCTGGTCTATCAGGAGTTCGCGCTGCCGCCGCTGGTCGCCAGCCGTGAGCGCCTGGTTCTCAAGGCGCATGGTGTGGTTCACGCTCGCGATCTGCTCGTCGGCCTTGGCCTCCGCACGCTCGCGAAGCATGTCAACGAGCGGACGGTTCGGGACCATGGCGTAGACCAACTGGCAGTCCATCGCCTCGGCGGCGCGGCGCAGGCTGGCCAGGGTGACGGTCTCGTCCACCTCACCCTGCTCCAGCGCGACCACCCGCGGCTGGCTGACACCCAGCCGCCTGGCGAATTGCTTGGTGGTCAGGCCGAGCGCATCACGGATCGCTCGCAGCCAACCACGCGGCGGCCGCGCGACGGACCAGTTCCGGACCAGCGTAAGTCTCAGGTCGAGGGCGCGGGCGGCCCTGTCGGTGGCAGGCATGATAGCCTCTGCATTATCAAATCGGCTTCACGCTATAACCCATAGATGATTAACTTTCCACTGCACGATAATCCATAGATTATATTTTTTCCACACTCCAATCACCTATAGGCTATCGCGCATACAAGCCCGTCGTTTGCCACCGGGGCCGTGTTCGCATGTCAGGCCGTTCACAGGTTCACCCGTTCACACCTCAGCGGGAACGCTCGCGATCATCGCCACGTCGGCGCATCGCCTCGTTCGCCGCCCGAAGTTCCCGAGCCAGAGCCAGGCGCTGCGTATCCGACCGAGGCATGTCGCGCACGAACGCTTCAACCTTGGCGCCCAACGCCCTGTCGGCAGCATCGCCTGATTGGCCGAGCAACCGGGCTTGGGCCAGGTACAGCCCGCGAACAGTCCGCTGCCGCTCCACGATCCTCTGCTCCCAAGGCGTTCGCCCCGTCTGGCCCTGAAAGGCGGCGCCGGCCGCCTCGCGATAAGCGGTCTGCCGCACATGAGCCATCGCGCCGGCTCCGGACTCATGCCGATCCCGGATCTTCCGCAGCGGCGTCCGCTCGGCCTTTCGCGTGACACCCCTGGCGCGCCTCGGCGTCGCTTCAGCCTCAACGCCGCGGTCACGCAGCGCCTGGGCGAAGGTTTGCCGCCAGAGCTCCAAGTCGGCTTTCTTGGGGTTCAGCCGCTCGCCTGCGTGGCCACGCGAACAGATGGACAGGTGAACATGTGGACGTGGCGTATCGGTGTGCAGCGTGAACACGTAGTCGTGCCGACCTGCGAACATGTCCGCCGCGAAGGACCGCGCGGCGTCGCGCACCGCGATCTCGTTCGTGCCGGCCGGCATCGACAGGATGACAGAATGGCTGATCGGCGAGTCCTTGCGGCCGGTTTTGTCGGCGCGCGCCGCCCCGGCCCATTCGTCCGCCAGGTCCGCGACGTCGTGGCGGCTGACGAGCAGTGCGCCGTCGGCGCCCTCAAGTTCCAGCTGGCCGTTGCGCGAGATGTATTCCAGGTGCGCACGCAGATGCGCACCGTCTCGCGTGCGGCCGGTCACCTTGACCATCACCTCGGGAGCGCGAGCAACAAGACGCTCCAGCCGTGCCCGCGCGCCGCCAGGGGAAGCCGACGCCGGTCGCAGGACTGTGTGCGGCCGCACGATCCGCGGCAGCACCGGGGCACGCCAGACGTCTTCGAACCCTGGGACCGTGTGGAAGTCGGTCATGGCTCGACGGCCCAATAGGCGAGATTGCCCTCGAACGCCTCGCGCAGTGTGAACATGTGCGCACGTAGCTCTGTCCGCAGGGCGTCGAGGTAGGCCACCTCCAGGTCGAGCACCTTACCCTCCATGACCGCGGTGTTCAGCGCCCGGGCGATCTGGTTCACGTTCACGCCGATCCGCCTCACCTCGCCCTGTATGGCGAGGAGGGCGATAGCGTCGCCGGGCCGAAAGGTCGGCCTGCCGTGAAGGCGGTGACGGATGAGCGCGGCTACCCACCCGTTCGGGGTCAGCGCCATGCTGGCAGCCTCGTGCGCCAAGCCCTCGCCGTCGTCGGCGGAGAGACGCACCGTCAGCTTCAGGGGACGTGCCGGAAGCCGCCCGCCAGGCGCTGGCGACCCGGCAGCGGCCTGATCCATCAGGCGCCGCAAGGTCGGCGCTCGACCGCCCTGCCCGCCCGCAGCGGCGTCGAACCGGGCCAGCAAATCGTCGGACACCCGAAGGCTGAGATTGGCCACTGGGCCGCTCCACGTAGTGATCCGCCGCCGCGAAGGCTATCCTGCCCTAGACAGCGGCGAACTCAGACTGGCCCCTCCCCTCGGCGCTGGCGATGCGTAAGCCTACGCCCCGCCAACGCTCGCCCGCCGCCCCTTCGGGGCGCCCCAGCCGGGCCAGATTCGATAGTTGGGGCTAGGTGCGTTCTGGAACGCTCGCTGGATCGTCAGCCAACTCGATGGCGGTCTGCGCCATGTATGGCGGCGGCTCGAATGGCAGCAGGCTCATGATCCGGCCGTCCGCCTCAAGGAACTCATGCGTCGCACCCGGCAGCAGGCTAGGGTCAAGCGGAATGACAGCGTGAGGATTGTGTAGAACCACGGCGCCCTCGATCCAGCTCTCGCGGTAGTCAGGCCCGTGGACCTCTTCAGCGAATGGGCGCGGACGGGGATCAACAGGATCGTTGTCGTACCGACGAACGCCGGTCCGGACCATCCGGATGCGGCGGTCGCCAAACCCGGCGAGATAGCCAAGCCGGTTGAACTTCACCAGCGTCCCTTGTGGGTTCACGAGGACGGCGCTGATGTGCTCGCTTTTGGGGAGCCGGAAAAAGCCCGAGCGCTCCACGCGCTTGCCGAAGCGATGCTTGTCGATCCAGGCAATCTTCCGGTGGCCCTGCTCAACCCAGTGCCGCACGCCGAAGACATACTCCGTCGCCGCCGGCACGATGCTGCGCATCCATCCAGAGGCGTGGAAGTCCTGCAGCGCGATGACGAAGGGCAGGCCCGCCATTTCAGGGATTTCCCAGTACGGCTTTCGCTTGTTCAGCTTCTTCTTCAGCGCCACCGCGAGCTTGATCGGGACGTAGTTCTCCAAGTAGGCGCGCATCTCCTCCAGTGTGCGCGGCTGCTCGGGCGCGGCGCCCTGGGCTGGGTTTGCCGAGGTGGCCTCGACGCCAAGCGAGCCTGTTAGTCCGTTGAGAATGAAATCCGGCGCCTGCAGTCCGGGCTCCAGAGCGAAGCCGAGCTCGGTGAAGGTGGCGTAGAGATAGAGCTCCCAGACCCGCGCGTCGAAACCCGTTGTCTGAAACTGCTCAATGAAATTGCCGTCGGCGTCCTCGAAATATCGCATCATGGCCGCGATCATCTCGCGGGCCGGGGAGTACCGAGCGTGCTCGACCAGCAGGCGGAAGCTCGGGTGCCATCGCTCGCGCGGAGCGACCGGCGCGAAAAAGTCGACCGGCGCCGCACCGGCATCGCCTTGGTGGAAGGTTTCGTCGGCCTCGTTCTCGAGTCGCCGCATAGCCGCGATCAGATCTGCTCGGGCGGCTTCCGTGCTCGGCAGCGAGGCCTGGACCGCGACCGCCCGATAGCTGAGCGTCTCGTCACGAGCTAAAGCGATCCAGCCAAAGTCATAGTCGATCCGGTCCCAGGTCAGGATGCCAAGCACCCGCTCCGTGTCGGTGGCGAGCCAGTCGTACTCCTGCACCGCCATGAGAATGTGCGGCTGGCGGATGTAGCCCGCCAACGCGTTGAACCTACGCTCATCGAGGGGCGCGATGTTCATCGACCGCTCGCCTCGACGGTGTGCGCCAATCGCCGAGTCACTTGGACGCTGGTTTGGCGTGACGGCGAATTCTGGAGCCAGGTTTGAGCGGAGTGCCGGCGGCAGGCCTTGAGGCTGGCTTGGCCGCCGGCGTCGGCTTCACCGCCGACGCCGCAGATGCATCATCATCATCATCATCGTCATCATCGTCGACGATGAGTTTGCCCTCGTCATTGAGGTCGTCGAGGTCGAAGGCACCCACCTCATTGGCCCGGATCGCCAGGGCCTGCCACTTATTGTCGTGGACCAGCTTGGCGAGGTAAGCGCGCTTGATGACGTAGTAGGGATTGTAGATCACCGCGTAGGATAGGTCGCCCAGCGGTCCACCCTTCAAGCCGATGAAGCCCAGTTCGGCCAAGCGTTGCATGCGGTCCTTCCAGGTCCGCAGAGCGCGTTGACCCTCGAAGCCGGCGTGGAAGGCCATTTCCTCCGGGCGATTAAGGGGGATGAAGTTCTCTTCGATCCGGACCCTCGTCCAGAGCTCTAGGTAGGTGCGACTGACCGGAAAGCCTTTGCCGGACAGGTCGTCCATGATGCTCATCATCAACGGCATCAGACGAGGCAGCGCTACCCACCCGTCATTGCCCATGGCCCACAGCTCGTCCTTCGACAGGTCGGGCCACAGCTTCTTGCGGGCGTCGAGCTGCCGCCTCTGGATTGATCGTGCCTTGCCTCGCGCCATGGACGCCTACCTCCTGAAGTTAAGGCGGGCCCGGGTTTGGACGCCGGGCCCTTCGCTATCGATCTGCCCCAGGAACCGTGACGACCGAGGGTTTTTTGGAATTCGGCTGGGTTTGGACGCCAGCTAGTTCCATGACCTTCACGATGGCGTCATTGTGCTTATTGCCGGCCGACGAGTCGAATGCGTAGTTTCGGAAACTGCGCCGGAGTTTACGTGAAATCCGGCAAACTCGGATGGTGAGTTCGCTTATATCCGTCAGACTACGATGTCCAAACGGCTTTTCTACGCGAACCACTGGGCACAAGCGACTGAAAGATTACCGCAATTCGGCTCGAGCACGGTCTCACGGTTTCGGGATATCGACGTGTCGGGGTATCGGACGTGTCGCGGTATTGGGGAATTCCCAAAGGGGGGTTCGGGTCCCCGGACCGCCCCTCCCGCCATCTCCTTAAAATAGCGGAAAATGGCGGACGCCGAGGCGCCCGCCATTGTTTGGGCTAGGCAGCGACCGCCGTCTGCTGCTGATGCAGCAAGTCAGCCGCCCGCTGAGCGTGGGCGGCGGCGGTGAAGATGAACCGCCGGTCGTCCTTCAGCACCTTCAGCCAGTTGTCGATGTAGCTGGCGTGGTCGGGCCGGGGCTCAAGCTCAAGCCCAAGGTCGGCGCAGAGGAACGCCGCGCCCAGCTCGGCAACCAGCTCTTCGCGAGCGTAGCCGTCGTCGCCCCAGCGTTTGCGACCGAAGTCCCGGTCGAGCCGGGTCGGGTGACGGGTCCAGTGGGTGCATTCGTGGGCGAGGGTCGCGTAGTACGCCTCCGGGTCTTGGAAGCACTCGAACGGCGGCATCTGAATGTGGTCGGGCTGCAGGGCGTAGTAGGCCTGATTGCCGCCATGACGGATGTCGGCGCCGGTCGCCGCAAAGAAGGCGTCGGCGTGGTCGATCCGTTGGGCGACGTCGAGCTTGGGCTCAGGCACGGCGTGGAAGTGGGCGGGCAGTCCCTCCACCTGATCGACGTTGAAGACGGTGTAGGCCTTGAGGAACGGGATCGAGCGTTCAACGTCCTCGCCGCCTTCGCCCGCTTCCGTGCGGGTGATGCGGTTGGCGTAGACGACAGTCGAACCGTGCTCGCCCTTGCGGACGTGGCCTCCGAGCGCCAGCGCCTGTCGAAAAGTGATCCAGATCGGCGCCGTGTAGCCGCGGGCCACCGCTTCGGCCCAGAGCAGGATGACGTTGATGCCGCTGTAAGGCTCGCCAGTAGAGCGAAGCGGGCGGCTGATCTTCCCGGCCAGATGCTCGGCGGACCAGGGCTTGGTCCAGGGACGAACGCCGTTCTCCAGGTCGGCGATGATGGCGTTGGTGACCCGGCTATAGAGGTCTTGCTTGGAATCGGGGCGTGAGGTCTCGGACGCGCGCATCATGGCGGCCTCCTGTGGTTTGGATTTCTGGGGGGAGCGGCGCCCCGCCGGGGTCGGCGGGGCGCTCTGCGAGGAGGTCAGTCGGTCTGGCGACTGCGCGACCAGATCAGGCTGTAGCCCTCGTCGGCGTCGACCAGGCTGGCGTAGATCGGAGCCGGGAAGCTCGGGTCGTCCAGCTTGACCGAGAGGTAGGCCCGGTCCTCCTTGGAGGTCTTCTTCCAGGCGGCGCCGAACTCGGTGGCGCCGGAGAAGATGCGGAAGTCTGGGGCGTTGTCGTTGGCCTTTTCGGCCTTGCGCAGGACTGCCGACTTGACGTTGAGGGTCAGGGTCTTGATCGCGCCGTTGTAGTTGCCGGCGTCGTCCTTGGTGAAGGTGCCGATGGTCGCCATGATGAAGTCTCCTTGTTCCTCGGACCGCGCCCATCGCGGCCTCGATGGCGATTTCCAGGACGAGGGGCGCTGAGCGCCGCAGCCGCAGGCCCGCAGCGCAGCGGAGGACGCCGGCGACGACTTGTTTGTCGCGCGAGGAATTCGGCGCAGCCGAAGGGGAAAGAAGTCGAAGAGCCGGCGTTGCGGCGATCAGCGGGGCCGGAACGGCCCGAACCCCTCGGCCCTATCAGGCCAGAGAGGCGGCATGGGTCGGTTGCGAAGGTGAGGTGTTCGCCCTGGCGACCGGAACCACATCACAACGACGCCGGTCACGCTCGCAAAGAAGAAGAAGGGCCGCCCGCCTTGTCGGCGAACGGCCCCAAGCTGGAAAGAAGGCCGCGAACTGCGGCCCGCCGCTAGGCGGCTTCTTCGGTCAGCACAGACGGCTCCGCATGAACCTCGGACTCCACCGAGACCGGCGCTCGAAGCAGGCTCGGCAACCAGCCCTTTCCGGTCAGCAGCGCTTCGGCCTCGGACGCCATCTCGGGCTTCTTCATGCCGCCGATCCGCTCGGCTGCTTCATCCGACACAGCTTCCCGCACGGCCTCGCCGATCCTGGCCTTGGTGACGCGGCCCAGGTAGCTCGCCACGGTGGCCGACCAATATCCGGTCATGTCGAGGTTCACGGCCTGCGCCAGACGATCAGCGTGCGCCCACGCCCCCGGCTTACGGTCGAACGGCGTGCGCACCGCGTTGACCGTCAGGCTCGCACTATGCGCCAGCAGGTCCAGAAGGTCCGTCGCCGCCAGCCCCTGCACGAAAGTCCAGAGGTCCGCCGCCTCCTTCGGCAAGCGCACCGCCCACCGCTCATGGCGCTCGGCGATGCTGCGTCCGGCGCGGCTCTCGTCGATGCCCGGCGCGTGGCCGTCGAGATAGGTCGAGACGCCTTTGATCTCCAAGCAGGAGGCGCGGTCGTAGGGCGGGTAGAAGGCAAACAGCGCCAAGCTGTGAACCACCGCCGACAGCGCGACCGTGGGACTGGCGCCCAAGGCGTCGCGCAGCGCCAGGGTCCGTTGGGCGGTGAGGTCCAAGACCAGACGCTCCGACAAAGGGGCGCCCGCATCCTCATCGGCCTCCTCGACCTCGGGGGCTGCTCCTTCCTCGCCGCTCTCCGGCCCGCCAGCCTCTTCGCCTTCGCTTTCCGGTTTGGGCCCCGGCGCCGGAACGTCCTCGGGGCGGATCAAGCCCCGCTCCACACGGGCCACGCCGTCCTGGCCGAGGATGACGAACACCCCGCCCCGCGCGATCTCATCGGGGGCGAAAGCGGTCCCGTCGCCAAAGGCTGCAAGAGCCGCGTCGATCTCGGCGAACCGCGCCTCGATCTCGGGCGGAAGCTCCTCGACCGCGTCCCACTCGCTGACCAGCGCGTCGTATTCGTCGGACAAGGCCGCCATGCGCGCCCTCTCCTCGTCCGGGCGCTCCACTGGATGCGGATAGACGCGTGCGAGGCCGAGCGCCCGGGGATAGTCGATATGGGCCTCGGCCCACTTCCAACCCTCCGCGTCCTGCACCGCCTGCGCGATCCCTGCCAGCTTCTCGGCGGCCAGCCGGTCCAGCAGGCCTGCGTCTTCGAACCAGCCGCCGCCGTCCTCGGTGAAGAGGTCGCGCAGGATGGTCCCGCCCGCCTCGCTATAGGCTTCGGCGCCGACGAAGACCGCCCGCCGATCCGTGGCCGTGACCTTGGCCTCGGTCATGGCGCGGCGGATCAGATAGGGCGGGCGATCCGGCCCCAGTTGGTCGAACACCTGTTCCTGCCGGGCATGGTCCTCGCTGACGGCATAGGCCATCATCTGGTCGAGGGTCAGGTCGCCCGCGCGGTAGCGCTCCATCAGCATCGGGCTGACCGCGCCCAGCCGAAGCCGCTGGCGCACCACTTGGGCAGACACGCCGAACCGCGCGCCAATCTCCTCGGCGCCAAAGCCCCGGCGCTCGGCTTGTTCCCGGAACGCCTCGAACTCGTCCGCTGGGTGCATGCGGAAGCGAGTGACGTTCTCGTCCAGGCTGATCTCGTGGGCGTCGTGGCTCAGGTCCACCACGCAGCGCACCGGCTCGGCCTTTTTGATCGTCTTGCGCTTGGCGAGCAGGACCAGCGCCAAGCGGCGCCCCTCGCCGATGGTCACCAGATAAAAGCCGGTCGCCGCCCCGGCCTCATCCGTCTCAGGCTCCACCACCGGCGCCTGCAAGACGCCCTTCGCCGCGATGCTGGCGGCCAAGGTTTCGATGTCGGCCTCGGCATGAGGGGTCCGCCGGGCGTTGCGCGGCGACTTCTTCAGCTTGTTGAGCGGCACGTCGATGACGTCGCCGTCCTGATGAACGATGTTGGCTTGTTCGGTCATGGCTAAGCTCCTTGGGGCATGGGTTGCAGGCGCAAGGCGCGCCTGAACCCTTGCCCGTCGGCGAGACCGGGGGTGCAAACGGAGGGGCGGCTTCGCGGGGAACCGGCTGCAGGGCTTCAAGCCCTGCGAACCTGCCGGACCTGCCCAGCCCGAAGCTGGGCGGAAGCCGCTCCGAAGTGCGCCGGGGGCGGAGCCCCAAGCCACGGCCGCGCGTCAGCGCGGCGTCAAAGAGAAGGCTGCAAGGAGCCTGCGCGCCGTCAGGCGCTGCACGGCAGGAAGCGCCGTCGAGCGGCCGGCGGCGCCATCGGCGCCCGAAGGGGCGGACCCGTAGGAGCCGCGGCACGCGGCGGGACCGAGCACGCCCGCCGGCCGCTCTCCTTACAGGAGGCCGTTTCCGGACTGTCTTGCCCGTCCTATTCTTCGGGCACTCGCGGGAGCCGATTCTTTTGCAACGCTTAGATTTGCAGAACCTAGCCGCATCGATGAGTTACGTCGGCGGCTCGTTGAAGATGATGGAAATCAACCGAACCCACATCCTGAAGGGTCAGGTAGCGTTCCAAACGATCGACACGAATGACTATGCCCGCATCTTGAATGCTGCACAGCTGATCGAAGCCGCTGGCCAGCAGCTAAAAATGTCCTCCACTATTGTGGCCGCACGCCGCGCTCAAAGCGCGTTGCAGGCTGGGTTCCGGGGCATTGGCCGCTACGACGCGGAAAGCCTCGGCCCCTTGATCAGCGCACTGACGCAGATGCTGACCAGCTTCGTCGATGAACTGGGCGGACAACACATCGTCGGTATGGACGCGGTCCGCGGGGCGCTCTTGCTGGCCGACGGGCCGCCGCTAGGACACCGGGTGGCAGCTGCGTTCCCAGACATCCAGGAGGATCTCTCGGAGGCTGCAGCCTGCCGCGCCCTTGAGCGTCCAACAGCCAGCGTGTTTCACCTCATGCGAGCGATGGAAGCCGCAGTTCAGGCTCTGGCCGCGCAGCTGGGAATCGAAGGCGTTACCCGCGAATGGGGCAAGCTGCTAAGTGACATGAAACGTGAGATTGAGGTGATGCCGAAGGGCAAGGCCCGTAACGCATGGTCCGAGAACCACAGCCTACTCTATCACGTGAAACAGGCTTGGCGGAACGACGTCATGCATCCGAACCGGACCTACACGCTCGCCGAAGCCGACCGCATTCACGACGCGGTCGCATCGTATCTTGAACAGTTGGCGGAACTGCTGGCGACCGCCCGAACATCAGCGCCCGAAGGCGCTGCATGATCGACGGGACCGACAACGCGGCTCAAGCACCCCTTCGCTACGCGACCGACCGGCTGCGGTCATCGGCGACGCGGTCGAAAGCACTTCGGATAGCCAACGAAACATTGACTCGGACCCGCGTCACCGCGTTCTCGCGCGCTGCCAAGTAGTCCTGCTCCAGGGCCTTAAAGCGTGCAGCGCTGACGGAATCTTCCGCGAAGTCGAGACTGTCCACCTCGTCGGTGATCGGAACGATCTGTACGCCGGACCCTCGACCCACGATGCGGTAGTCAGGACTAGCCGGCAGGCCTCCGGATACGGGCGAGTGAATCTTGACCTTCACATCGTGGTACTCGGTCAGCACGTACTTATGGTCGGCGATATCAATGACCATGTCGCCCCGCATCGCCACCCCGCTTCGGTACTCGACCACGCTGTCGATCAGCCGGTTATGGACCCAGAAATCATCATCGACTTGGTCGTCGGGCGAGAAGGTCCACGGCCGATATCCCGGCCTCGGATTGTAAGGCGACTGCAGGTAAGTTTGGATATTGGAGAACAACCTGCCGTGCGTGAGGCGGGCCTCCTCGGCGAACGCCTCAGCGAGCCGCGCCGCGACCAGCAACTCGAAGCCAGCCATCTGCAGCGCGCCAATGAGCGCTGCCTGGGCCAGGGCGGGGCTGTCATAGGTACGATGGCTTCCCCTCCCCCTGCCGGTTCCCATCGCCGGCGGCGCCACGCCCTCCTCGTGGAGGAGGGTAAAGTTGCGCAGCGTCAGGCCGCCGGCGAGCGCGAGTTCCCTGGACGTGAAGATTGACCCTGAGTTCTTTGAAGGGCGGCCCATATAACTTCCATTTTGTGGAAGTTTCTTATCTTCCAGTTAGTGGGAGTTTGTCAAGGCGCCCTTTGCCATGTCCGGTTCTGACGTATGGTCCCGCCAGAGTTGTCGAGGGAGGCAGGGTTGATTGATGACAGACCGGTGCTTTGAAACGGGCGACGCTGTGACGGACTTCAACCTGCGCCGCCTCGGCCATCTCTCGCGAAATGACGCCGACGGCGGCGACGTTCGCCTATTTGAAATCCATATACTCGCGACGATCGACAGCCTGGAAATGCTGCCGGCGGCCGCCCGTCGCCATTTTCGTGTCGACCCCTATGTCGGCGACTACTTCAAGCCGAGCGATGCCTGGCGCCAGGCGACCTGGGCCCAAATTGCGAAGAATCTGCATAACGGTCTGAATGCCGTATTGGCCGATGAGACTCTCCAGAAGGGCGGCGGCGCAGACTTGAGCGACAGGCCGCCCTCGCGCGGTGAGCAGATCACCACAATCTGCAAGAAGCTGGAGGCCATCTACGACAAGGGCGGCTCTTGGGACGCTGCGGTAGCCGAGCTTGAGCGCGCCTCAGGCGGAACGAACGTCAATAGTGAAGCCCGGGCAATGAGGCGCCTGATCGAGAAGAAGCGGATCCCAGATGTCGGAGCCTGGCGTTCCGACATGATCGGCTACATTTGGCGGGCGAACAGTTCGGCTCAGCACCTTCATCACCTTCGCGCCCCAGGGTGAAGCATGACGACGCAGCGATCTAGGCGGAAACCCCGCCCTCTCGAACCTCGATTGCGGCGCCCTCGCACCAGGTCACGATGATCCAATGCGCCTGGAAGAGCTCATCTAGGTCGACTTGGATCCCTGCAAAGGGTGTCCCGTCTTTCGTCGTAGGGTAGCGGAAGCGGTCGGCGAACGGGTCGAAAGCTTGGACGAGATCGATCATGCGCGCCACGTCGCGCGTCAGGTCGTCGTCATCGTCGTGGCCGAGCGCGGCCCGCTCTGCAAGCAACCGCTCAAACAGGCCGCGCAAATCGTGGCTCAGTTTAGCAGGAATGCTCCCGGCGATTTCGAGGATGGAAGCCTTCAGGGCCAGTTCGACGCTCTGGCGCCAGAGGGAAAGCAGGGGCCGCGTAAGCAGTCCGGAGGACTCGGCGCACGCCTGGTCCCACATCAGCTCGAAGCCCTGCTGAAAGCTATACGACAGCAGGTCCCAAGACCCGGCGATCATATCGCTGGGCAGCGGCCGCACGAAGGTCGTCAGCAGCGGCTGAGTGTCGACGATCTGCTCAACCAAGCGGTCGCGGCGTTCGAGGGACATGTCCTATCGGCCTCCTGCCCGCTTCCGCATCATGCAGCGTTAGCCAGGCTCATTGCGTGGCCGCCGCTGAATCGAGAATCTTCAGGGCGTCGAGCGCATACGACGAGTAGCGATGCCCGCGGCCTAGGCGACGTAGGACGTCAACGTCGATCCTGTCGCCAAAGCGTCCGAGCGTGCTGAAGGCCAGCTCGGGCCCGCGCTCGCGCATCGGCACGGCGTGGAAATACTGGGGATCGACGGCGGCAGCCACGAAGCGGCGCGCGAGCCTGAGGCACTCGGCCGGGTACGTGTCGCGCAGGTCGATCGGCGGATATGGACGATTTTCGTCCGCCCAATGCCGCTCCATCAGCGCCGCGTTGATCTCGGAGAGACATCCCACGACCAGGCCGGGGGACTGGCCATCGAGACGTACCCAGGCGAGATGCGCGGCGGCCAAGTGTTCGGGGCGCCGCGACTCCGCTGCGTGGACCAAGATCCGGATATCGTTGAGACAGAGCTCCTCCGCCGTCTCGCCCTCACTCGGGGGCAGCGGCGCCCCGTGACGGCCGAGGAAGCGGAGGCTGAGGGTGAAGGCGCCCCACTCTTCCTGCGGAAAGGGGTTGCTGCGGTCCGGCAGGCCCACAAACCTGACGAAAAGCGGCGCGTCGGCAGGGTTCTCGAGCCGCGCGACTTCCCCCGTGATCCAGCTGAGGCTCAGGCTGCGCTTGATCTCGACGGAGGCCAGCGCGCGCCGATAGAGCATATGGCGCTGGTCCTCCGAAAGTGCGTGGATCTCCTCGTAGTAGACGGTGCTGAACGGGTGATCGAACATCCGGACATAGATCGACAGAGCGTCATTGCCGTCGGCGCCATCCAGCAAGGCTTCGGCGACCTCGGCGCGAATGCCCTCGCGGGCATTCTCGGCATCGTCGTCGAGCGCTCCCAGGAAGCCCAAGGCGTCGATGATGCTGGAGTTGATCGCCCAGTTGTGCTGCGGCACGTCGAGGCCGTTGATGGCGTCAACCAGTTCGGCCACAACCTCGTCCGGCGCTTCGCGGGCGAACCCGACTGCCGCCAGAGCCGCCTGCTGCACATGGTAGGGCTCGTGGGAAAAGCGCTCGCGCAGGACAAAGATCAGCTCCTCTGCGAACTCGCCGCGCTCGTCGGCACCGAAGAAGGCGTGGCGGTTCTCCAGGTAGAAATGCAGCTGCCCTGAAGTGAGAGTTGCCACGTCGAGTGACGGCAGCGGCTCGGGCGCGTCGCCGAAGCTTCGCCGAGAGCCCTGATGGTCGATGCGGCTGAACCCGATCCTGTCGCCCATACTGTAGTAGGCGAGCGCGAAACTGGGGCTTCTGATGCCGATACCGGCGGCTTTCACCGCCGGCGCAAGCCGCCGACGTTCTTCAAGCAGGCGGGCATCCATGACGGCGCACAGGTCCTGATAGTCCTGGAAGCCCAGGAGGGACGTCGCCAACTTTCCGATAGCGCCGAGGCGCGCCTTTTCTGGCGGCGTCCAGTCACGACGACCAGCTTCACTCCAGCGCGTCACGTAGGCTTTGTTGTCGGAATCGAACTCGAGGGTGACGGCAGCGATTTCGTCGATGCAGGCTTGCTTGGCCGCTTGGATGAGTTTGCGAGCGTTGGACGAAGCGACGCTTCCCAGGGTCCCGGCCGCCGCAGCGGCGACTAGATCGGAACTGGTCGCCGACTCGAGTACGCGCAGGGATGCGTCGGGGTCCTCGATCGCGGTGACGATCTCGCTGGCCAAGGGCGCCAGCAGCGGCGTTGAGAGACGTGCCCCGAACGTGTCCGGATCATGAGCTGCAGCGTTCGCTAGGCCGAAGGCCGCGCACCCATTCAGGATCATCTCATGGGAGAAGGATACTCGACCGACACGTCGGACCAGCAGACCAGCTGCGAACATCGCATCGCAGGCGTCGAAACCGACAGTCTCCTGGCGCATGAATTCATCGAAGCGTGCCTCGGCCATGGAGAAGGCGACGTCGGTATGCAGGGCGACGGCGAAGCGCCGTAAACCGTGGGCTCCGGCGCGGGCATGACCGCCAAGGCGCGCCCGAACGTACTGGTCGATCAGGGCGAGGCGGGTCGCCTCTCCAGCCAGACTTGATCCGACGTCGCCGACCATCTCAGCCTCGAAGCCGCTGGTCACAGCTTTGAGCAGATCGGCGACACTGCCGATGACGCGTCTACCATCGCGGTCGGCGATCCGCTGCTTGAGACCGGCGCTCGGTCGCGAGACCTCGAAGGTCGAAAGGCCGTCGAAGCCGACAACCGGCTTCTGGGAGGTCAAGATGACCTTTGCGTCGAGCCGCCGGGCGAGCGCACGCAGACCCCGGAGAGCAAGGCTGCCAGATCCCGCGAGTTCATTAACCCCATCGACGATCAGAAACGCGGGGCGCTCGCTGTGGGCGACCGCACGCAGCAGTTCCGTCGGTGCATCATCGGTCAGAAGGCCGATCTCACGACGCACGGCCTTGGCCCATTCGCCGGTGAAGTCCTTGGCGGAGAAGAACAAGACGGGGGACCCGGCGCCTGCCAACCGGCTCGCAAGCGCCTTGCCCATCAGGGTTTTGCCGCAACCGGACGGCCCGACGATCACACATCCCCCGCCGTCCGAGGCGGCACGCTCAAGGGCGTCCGGAACACCCTCTTCGTATAGCCAGCGATCACCAGAGCGGCCGTATTCTTCCGCGACGGCGGCGTTGTAGAGGCGCAGGCGCTCAATGTCGCGTCGGACCTGGTCGCCTCCGACCGCTTCGTCCACGCTGACGGCGGTCAACGATAGGGAGGTCGCAAAGGCGCGCCATTGGTCTAGGCCCCAAGGCGGCTGTCTTGCTGTGCCCGCGGCAAAGTCGTCCAGGAAATCCGTGAGGGTCACGACACGGGCCTTAAAGTCCCCAACAGTGACATCTGAGCCGGCAGGCAGCGCACCGGTGAAAACCACGCAAGCGTCGGGGTAATAGCTACCGATAGGAGCCATCACCGCCATCGCGTCCCTTAGGGCGTTCTTGGCGCCAACCGCCTGCTGATAGGCGTTTCCATACGGCCGCCATGACCCACCCGCATCCCTCCGCGCCCATGCACCGTTCAGGCCACCGCGGACAGGTGTGCGCGACGCCTTGACCTCAATGAGTGTCGCGGAAGAGGCGATGGCGACGACGCAATCGATCTGTCGGCCACCAATCTGCGCGTTGGCGATGATCACAAAAGGCGTGCGCGTCTGTTGGAGACGCTCCGCCACAGCAGCCACCACGGCGCGTTCCGACGCGAGCTCGATTGGCCCCCCGAGGTATATCGTTCCGAGGGAGATGCGATTTGGCCCTTCCAACATGGCCAATGACGTTAGCACGCGTCGGAACAAAAGGGATACGAGATAACCGGAGATCGCCTGACGGGGGCGTTGCGGGGGCCTCCCCGTTCAGAGGGGTCGGCGGAAACGGCGTCGGCTCGGCTGCAGGGCAAGGCCTTCTCCGCCATCGAACCCTAAGGTTCGCGCGGGCCGGCAGCATCGCGGCAACATTCATGCGTGGGGCGTCAGCCTCGCAAAAACGGCGACCTTGCCGGCGGCTGACGCATGAGCCTGTCGTGTCAGCCGCAGCAAGCCTTGCCGCCGCCCTCCTGGATCGGCGGACAAGGCACGTCGCCGTAGGAGCAGTAGACGCAGCAATCGCCCGGCTTGGGCTTGAGGACGGCGCCGCAGCCCTGGCAGTCGTAGAAATACTGGCAGGCGTCGGTTGGCATGGTCTCCGTCGCCTGGTGGCCGCAGTTTGGGCAGGTCAGCGTGGAGCGAAGCTGGATTTGCACGTCGCTCATCAACGGGCGTTCCGGATCAGCGTCAAGGCCCAGGGCTCGATGATCGGCTGCCAGATCAGGGCAACCAGAACCAGAACCGTCGCCGCGCCGAGCAGGCCGATGCCGAGCCGCGATGGCGCGGCGCACGTCCCGTCCAGCCGGCACATCCGCGCCCGCCGCCAGGTGACAATCCAGCCAACGCCAATCACGGCCAGCGCCGCGAGCGTGATCCAGGTGCGCTGCCCGGCGATCCAACTGATGCCGCCCAGGCCCAGACCCGCCAGGGCCAGCGACATGGGCAGGACGCAACAGGCGGCCCAGGCGAACACCGCACCGGCGGCGGCGGCGACCGCCGCCCAGCTCAAGGCGGCTTCCGCAGGCTTGCCGCCTCGGTCGTGCTGTCGGGCCCGAAGACCGCTGCTCGCTGTCATTCCATCGTCTCCTGGCGCCACCCCAGCGAGGTATGCCATCTGTAGCGGCTACAGACTCAAGCCCTAATCGAAAGATCCGCCCGATGGCCGACCCAGCGATCCAGATCGGCGAACTGTCCCGTC
The DNA here is from genome assembly GCF_016793285.1 of Phenylobacterium sp. Classification (GTDB taxonomy): domain Bacteria; phylum Pseudomonadota; class Alphaproteobacteria; order Caulobacterales; family Caulobacteraceae; genus Phenylobacterium. Next base: position 76,542 of record NZ_JAEUMO010000010.1, read on the forward strand.
GCACCGGCTGCAATATCGAGACGATCCGCTACTACGAGCGCATCGGCTTGATGCCGGCGCCGCCTCGGCGCGGTCGCTACCGCAGCTACGGCAGCCAGGATGTGGGCCGGCTGGGCTTTGTGCGCCGGGCGCGCGAGTTAGGGTTCACGCTGGACGAGGTGCGCGCCCTGCTGGGTCTGGCCGGTGGCGGGCCGGCCTCCTGCGCCGAAGTGCGCACCCTCGCCGCGTCGCATCTAACCGATGTCCGAGCCCGGATCGCCGACCTGAAGCGCATGGAGCGCGTCCTGGCGGACTCCGTTCAGGCCTGCGACGCTGGAGAGGACCCAGGCTGCCCGCTGATCCAATCGCTCTATGCGGATCGGGGACCCTCTTAGCGCGGGGGCGTTGCGGGGCTCTCCCCGCTGGAAGGGGTCGACCGAGACCAAGGGGCTCGGGCGCAGGGGAAGGCTTTCCCCCTCAATCGTGAACGATCTTCATCGCCAGCCTAATGCTTTGGCGGCGCCGGCAGCATGGCCGCCACCGTCTCCGACCACAGCGCCAGAATCTCCGCCTGCTCCTCATCGGCTTCACCGACCGTATCGGCGAACACCTTCAGCAGGCGCGCGAACTCCTCAGTCGTGGTCACGCCGGAGGCCTGCAGCACGCTGGCGACCATGGCGACCATCTTGCCGTGCGCGCAGACGAGGGCCCGGTCCATCGGCCCTACCCCGCCCGGCCATCAATCGCGGGGGCGTCGGCCGCTGCGTAGGGGTTGTGGCTTGTCGGCGTCGGGGTCCGGCTCTGCGAACAGCGCCGCGATCGGCACGTCGAGGGCCTCGGCCAGGCGGTCGAGCAGATCGACGGAAGTGTTGCCCTGCTCTCGCTCAAGTTCGCTTACCCAGGCTCGGTCGACGCCAGCGTCGATCGCCAGCCGCTCTTGCGAGAGCGACTTGGCGGTGCGTAACGCCCGCAGATTCCAAGCCAGAAGCGCCCTTCCCTTCATGGGAAGAGCGGGACACTTCTGTGGCCGATGAAACCACGGTCTCCAGACTACATATTACGAGACGCGGGCTCCTACTCAAGCCGGAGCCAATACTATTGTGGCGGCCGCGATCTAGCGGGTCCGTTGCCGGTCCCGCGGCCGCTGGGATTCCTGCACGGCCTGAGCCCGGGCGACATCCACGGGGCGAACCCGAACACCCTGCTCCAGCAAAGACGCCAACCGCGCGCGGGCCGCCGACAGGATTCGGTCCTGGGCCGGCCGGTCGCCGACCCGCGCCCGCACCACCGCCTCGACGATGCGCATATTGCTACGACCCGCCGCCGCGTTGGCCCGTGTCTCTCGATCTCCCCGCTCCGGTCGCTCGTCAGCGGTGCGGGCGGCTCTTCGCGCCAGCGCCGCTTGCCGCCTCTCCAGGTCCTGGCGGTCCCGCTCGGTCGGCTGATAGCCGCGCACCTCCAGGCCAAGGGCGCTGGCCGTAAGCCACGCCTCGCGTCGGAAGTCTTTCTCGCCATGGACCACGACGACGGTCCAGCCACGATGCTGGGCGACCGCCGCCATGTCGCGGATGGCGTTGGGGTCGGACCTCGGGGTCACCAGCCGAGCCCCCAGGTCGCGGAACGTGGCCGTCTTGATCTGGGCGTCGGCGTAGAAGCCGAGCCCTGGGCCGCCCCGCTCGTCGAGGTAGTACCGGCGCAGCACGGGGACCGGCGCATCGCCCTTGTTGGTCGAGCGTCCCCGGCCCTCGCTGTCGATCTGATTGCGATCAATCTCATCGGGCATAGTCGGCCTCCTCACGTGTCGCGGTGGCGTCGATGAAGCGTTCCATCCAGCCTTCGACCTCTGCGTCCGTCGCGCCCTCGGCCGGCAGGGCCTCAAGCCCAGCCGCCTCCAGCGCCGGCGCCAGGAGGTCGAGGGTGAGGTCGTCCGGGTGCGGACGGGCTAAAGTCAGCGGCGCCGTCGGCGCTGGCGGGGCTGCGCCAATGGCGGGGTGGGCGGCGACGGTCGGGGGCGGGAGAACCCGCTTCAGGAACGCCTTCTCGCGCCAGTATTGGATCTTGCGGCCGCGCACCGGCGGCATGCCGGCGCGCAGCAAAATGAGCTGGCTGGGATCCATCTGGATCAGCTCCTGCGGCATCATCAGCGCCCGCCGCTGGTCTGACTCCGTGGTGCTGCGCCGGCCGCCGGACAGCAGGGTTGGCCGGCTGCGGGAACGGCTGGAATATGTCCAGAAGCCCAACCGTTCGGAGAGGTCCTGGGCCACCTTCAGCTCCTTCGGCGCGAAGGCGATCTCCAGGCCGCAGTTGGCCATGATCTCCTCGGCCAGGTCCGGCCCGTACTCGGCGCGCAGCTGCGCCGGGCTCTGCAGGACCGGCAGCAGGCGCAGGCCGTAGCCGGCGACGTAGGAGAAGCCGTGGGCGATGACGGCGGCGTGGCCGAGCCGCGCGAACTCGTCCATCACCATGAGCACCTGGACGGCATGCCGCTCAGCGGTTGGACGCTCCCGGGTGTTGAGGTCCACGAGCTGCTGCAGCAGCAGGTTATAGAGCGGCGCCACGCGGGCGAGGTTGTCCGGCGACACGCCGAGATAAAGCGACATCCGCCGCTCCCGCAGGTCACGCAGGTCGAAGTCGCTGGCGTTGGTCGCCGCGCAGACGCGCGGGTTGAGCCAGAGGTTCATCCGGGCCGTGATGGTCTGCTTGATCGAGGCGAAGGTGTTTTCCGAGGCCGAGCAGAAATCGGAGATGGCGCTGACGCAGCCGTAGGACAGCGGCCGGCCGGCGTCGGCTCGCGCCCTCACCGCCTCGGGCAAGCGGCCGCGCGGCTCGCCGTGGGTCAGTTCACGATAGATGGCGCCCAGGCTGAACGGCAGCTCCGGCGTCTCGGCGACATAGGCGCCGACGCCGATCAGGCCCGTCCTGGCCGCCTCGGCCCAGAACGGATCGCCGTGCTGCGGCGGCGGGAACAGCATGACCGCGAGCTTCTGCAACTCGTCGAGCACGGCGATGGGATCGGCGCGGTCGATGTGGCCGAGCGGGTTGAACCGCGCCGTCCGGCCCTCCGGGTCGAGCGGATCGAACAGCACGACCTCCTGCCCATGGGCCGCGCGAAAGCCGGCGCTGGCCTCCCAGTTCTCGCGCTTGACGTCGAGCACCACGACCGAATCCGGCCAGGTCAGCAGGTTCGGGATGACGACCCCGACGCCCTTGCCGCTGCGGGTCGGCGCATGCATCATGACGTGTTCGGAGCCGCCGAACACCAGCAGCCGGCCGCCCTTGCGGCCCAGCACGATGCCCTGGCGCGCCCGCAGGCCGGCGGACAGCAGTTCGCGCTCATCGGCCCACCGGGCGGCGCCGTGCAGCGGCGGCCGCAGGTTGCGCAGGACGCCGATGGTGACGACACCGGCGCCGCCGAGGACGGAGAGGAGCCCAATGCCAAGCCATTTGCGGACCTGCGGATCGTCGCGGAAGTACCAGAACCAAGCCGGGACCTGAGCCGGGTCGATATCGGACGACAGGCGCCTCAACCCTGCCAGGGCGATGATGGCCGTGAGCCCGCCCAGCAGGGCGACGCCGGCTATGGCCAGCGTGCCGACGTAGGCGGCTTTAAGCGGCCAGGGCGCGCTTGCGAAGCGGGTCATACCAGACCTCCGTCATGCGAAAGCGGCCATCGACCCGGCGCAGCTGCACCACGACGTCGACCAGCATGTGCAGCAGCGAGCGGATGTCGTCGCGCGCCAGATCCCGCCCGCCTTCGGACTCCTTCACCAGAAGGGTGAGTTGCTCGAAGGCCAGGGTGGCGCTGTCGGCGTGAATGGTGGTGATCGAGCCGGGATGGCCGGTGTTGACGTTGCGCAGGTAGAAGAAGGCCGTCCCGTCGCGCAGTTCCTGCAGCAGGATGCGGTCGGGCCGCATGCGCAGCGCGCTTTCCAGAAGCTGCTTAGCGCCGACCTTGGCGAGCCCCTGCCCGTCCTTGGCGTAGAGCAGATGGACGGCGTTGCGGTGCGGAACGGTCAGTTCGCGCGCGTCCTCGATGGTGAGCAGCCGCTCGCCGTCCGGGATCAGCCGCACCAGACCCTTGGCGAAGGTGGTCTTGCCCGAACCCGTGGCGCCGGAGATCAGGACATTGCGCCGGCTCTGCACGGCCAGCCGGAAGAAGGCCGGCCAGTCGCCCGCGTCCCGCAACGCCAGGAGTCGCGTCTCCTCGGCGGCGAGGTCGTTGGTCGCCAGGGTCACGTCGTCGAAGAGGCCATTGCGGGCGAAGGCGTCGAGATCGAAGGTCGTTTCGGAAGGCTTGCGCAGGGTCAGCGATAGCCGCTCGGCCGCCGGCGGGATGACGATCTGGCAGCGCTCGCCGCCCGGCAGCACCGTCGAGCAGATCGGGGTTTCCGGGGTGACGTCCTGGGCGGTGAAGGCGGCGGCCGCCTTGGCCAGGGTCGAGAGCCAGGTCTCGGTCAGGTCCGGCGCGGCGCGCCATTCCCAGCCGCCCTCGCGTTCGATGCCCAGTTCACCGGAACGATTGACGACGACCTCCGTCACGCCGGCCGGCGCCAGGCAGGCCTGAAGCGGCTTCAGGTAGTGCTCCAGGACGGCGGTGTCGTGGGCCATCGCCTCACCGCGCCCTCAAGCCGTAGACGCCCGAGAAGTCGAAGTCCTGGGCCACGAAGATCGACACCTCCGCCCCCTGCGCTTTGCGCAGGCTGGGCGGGATATTGATCGAGTTCTGCACCGCGATGCCGGCGGCGTCGGAGGGCAGCCGCGTGATGTTGGACCCATTGTTGGGCCCAGCGGCGGCATAGGCGGCATCGTCGACGATGCTCAGCAGCAGCGCGCCGCCGAAGCGGTCCCAGAAGTGGGTGTCGATCTCGCCGTCGAACCCGGCGCGCCCGACCGGGTCGGCGGCGGGAGACCCCAGGGCGATGGCGACGCCGGCCGGGGTGACGGCGCGCGTCCAGAGCACGAAGAGGCGCCGCTGGCCCTGGCGCAAGCTCGACCGGTACTCGCCAAGCACCTTCGTCCCCTTTTCCATCAGCACGACTGCGCCATTGTCCGACAGGACATCGCGCGGGATCAGACAGGTGACGTAGCCCGGCGTCGTGGTGTCCATCGCCGTCTGCAGGATGCAGGGGATGTTGGCCCCGGCGACGATCAGGAAGTTTCGGTCCGGCAACCGGGCCGCCCGAGACTGCCCGATCGACGATCCGCGCCGCAATTGATCCAGTTCGGTCGCTTCGCGCACCGGTCCGCCCTGGGCGGCCAGGATCGCGGGCAGCGCCGGCCCAGGACCGCCGTCGCCGCCCCGGCTATAAGCCAGGATCGGCGCGCCGCGGATGGCGCTGACCTCCGCCTGGCGACGGCTGACAGCGTCCGCCGCTGCCGCCGAACTCGCGCTCGCCGGCTGGATGGCCGGAACCTGGCCGGCTGCGCCGGTCGGCCCAAGGCTGGGCGCGGCACCGCCCGGCACCGCCAAGGTCGGCGACGGCGTCTTCATCGCCGGCTCGAACGGAACGACCTGGCGGGCCGGCTCGTCGTGCTTGAGCTCGGCTTTCGGCTTCTCGTGACCCCAGGTGGCGGCCACGAACACGCCGCACCCGGCCACGAGGGCGGCCAGCACGACGCCCTTGCCGGCCAGGCCATAACCCAATCGCCCCGCGATCGGCGAGATCGAGCGCTCAAACGCGGGCGGTGGGACGCGCTCTTCCCGGGGTGCGGGGCCTGCGTCGTGGAGATCGGCGGCATCGGTCATGGCTTGGACGCTCCCTGGTCGGTGCGCTGGACGTCGGCGGCGGCCGTGCCGGTCCCAGGATTGACGCCGTAGGGCTGATAAGCCTGGTTGTAGATGCAGAGCACATCGCGCCCTCGGCGCAGGCGCAGTTTGCCAACCACGGCATGGACCACGACGAATTCACCGCGCACGTCGAACGGGATCAGGCTTTCGGTTCCGCTCGCCTCCACCTGATAGATGGCCGGGACCTGCTGGTTGCCGGGGAAGCGCAGGACGGTGAAGCGGCCGTTGTCCGACACCTCAGACGGCTGAAGGGCGGTCGCGCCCTGGACGGCGTAGTTGAGGTTGCGACTACCCTCGACCACTGCGCGGTCGAGCTTCAGCTCGACAATACGCCGCTCAAGAGCCGCCGCCTGACCGGTCAGGGCCGCAGCGGCCGCGGCCTTTTCGTCCTCGGGATAGCGAAAGCGCAGCCCAAAGACGGTGTCCGGCGTGTTGCGCGCCGAGGAGCCGGCGCGCGTCGACAGCTCGAAAGTGTAGTTGCGGGTCTCGCCGCCCCGGCTGGTCGTGACGATCAGATTGGTCGGCGGCCGCGCCGCCTTGGGCTTCACGAACAGGATGTTCTTCTCAGCCGCCACATCCCAGCCGGTGGCGTCGCCCACGGCGACATGCAGGATGGTTTCGTCGGCGCCGAGCAGGATCTGGGTCGCCGTGCGGAACACGCCGGTGATCTTCACGACCGCCCAAGGGTCATAGTCCACCACCTTGATGCGGGGGTCGGACGGTCCCGATTTGGGCGTGTCGAGTGCAAAGGCCGGCGAGGCGACGACCAAGGCCGCCACCGCCAGAAGGGCGACGGGCGCTCTCATCGCACCACCTCCGGGTCCGCCCTGTAGCTGGTGACCTGGAAGCCGAGCGGATTGCGCAACCGGTCGGCCTCGCCCATCGGCGCCTTGGTGTAGGCGAAGGCGATGGTCGCGATCCAATCGCTCTCGGTGACCTGTTGGCTCTGGCGCACGATCCGGTGGAAGCGGACGTTGGCGACGCCTTCGGAGACGAAGCTCACCGCACGGATATCGACCTGAGCCTCGCCGGCCGGGCCGTAGACCACCTGAGGGCTCTGCGGATTGGCGGGCCGGAAGGCGTCGCCCCAGCGCTGCTGCTCGGCGGGCGTCGACATGATCGAGACCTGGCGGAAGTTGGCTTCGGCGGCCGGGGCCAGCCAACCTTCCCGCGCGCGGACGTACTGGGCCAGGAAGTGCTTGGTGACCGCCTCATCGTAAGTCAGCGGCTTCTCGGACTTCAGCGCCGTCATGACATCGACGGCGCCGGTGCTGTGGTCCACGCGAACCACGAAGGGTTCGACGCTCTTCAGCGGCGCGAGCGCCGCCACCGCGCCCACGGCCACCGTCGCGACAATGGAGGCGAAGGCCGCCACGCCCCAGGCCAGACGACGCGAGCGTTCGGCGCTGCGGAGCTGGTCGGCGTTCCAGCCCTTCGCTTCGGCGAAATAGCCCTTGAGATCGGTTTCGGCGTTCATGCGAGACAGCTCCCGAACGACGTCGGCGAGGTGTTGGACGACAGGGTCTTCGGCTTGGCCGCCTCAGGCGCCGCCGGCGGCGCGGGCGGGACGCCCTCCGCCGGAACGGCCAACACCGAGCCATAGGGATTGGCGGGACGCAGGTGTTTGCCGTCGCAAACGGCCAGCTTGCCGCCGCCGGTCGAGGCGCAGGCGGTGAGGGCCAAAGCGGCCAGGGTTGTCAGGATGGCGATGCGCATCAGGCGCGACCTCCGGCAGGACGAATGGAGCCCCCGCCCCTTGGTGCGCTGCGGCTGGCTTCCTGCGGTCCCTGCGGCGCGCCCGCGCGAGGCACGCCGCTGAGCGAGGCGGCGTTGGCGAAGTCCGCCAGGCCGGCGCTCGCGCCTCCGGCGATGCCGGCCGCGATGGCCGGCGTCTGCAGGAAGAAGATCGCGCCGAGCAGGCACAGGGCGACGAACAGCAAGCCGCCGGCCATCGGATCGGAGCCGTCGATGCTGGCCCACTGCTGGGCGACCAGCGACAGGATGAGTTGGAAGATCGTGATGATCAGGGCGAACAGGACCAGGTAGTTCACGGCCTGGCTGAGCCAGCCGAAAAAGAACCGCCGGGTCGCATCAAAGAGCGCGCAAGCGACGAAGATCGGGCCGAGCGCCACCAGCAAGGCCAAGGCGACCTTGGCGATCAAGACCACCCCGAAGCCGATGGCGGCCGCGAGCGCGCCGACGATGTAGACAACCGCGCTCAAAATGAGCGGCGCGAAGTTCACCGGGGTGGCCTTGTTCCAAATCTTCTCTGCGAGGTAGGCCGCGCGCGCGAAGAATTGGTCGAAGGCCGACCCGACATCCGGGACCCCTGCCCCGCTGATCGCCTGCGTCAGGGTATCGGGCAGGACGTGGAACAGCGGCTGGGTGACGTAGGTCGAATAGGCGACCGTGGTCGCCAGCATGTAGACGAACGCCAGCTTGAGGCTGCGCACCACAAAATCCATGAACGGCTCCTGGATCGTGCCGCGCAGGATCGCGAACCCATAGAGCAGGACGTAGAGCACCAGGGCGGCCCGCAGCGGGCCTGAGACCTGTGCCATGACCGAACTGGCGCGGTCGTTCAGGAAGACGTCGAGCTTGCTGTCGACGAAGCTGTAGGCCGGCTGGAAAATTTGGAAGGGCTCGGCCACGACACCCTCAGAAGTTCTTCTTGTAAAGCTTCATTCGCTCAGCGCTTTCGGCCGCTGCGACGCCAGCCGTGGCGTTGACGCACTCCTGACCTCGATGTGAGCCGGCCGTGCAATCCGCCACGACCCGCTTGGCTTCATCGGGATGAGCCACGAAGTATTCCGAGCTTCGCGGCTCCGGTGAGCAAGCCGCCAAGCCTGCAATGGTGATTAGGAGTAACGGCAAGCGAGTCATTGAAAGCTGCTCCGGTAAATGGCCATGCGAGAGGCGCTTTCGGCCTTGGCTCGTTCTTGATCGCGCTGGACGCGCAAACGATCCTCGGCGGCCTGCGCCATGGCGATACCTTGCAGCCGCATCTGGTCGTTGGCGATCATCGCTTGCTCGGTCGTGGCGCGGGCCTGGAGGTCCATCACCGCCCGGGCGTTGGGCGCGGTGTCGATGGCCGCCTGGAGGTCCTTCAGGCCTTCCAGCCGTTGGGCGCCCGCGTCTGTCACGCTCTGACCCAATGCCAGGTCGCGGGCCGCACGCTGGCCCGCCGCCTCCAGATCCGCGCCAAGCGGATCGTCGGCCGGAGCCGTCCAGAGGCGATTGGCCGAACGGATCGCGTCCGCCTTCGCCCCGATAGCGCCCAGCGCCGAGAAATCGCCCTTCGCGGCCGCACTGAACGCCGAGGTGTCGGGGAGGAAGGATCGCAGGGACGGCACACCGAGCGCGCTGGCGATCTTGCTGACACCGGAGGCGTCGTTGAGGCTCGAAAGCAGCTGCTGACCCTGACTGACCTGGGTCTTCATCTCGTTGAGCTGGTTCACCGCCGTCGTCGCTTGCTGGATCAGCTTGGCGTAGCTGGCCGCGTCATAGACCGCGAGTTGAGCGTGGGCGGATGAGCCGCCCATGCAAACCGCGCCCGCCAGGGCGATAGGGATCAAGCGCCGCTTCATGAGATCATCCTGCGTTCGCGGTGGAAGGGGTCGAGCCAATCCTTGGGATCGTCGCCGACGCGGGCCCGGATGCGGTCGAGCAGATCGACCGTCTCGGTCCGCCCTGAGAGCACCGCAAGCTGGTCGTCGAGCCCGTCGAGCCGCAGCTCGGCGACCACAGAGTTGAGGCCTTGCTTGATCAGGAACTGCCGCGACTCCGGCGCCAATTCCTCGCGGACCAGCGCGAACTCGCGCCGGGTCAGCCCGAAGCCTTCAATGTAGTCGCGCTCGGCGGCGTGGGCGTTGGGCAGGAAGATCTTGGTCGCGCACTGCTCCAGGATGGTGTGGGCGATGGGCGAGCGCAGGACATCGGCCGGCGACTGGGTGCCGAACACCATGAAGGCGTTCTGCTTGCGGTAAGTCTTCAGTCCGTCCTGGGCGAGGCCGCGGAAGGCCTCGTCGCCAAGCGCCTTCCAGAACTCGTCGATGTCGATGACCAGGCGGCGGCCGTCCACCAGGGCGGCAAGCCGGTGGAACAGATACATCATCATCGGCGTGCGGACCTCGGCGTTGTCCAGCACATGGGTCATGTCGAAGCCGAGGAACCGGGCGTCGAGACCCAGTGCGTCCGCTTCGTTGTCGAGAACCCAGCCCAGGGCGCCGCCCCTGCACCACTTCTCCAGCCGCGAGCCGACGCCGCCCGCGTCGCGCTGGCCAAGCAGCGCGCGCAGGGCCGACAGAGACCGCTGGGCAGGCGGCAGCGGGCCCAAGGCCGCTACGGCGGCATCGATCGCCTGTTCCTCCTGAACCGACAGCGGCTTCTCGCTTGCGCCCACCAACTGCCGGATCAACTGCCCTAGGAACGCCGCGTTGCCCGGCGTGAAATCCAGGGCCTTGAGCGGCGCGAACCCGGTCGGCTCGCCGTTGCGCAGCGTCAGGTAGGTTCCGCCGCAGGCCCGGACGAAAACCTCCGCGCCGCGATCCTTGTCGATGAACACCTGCTGAGCCCCGAACTTCTCCAGCGCGGCCAGCATGAAGTTCTGGACCACCGTCTTGCCCGACCCCGACGGCCCGCAGATGAAGGTGTGGCCAAGGTCGCCGACGTGGAAATTGAAGTGGAAGGGCGAGCCGGCGGAGGTCCGCAGCAGCGCCACGGACGAGCCCCAATGATTGCCATCGGCGCGGCTGGCGGGGTGGGTGTGGAAGGGCGCCAACGCCGCGAAATTGCGTGAGGTAATCGCCGCCGGTCTAACCCGCCGGCTGAAATTGCCGGGGAACTGCGCCCAGAAGGCCGCCTCGAGCGCCAGGTCTTCGCGGGCCGTGACCAAGCCGGAGTCCGCGAGCAGCGCCCGGGCGTTGGAGAGATTGTCGCTGAGTTGCCGGGGGTCCTCGCCATAGACCAGCACCGACGCCTGGTGGTCGCCCATCGCGAAGCGGTTCGACATCAGATCGTCCAGGGCGTCCACCAGGCCGGTGATCTGCGAGGCCGCTCGGTCGCGGGCCGAGAGCATCTGGTTCTGCTTGCGCTCCATCACGGCGCGGGCGGCGCTCTTGGAGAGGAAGGTGAAGGATTGGCTGGCGACAAAGGCGAAGCGGGCCGATAGCAGCCCATTCCAGAGGCCAGGCCGGGTGACGGCTGGATATTCCTTCACGCCGAACATGCCGGCGAAGCACGCCTCGGCGGCGTCCCGGATTTCCAGGGCCTCGCGGCCGAAGATCACCCGAGCCGAATAGATCGCCGAACCGAGGTGACCGCGGATCAGCGGCACGCGCTCGCGGCGTCCCGTCAGAACCAGGCGCAGGATTTCCAGAGGCTCGGAGAACCAGCCGCCGTCGCGCTCGTAGAGCCCGAGTGTCCGGACGCCATAGCGGCTGAGGTATTGGGCCAGGTCGCGGCCGGCGTCCTGTAGCCGTTTGACCGCTTCATCCTCGTCGGCCTCTGACCGGCGGCGCCTGGCGATCCAGGCCCCTGCGCGCTCGGTGGCGTCCCGACCCGGATGCAGCACGAGGGTGACGTAGAGCTCGTTGACGAACATCTGGGTTGCGCCGAGGCGCTCGCGATAGCGCGCGTCGAGATCGGCCGCGAAGTCGGAGCGGAAAACACCCGCCGGATAGCCCTCGTGCCGCCGGCGCACGAGGTGATGCCAGACCGCCAGGTGGTCGTTGGCCAGATTGCGCCAGGCGCTATTGAGCTTGGCATGCCAGTCGTTGAGATCGCGGACGTCGGCGGTCTCGAAACTCGCCCCGTCGAGTTGGAAGGTCACCATCAGCGCCTGGGTGTCGAGGCCGATGATCTCCCCGGTGACGTGGCGCGCGTACGGGAGCGCGCCGCGCGGATCGAGGTCCCGGCCCAGCGAGGACGCCGCCGCCCGAGGCTGGAGCATCAGGCTAGCCACGGGCCACCTCGGCGGCGACATAGCGGCGCTTCAACGGAAGCGGCGTCGAGGAGCTTCCGCCCCAGGTCGCGCCGTTGCGAGACCGCCCTTTGGTGTCGACGAACATCCACAGGACACGGAAGGCGTTGTGGTCGTGCTTGCAGATCGCCCGGAAGACCACGTGGACGGCCGGCGCGATGAGCAGGTAAGCGGGCGAATGCGCGGCAAGGAAGACCGTCGCCGTCAGCATAAGGTTGAGGCCCATGGCCTCCATGGGCACGCCTGCCACCATGGCCGGCCGGGTGCAGGCCAGGAACAGAGTGTCTTCAGTCAGGCGTTCATCGGCCTCGGCGGACATCATGTCATGCTCCGCCGCTGCCGCCGGTGATCAGATCGACAATCGCCGCTGCGCTGAAGATGACGATGATGCCGACGACCACCGTGCCGGCGCGGCGCATATCCAGATGGCCAAACATCCAGGCAATGCCGGTGATGATGATGGCGATCACCGCCAGGCCGCGGATGACGTTGCTGTTCAGCAGGTCGATGATGTTCTGGATGAAGGTGCCGATGTTGCCGCCGACCCCGGCCGACTGGGCAAAGGCGGGGCTGGCGCTGGCCAGGGCGATCACCCCGACCAGGGCGACGCGGCCGATGAGTAGAGTCTTCCTGCTCGCGCTCACTGGGGACCTCCGGACGATGCGATTGCGACGGTGGTGACGAAACTTCCGTGCGTGCGCTGGACGTCGCCGAAGACGTCCCACGCGGCCGATGGCTGTTCGGCGACCGCCACGGGATCGAACGGCGCGGGTGCGCCTGAGCTTCCGCCCCCCAGCGCCGGCACGATCCGGCCAGCCGCAGCTTCCACCTTGCCGACGTAGCCGTTGCTGACCCCGCGGCGAGGATGACCGGTGTTGTAGTAGGAGAGCGTTGTCCTCAGCGCGGCCTGCTCGCCCACCCGGCCGGGATCGCTGCGGCCATAGCCGTCTTGCAGAACCCGGGCGGCGGCCTTGAGGTTGACACACGGCTCGAAGACCTCGCGAAGGCTCAGGCCAAGCCAACTCAGGTTCTTGCTGTTGATCTGCGCCAGACCGAGGTCGATGCTGCGGCCGGCGGCGATCAATTCCCCTGCCTTGGCGACCGCCTCATCGACCGTCGCTGGCGCCAGCGTGACGCGTGGCGAGCCGTTGACCCCAATCGCCAAGGGCTCGAACCGGCTTTCGACCTGCACCACGGACAGAAGCGTCTCGGGGGCCACGGTCGGCGCGCACTGGGCGGCCAGGAAAAGAGCGGCGGCGAGGGTTAGGGCCATGGGGATCGCCTGACGATGAGGGCTTCAGCACCGAGGCCTCCTCGCGGCCTCCACGGCGATGTTCGCGTTCGGGGGCGTCGGGCGCGAGGCGTAAGCCTACGCGCCATGAGCGGGTAGGCTTACGGCTGCGACTGCCCGATCAGCCCCAACTCCCGGGCGCGCACCACCGCCTGGACGCGGGTCTTCACTCCAAGATGGGCGCAAAGCTTGATGAGATGGCCTTCGACGGTTCGCCCCGATAATCCCAGGATGCCGCCGATATCGGTCGCGCTTTTGCCTTCCTGAACCCAGGCCAGGCATTGAAGCTGCCTGGGCGTGATCAGGCGCGCTGACCCAGGGTAAGCTTCGGCGTCAGGCTGCGGGAGAAACGACCGGGACTCACCCCGGTACGGGGAGTAGCTTTGGCTGGCCAATTGACCGACCTCCTAGTCAAGGTCTGCCCCCCTAACTAAGACCGGTTGAGCGCACCGAGGCGCATTGAGGCGGACCGTCAACTAGCTGAGCCGCAAGGGCTCGTAAGCAACGCCAGTGACACCACTACTGATTGATTCCCGACAACCCTGAGAGCGGTCAATTCCGCAGATTTGCGGTCCGCGATTCTACGGAGGTGGATCAGAGAAGAGCCCCAGTTCAAAGGCCTTCGCGACGGCCTGAACGCGATTGCGAACCTTCAAGCGTTCGCAGGCTTCACCCACATACTGATCGACGGTGCGCGAAGACAGGCCAAGCTTGGCCGCAATTTCTATCGACGTCTTCCCTTCAGCTGCGAGGCGCAAGCATTCGATTTGACGAGGGCTTAGACGCAAGTCGGCCGGGTCAGGCACAGGCGATCCTCACCAACTCAAGCGGCATGAGAATCGCTGCCTCACTGCCTTCATTTTATTCCACCATCCATGTATCGGCGTCCGGGTTAAATCAACCTGAAGGTGTCTTCTCGGGACACGGTCGCCTCGGCGCGATGTGGGCGCTCCAAGCGTCTTTGAGGGGCGAATGCGAAGCCGTGCGTAACCCCGGTAGGGACAACGTCCAGCTAAGGAAACCGCATGCGCCACTCCCAATTCGCCGCCGCCGCACTCGCCGCGACTGCGGCTCTCTTCATCGCCGGTACGGCTTCGGCCCATGCCCACCTTGTCAAGTCGACCCCGGCCGCCAACGCCACCGTGGCGGCCCCCAAGGCCATCAGCTTGACCTTCAGCGAGAAACTGACCCCGGCGTTCTCGAAGTTCGAACTGACCATGCCCGGCATGAACGACATGGCCGTCGCCGTGAAGACCAGCGTGTCGAAGGACGGCCTGACCATCACGGGGGCCCCGGCGGCCGCCCTGATGCCCGGCGCCTACAAGATCAAGTGGCACGCCGCTTCGACTGACGGCCACAAGATGGACGGCGATGTCGCGTTCACGGTGAAGTAGGTGGTCGTCGAGCCGGCCGTCATTCCCCTGCGACTGGCTCAGTACGGAGGTGCGGCGATCCTGTTCGGATCGTCGCTCTTCTGCCTCTATGCCCTCCCCGTTGGCTTGCCGCCTCGTCTGCCCTGGTTGCGACCTCTCCTGGTCTGGAGCGCCGCGACCTTGCTGATCGCCAGCCTCGCCGGTTTGGTCGCCCAGACCATCGTTCTGGCCGGATCAGTTGCCGAGGGGCTGCAACCCGCCTCGCTGTCCGCTGTCGTCACCACCATGGGCCTTGGCCGCGCCGCCGTGGTCCGCGGGGCGGCGGCGGCGCTCGCCCTAGCCGTTCTGCTAATGAGCTCGATGCGCCGTCCGGCGCTGATCGTGACCGCCTTGGCGGGCGGGGCGGCCTGCGGGAGCTTCGGGTGGATGGGACACGGCGGCGCTACGGAAGGCCCCGGCGGCGGTCTGCATCTCACTGCCGACATCCTCCATGCCCTAGCCGCCGGAGTCTGGGTCGGCGCACTCGTGGCCTTCCTGGCGCTGCTCAGCTGGCGACGTCATCAAGATGCGGTTCGGGACGCGGCGCTGCAGAAGGCTCTGCAGGGGTTTGCCGGAGTCGGATCGGTTCTGGTCGCCACCCTGGTCGCGACGGGACTGATCAACAGTTGGTTCCTGATCGGCCCCACCCGCCTTTCCGGCCTCTGGACGACGCCCTACGGGCAACTTCTATCGCTGAAGCTCGTCGTTTTCCTCGCAATGCTGGGGCTTGCCGCCGCCAACCGGTTCCGCTTGACGCCGGACCTCGGCCTCGCCCTGAGCAACGCTGATTTCAGTCGCGGACGCTGGACGCCCGACCTGGGCGCTCCGCTGAGCCCGGACGGGCCAACGGAGACCGCCGTGCGCGCTCTGCGTCGCAGCCTTCTGCTCGAAACCAGCTTGGGCTTCGCCGTGCTGGCGCTCGTCGCCTGGTTTGGCATGCTGGCCCCGGTGTCGGCGCAATGACTGGGCTCAGCGGGTCATCGACCGCCGCCACGGCCAAGGCTATAGTCTGACCGTGCGACGCTTCCTCGTCCTCTTCGCCCTGTTGGGCCTGCTCTACAGTCCGGCCGCTGCGGTCGCGGCTCAGCAGACTTGCGCCGAGGCCATGGGCGACATGCCCGGCATGGTCATGGCCGCCTCGGCTGACGACCACAGCGGTGCGGCGGCTGATCCCTGCTGCGACCACGGCGCGAAGACCACGAACGACAAAGCCTGCGCCCAAGCCTGCGCCGTCATGTGCGGCGTCGTGGCCGCCCTGCCCGAGACGGTCGTCTACGTGCCGCCGGTTGTTCAGACACCCCTCGAGGCGACCCCGATCGCCGCGCTGAAACCCCATCCGCCTCCGCGCGCCGAGCGACCTCCCAGACTCATCGCCTGACGCCGGCCGCGCTTGGCGCGGACCGGCTCCGAACGCCCGCGACGGCGCGCTTCAACGCGCCGCGGGCGGCGGATCGTTGGATGCGGCATTGGACCCCTCCGTGCGCATCCCCAGGCCCTGAACATTCTGAGTGGATATCGCCATGCGGCTTCCCCTTGCCTTGGCCGGCGTCTTGCTGGCCAGCGGCGCCCACGCGGCGCCGATCACCTATGCGGCGGCGCTTGACCTTGCCGAGACCGCCTCTCCCACCCTGCAAGCCAGGGCGCTGCAGGTGGACGGCGCTCGCGCCGCCGCCCGCGCGGCCGGTGCCTTGCCCGATCCCAGACTAGGGGTCGGCATCGACAACTTCCCCGTTTCCGGGCCGCCGGCCGGCCGATTCAACGGCGACAGCATGACCATGGCGAGGATCGGGATCGCCCAGGACATCCCCAACGGTGCGAAACGTGACGCTGCGCGAGCGCGGGCTCAGAGCGACATTACGGCCGCCGGGGCCGCCCGACTGGCGAGCCGTCGGGATGTGCGCACCGCCGCCGCCGTTTCCTGGCTCAACCTTTACTACGCGGAGCAGCGGCTTAGCGCCGTTGACGCCGTGTTGTCGCGACTCGAGCCTTTGTGGGCTTCGGCGCCATCGGCGGTCGCGTCAGGGGCGGTGCGCCCCGGCCAGTCTCTTGAGGCCGAGCAGATGCGGGCAGACCTGCAGGATCGGCGCAGCGAGATACTTGCGACTGTCGGGCGGGGGCGCGCTGAACTGGCGCGCTGGACCGGCGATCCCGCCGCCGAGGTGGCGGGGACTCCGCCGGCCTTCGAGGTCGATCCCGTGGGGCTTCGCGCCGCGGTCGCCCAACACCCTCGCCTGGCGGAAGGAGACGCTGCGACGGCTCAGGCCGAGGCAGACGTGCGAATGGCGCGTGCTGAGAAGCGGCCGGACTGGAGTTGGGAGCTGACCTATCAGCGCCGCGACCCGATGTTTGGCGACATGGTTTCGGCGGGCGCCACCATCAGCCTGCCGCTGTTCGCCGGACGCCGGCAGGATCCGCTCATCGCCGCCAAGGTCGCCGCGGCCGGCCAGGCGCGCGCCGAACGCGAGGCGACGAGGCGTGAACTGGCCGCGCAATTGGACGCCGCCCTGGCCGATCACAACATGCACCATGAGCAATGGGGACGCGCGGCGACGGTGCTCGTCCCGCTGGCCCAGAAGCGCGCGGATCTGGAGACGGCCAGCTACGGCGCCGGCCGCGCCGACCTCGCCGCTGTCCTGCAGGCCTTCACCGCCCTCGCCAACGCCCAACTCACCCGCCTCGACCGCGAGGCCGCCGTGGCGGTCGACGCCGCCAATCTCGTCCTGACCTATGGGAGCGACCAGCCATGACCTCCTTCGCCTCGTCCCGGTCGACCCTGCTGGTCCTGACCGCCACTGCCCTTGTCGCCGGAGCGGCCGGCTACGGCCTCGCCCATCTCGGCCGCGGCCAAGAGTCAAAACCCGTCTCCAGCCCCGCCCCTCAGCGGCGCGTGCTCTACTGGTATGACCCGATGGTGCCCGCCCAGCACTTCGACAAGCCGGGCAAGTCGCCCTTCATGGACATGCAGATGATCCCGAAATACGCCGACGAGGCGGCCGCGGGGTCGGCCGGCGTGAGCGTCGATCCCGCGCGCATCCAGAGCCTGGGCGTGCGCTACGCTACGGCGCAACGGGGCCAGCTCGAAAGCACCGTGTCGGCCACCGGCGTCCTGGACTTCAACGAACGCGACGTGGCCATTGTGCAAGCCAGGACGGGCGGCTTCGTGCAACGGACCTATGGCCGAGCGCCTGGCGATGTCGTCGCCGCTGGAGCGCCGCTCGCCGATCTGCTGGTTCCCGAGTGGGCCGGAGCCCAGACCGAGTTTCTGGCAACCCGCCGGTCTGGTGACGCGGCGCTGATCGCCGCCGCCCGGCAGCGCCTGTTGCTGCTCGGCATGTCGCCCGCAATGATCGCCGCCGTCGAGCAAAGCGGTCAGTCGCGGACCCTGACGACCGTCACCACGCCGACGGGCGGACTGATCAAGACGTTGAGCGTGCGGCCCGGCATGACAGTGATGGCCGGCCAGTCGCTGGCGGAGATCAACGGCCTGTCGCGCATTTGGCTGAACGCCTCGGTTCCGGAAGCCATGAGCGGACAGGTCCACCTTGGCCAGACGGCCACGGCCAGCCTGGCGGCGTTTCCAGGAGAGACGTTCAACGGCCGCGTGACGGCCTTGCTGCCACAGGCGAACGCCGACACCCGGACGCTCACCGTGCGCATAGAACTGCCAAACCCCGCTGGACGCTTGCGGCCCGGCCAGTTCGCCACCGTGCAGTTGGGCGCAACAGCCCAACCGGCGCTCCTCGTGCCGTCTGAGGCGGTGATCCGCACCGGTCGCCGCAGTCTGGTGATCCTCGCCCAGCCGGGCGGGCGCTACGCCTCGGCCGAAGTGCGGATCGGAAGGGAAGCCTCCGGCCAGACTGAAATCCTCGCGGGGCTTTCGGAAGGCGAGCGGGTCGTCGCCTCGGGTCAATTCCTGCTGGATTCGGAGGCCAGCTTGTCGGGGCTGCAACCAAGGCCATTGGCGGCTGCCCCCATGCCCATGCCCGGACCGACGCCAACCTCGCCGGCGCCCCAGCCGGCTCGCCCCTCCGCCAAGCCTGCGCTTTATGAAAGCACTGGGCGCATCGAACAGATCGGCGGCGGCACGGTGACCCTGTCGCACCAGCCGATCCCTGACCTGCAGTGGCCGGCGATGACGATGCAATTTCGCCTCGCCGATCCCGCGATGGGCCGTGGCCTGAAAGTCGGCGACAACGTGCGCTTCGCGTTCGACCAGCCGGCGGCCGGCCCGACGGTGCGCCGCCTCGCCCGGAGCGACGCGCAATGATCGCCGCTGTCATCCGCGCCGCAGTGCGCGCGCGCTTCCTGGTGCTGCTGGCGGCGCTCGGTCTTGCGATCGCCGGGATCTGGGCGGTCCGCTCCACGCCGGTGGACGCCTTGCCCGACCTCTCGGACGTCCAGGTGATCATCCGCACGACCTACCCGGGGCAGGCGCCACAGATCGTCGAAAACCAGGTCACCTATCCGCTGACGACCACCATGCTGTCGGTGCCTGGCGCCAAAACGGTGCGCGGGTACTCGTTCTTCGGCGACAGCTTCGCCTATGTGCTGTTCGAGGACGGGACCGACCTCTACTGGGCCCGCTCGCGGGTGCTGGAGTATCTCAACCAGGTCCAAAGCCGCCTCCCCGCCTCAGCCAAGCCGGCGTTGGGGCCGGACGCCACGGGGGTTGGCTGGGTCTATGAATACGCCCTGGTCGACAAGACTGGCGGCCATGACCTGTCGCAGTTGCGCGGCCTGCAGGACTGGTTCCTGCGCTATGAACTGAAGACCCTGCCGGACGTGGCCGAAGTCGCCAGCATCGGCGGCATGGTTCGCCAATATCAGGTGGTGCTCGATCCGACCCGGCTGGCCGCCTACGGCGTGACCCACGCTCAGGCGGTGACAGCGATCCAGCAGGCCAACCAGGAGTCCGGCGGCTCGGTGCTCGAACTCGGCGAAGCCGAATACATGGTCCGGGCCAGCGGCTATCTGAAGACGCTCGACGACTTCCGCGCCATTCCGCTTCGAGCGGGGGCTGGTGGCGTGCCCATCACGCTTGGCGAGGTGGCGACGATCCAGGTCGGTCCGGAGATGCGGCGCGGCGTGGCCGAACTCAACGGCCAGGGCGAAGTCGCCGGCGGTGTCGTGATCCTGCGGTCCGGCAAGAACGCCCGCGAAACGATCGCGGCGGTGAAGAGCAAGCTAGAGGACCTGAAGCGCAGCCTGCCGCCCGGCGTCGAGGTGGTGACGACCTACGACCGGTCGCAACTGATCGACCGGGCGGTTGAGAACCTCACCGGAAAGCTTGGCGAGGAATTTGTGGTGGTCGCCATCGTCTGCGCCCTCTTCCTCTGGCATGTCCGCTCTGCCTTGGTGGCGATCGTCACCCTGCCGCTGGGCGTATTGATCGCCTTCCTCGTGATGCGGCTGCAGGGGGTGAACGCCAACATCATGTCGCTAGGCGGCATCGCCATCGCGATCGGCGCCATGGTCGATGCGGCGGTGGTGATGATCGAGAACGCGCACAAGCATCTGGAACGCTGGAGCCATGATCATCCGGGTGAAACCTTGGACGGTCCACGGCGCTGGACGTTGGTCACCACAGCCGCCGCCGAGGTCGGGCCAGCCCTGTTTCTCAGCCTCGTCATCATCACCCTGTCCTTCGTGCCGGTATTCGCGCTCCAGGCGCAGGAAGGACGGCTGTTCGCGCCGCTCGCCTTCACCAAGAGCTACGCCATGGCGGGTGCGGCGGTGCTGTCGGTGACCCTGGTGCCGGTGCTGATGGGTTATCTCATCCGCGGTCGCATTCCTCCGGAGTCCGCCAATTCGCTCAATCGCCTGCTGACCCGTCTCTACGAGCCGGCCTTGGAGGTGGTGATGCGACGCCCGCGGTTGACGTTGCTCGTGGCGCTGCTGGCGTTCGCGACGACGGCTTGGCCGCTCAGCCGGCTGGGGGGTGAATTCATCCCGCCGATGGATGAAGGCGACCTGCTCTACATGCCGTCGGCCCTGCCCGGCCTTTCGGCGGCCAAAGCGTCTGAATTGCTGCAGCAGACCGACCGGCTGATCATGACGGTGCCGGAGGTCAAGACCGTGTTCGGCAAGGCTGGCCGGGCCGAGACCGCCACCGATCCCGCGCCGCTCGAGATGTTCGAGACGACCATCCAGTTCAAACCGCGCGACCAGTGGCGACCGGGGATGACCCCGGACCGCCTGGTCGAAGCGCTTGATCAGGCGGTGAAAGTCCCTGGTCTGGCTAACGTCTGGGTGCCGCCAATCCGCAACCGCATCGACATGCTGGCCACCGGCATCAAGAGCCCCATCGGGGTGAAGGTCTCCGGCGCCAACCTGCAGGATCTCGATCGTGTCGCCGGTCAGGTTGAGGCTGTCGCCAAGCGCATCCCAGGCGTCAGCTCGGCCCTGGCGGAACGGCTCACGGGCGGGCGTTACGTCGACGTCGATATCGACCGCGTCGCCGCAGGCCGCTTTGGCCTCAACATCGCCGACGTGCAGTCGATCGTCTCCGGCGCGGTCGGCGGCGAGAACATCGGCGAGACCGTCGAGGGCGTCGCCCGCTACCCGATCAACCTGCGCTATCCGCGCGAATTGCGCGACAGCCTGGAAGGTCTGCGGGCGCTGCCGATCCTCACACCGTCCGGGCAACAGATCACGCTGGGAACCCTGGCGCGGATTTCCATCGTCGATGGCCCGCCCATGCTGAAGACCGAGAATGCCCGTCCCTCGACCTGGGTCTATGTCGATGTCAGAGACCGCGACCTCAGCGCTGTGGTCGGCGACCTGCAACGGGCGGTCGGTCACGAGGTCCGATTGCCGCCGGGCGTATCGATCGCCTACTCGGGGCAGTTCGAATATCTCCAGCGGGCCGCAGCCCGGCTCAAGGTTGTCGTGCCGGCGACGCTGCTGATCATCTTCGTACTGCTCTACCTGACCTTCGGCCGCTTTGATGAGGCAGCGCTGATCATGGCCACCCTGCCCTTCGCCTTGACCGGCGGAATCTGGGCGCTCTACCTGCTGGGCTTCCACCAATCGGTGGCCACGGGCGTCGGCTTCATCGCCCTGGCCGGGGTGTCCGCCGAGTTCGGTGTGGTGATGCTGATCTACCTGAAGCAGGCGCTGGCCGAGCGCGGGCCGCATCCCTCCGGCGAGGATCTCGACGCCGCTGTACGGGAAGGCGCCCTGCTGCGCGTGCGGCCAAAGGCGATGACGGTCGCCGTGATCCTGGCCGGCCTGGCCCCGATCCTCTTCGGGCATGGGGCCGGGTCGGAGGTTATGAGCCGCATCGCCGCGCCGATGATCGGCGGCATGCTGACGGCGCCGCTGTTGTCGATGCTGGTGATCCCGGCCGGATACCTGCTGCTGCGCCGACGCGGCGCGCGAGCCCGCGTCTAGTCGGCCTGGGCTGGGGCCGCCGCCAAGCGGCCCCAGCCGATCCGATCAGAAGAAGGAGCGGATGCCGACGACGAACCGCACGTCGGAACGGTCCTCGCCGGCGGCGCGGGCATAGTCGGCGGTCTTGCCGAATTTGCGGTCCCACGACACCCCGACATAGGGCGCAAACTCCCGACGAACCTCGTAGCGAAGCCGCAAGCCGAGTTCGGCGTCCGCCAGGCCCGACCCCGTTCGGGTCTCCGGCGTGTCCTGGGCGGACAGGTTCAGTTCGGCGCGAGGCTGCAGGATGAGCCGCTGGGTCAGCCTCAGATCGTAAGTGGTCTCGGCGCGAGCCAGCAATTCACCCTTGGTCGACAGGAACAGCGCGCCCTGGACGTCGAACCAGTAGGGCGCGAGCCCTTCAAGGCCGACCGTGGCGTAAGTCCGTCCCCGAGGCTCAAAATCCTGGCGAACCCCCGCCTGCAGGTCGAAATAGGGACCGATGGCGCGGGAATACAGCGCCTGCAGTTCGGCGTCCTCCAGGCCTTCGCCTTCCTTGCCTTGGCCTTCGCTCTTCAGCACGAGCCGGTTCACGTCGCTTCCGAACCAGGCCTCGCCCTCCCAACGGTATCCGGCCTGGCCGCTCCGTGGGGTTTGGTATTCGAGCAGATTGGCCATGACCATCGAGAGCGGCTGAGCGCCGTGTTCCTGCCTCAGCAGGCTGCGCGCTGCGGCCATGGCGGAAGGGTCGTAAAACCGGTCTGCCAAGTGATCGGCCGGCGCCGGCGGCGGCGGTGATTTCGGAATCTCCGGCTGGGCCATCGCCGTCATATCGTGGCCGGCCATGTCGCCCGTAGGCATGGCCATGCCGGGCATCGACGGTGTCTGGGCTGACGACGGAGCGCCCGGCGCCATTCCCGGCATGGCATGGCCTGCATGCGCATCGGCGGCTGCCGGCGCCGCCTGGGGCGCGGCCGGTTGAGCTGGAGACGCTGGAGCGGACGGCATCGCCATCCCCGGCATCGCCGAGTGGTCCATCGCCGAGTGGTCCATGGTCTGGGCGGCGGCGGGCTGGGCCAGCAACAGGGGAGCGAAACCCACGAGCAGGAGACGGTTCATGCGGCGCCTCCCGCGAGCGGGCGCACGCTGAACACCTGAAACATCCCGGCGTGCATGTGGTAGAGCATGTGGCAGTGGAAGGCCCAGTCGCCCGGGTCGGCCGTGAAGTCCCAGGCGACCTTGCCCCCCGGAGCCACGATCACCGTATGTTTGCGTGGGCCGAAGCCTGGCGGCGCGTGGATCAATTCAAAGAAGTGGCCATGCAGGTGGATCGGGTGGGCCATCATGGTGTCGTTGATCAGCGTCACCCGCACCCGTTCGCCCTTCTCGAAGCTGTAGGGCTGGCTGGTCTCGCTGAACTTTTGTCCGTCGAACCCCCACATGAACCGTTCCATGTTGCCGGTCAGGTGGATGTCGAGCGCTCGGGTCGGCGTGCGCCGGTCCGGATTGGGCTTTAGGGCCACGAGATCCTTGTAGACGAGGACGCGGTGGCCAACGCTGGCCAACCCCTGTCCCGGTTCGCCGGTGCGGTCGATGGGGATCGGCGTGATGGTCTGCACCCCCGGCCCCAGCTTCACCCCAGGCGCGTTCTGCGGATCGCGCATAGACATCTTCATGCCGGCCATGCTGTGGCCCATGGCGTCCGA
Organism: Phenylobacterium sp.; assembly: GCF_016793285.1. Classification (GTDB taxonomy): domain Bacteria; phylum Pseudomonadota; class Alphaproteobacteria; order Caulobacterales; family Caulobacteraceae; genus Phenylobacterium. The sequence goes on from NZ_JAEUMO010000010.1 coordinate 100,069, forward strand.
TCCACGCGGCTTCGGCGGCGCCATCCCCGGCGGGGGCGTCATGCCCGGCATCGCTGCCATTCCGGGCATGGCCCCCATCTCGTGGCCCATGGCGCTGTGGTCCATGCCGGCCATCCCGCCCATGCCCTGCATGGCGCTCATGTCCATCCCCATGTCGCGCATGGTCGTGAGCGGGCGCTCGCGCAGCGGCGGAACCGGAGCCGACATGCCCGGGCGCGGGGCGAGGGTCGCGCGGCCCATGCCCGAGCGGTCCACCGCCTCGGAGACCAGGGTGTAGGCCTCGTCTTCCGTAGGCTGAACGATGACGTCGTAGGTTTCGGCGTTGCCGATCTGGAACTCATCGACTTCGATCGGCCGCACGGCCTGACCATCCGCGGCGACGACGGTCATCTTGAGGCCGGGAATACGGACGTTGAACACCATCTGCGCGGCCGTGTTGATCACGCGCAGCCGGACACGTTCGCCGGGGATGAACAGGCCCGTCCAGTTGTCCGCAGGGCCGTGGCCGTTGACGAGGAACTTCAGGACAGAACCCGTGACGTCCGAGATGTCGGTGGGGTCCATCCGCATCTTGGCCCACTCCATCCGCTCTGCGAGCGTCTGGTCCTTGCCGGCCAGCAGACCACCTACGGTCTGCTTCTGGAAATTGAATAGCCCGCCCTGCTGCTTCAGCCGCTTAAAGATCAGGTGCGGGTGCATGAAGCTGAAGTCGGATAGGACGATCACGTGCTCGCGGTCGTAAGCGACCGGGTCGGACTCGGCCGGGTCGATGATGATCGGCCCATAGTGTCCCTCGGCCTCCTGCAGGCCGGAATGGCTGTGATACCAGTACGTCCCCGACTGGATGATCGGGAACTCATAGACGAAGGTCTGGCCCGGCTTGATGCCCGGGAAGCTCACGCCGGGGACCCCGTCCATCTGGAAGGGCACGAGGATACCGTGCCAATGGATCGAGGTTTCCTCGTCCAGGTCGTTGGTCACCGACAGACGGACCTTCTGGCCCTCCTTGAGGCGCAGCAACGGGCCCGGCACCGTACCGTTGATCGTCACCGCGTGACCGGCGCGGCCGTCAATCGACAGACTCGAATGGCCGATCCGAAGGTCGATGTTCGGTCCGCTCAAGGTCGGCAGACTGGGGTCGGCGCCGACCGTGGCGCTCTGCGCCCAAGCCGGCAACAGGCTCGCCAGAGCAAACCCGCTTCCGACCGCCGAGGCGCCGCGCAAGAGCTGGCGCCGATTGAGAGCTTTCATGAAACAGACTTCCCAACGCGAACCGGCGCGACCGGGCCGCGCTCTCTTCGGGATACGCGCCAGGCTCGATCGGCCCCTTGCACAACGTCACGTCGAACTCGCGGCTCCAGCCCTTGACCTTCCCATCATGGGAAGCCCTATCTGTCCGGGCGAAGCGAGCGGTTCGGGCGGCCAGAGGCGCGCCAACGAAGCCTGGCGGGTTCGCTTTCAGTGGTCGCTCCCCGGCAGGGGATAGGTCGCCGCTGCGGCGTAAACCTAGAGACGGCTTCGCGCCGCCCTTCGGAGGGACCGATGTCCGAACACCATCATCACCATGACCATGGACACGCCCATGCGGGCGCCGATGGGGGCCGGGTCAAGGATCCGGTGTGCGGGATGTCCGTCGATCCGAAGACGGCCCGTGGCGTGGCCGAACATGGCGGCGAAACCTTCTATTTCTGCTCGACCGGCTGCGAGACGAAGTTCCAGGCCGATCCGGCGCGCTACCTGACGCAAAAGAAGCCCCAGCCAGACGCCGTCCACGACAGCGGCGCCATCTACACCTGCCCGATGCACCCGCAGATCCGGCAGATCGGGCCAGGCTCTTGTCCGATCTGCGGCATGGCGCTTGAGCCCGAAGTGGTTTCGGCCGACAGCGGCCCGAACCCCGAACTCGCCGATATGAGCCGCCGGTTCTGGATCGGCCTGGCGCTGACGATTCCGGTCTTCGGGCTGGAGATGGGCGCCCACCTGCTCGGGCACGGACTCATGGTCTCGCCCGCGACGTCGAACTGGATTCAGTTCGCCCTGGCCAGTCCCGTCGTGCTGTGGGCCGGCGCGCCGTTCTTCGCCCGCGGCTGGGCTTCGTTGCGGGCGCGCAGCCTCAACATGTTCACGCTGATCGCCATGGGCGTCGGCGTCGCCTGGCTCTACAGCGTCGCCGCGGTGGCGGCGCCAGGCCTTTTCCCCTCGGCATTCCGTCGATCTGACGGATCGGTGCCGGTCTATTTCGAAGCTGCCGCGGTGATCACGGTCCTGGTCCTGCTCGGTCAGGTTCTGGAACTGCGCGCCCGCGAGAGAACCTCCGGCGCGCTGAAGGCCCTGCTCAACCTCGCGCCGAAGACAGCGCGGCGCATCACAGCCGCCGGCGATGATGAGGAAGTCGCGGTCGAGGCGATCCTGGTTGGCGACCGCCTACGGGTGCGGCCGGGTGAAAAGATCCCGGTCGACGGCGAAGTGGTCGAGGGACGGGTCTCGGTTGACGAGTCGATGGTCACCGGCGAGTCCATGCCCGTCACAAAGGAAGCCGGCGCCAAGGTGGTTGCCGGCGCGCTTAACAAGACCGGCTCCTTCATCCTGCGCGCGGAAAAAGTCGGCGCCGACACGCTGCTTTCCCAGATCGTGCAGATGGTCGCTCAGGCTCAGCGTAGCCGTGCGCCGATCCAGCGCCTCGCCGACCGTGTGTCGGGCTGGTTTGTGCCGACCGTCATCGCGGTCGCCCTCGCCGCTGCGGCCGTCTGGGCGCTGGTCGGTCCGGAACCACGCTTCGGATACGCGCTGATCGCCGCGGTGTCGGTGTTGATCGTCGCCTGTCCATGCGCCCTCGGCCTGGCGACGCCGATCTCGATCATGGTCGGCGTCGGACGCGGCGCCCAAGCCGGCGTGCTGATCAAGAACGCCGAGGCGCTGGAGCGCTTTGAAAAAGTCGACACCCTCGTCGTCGACAAGACCGGCACCCTGACGGAAGGCCGCCCCGCGGTGACCGAGGTCCGGCCGGCGCCCGGCTTCACCGAGGACGAGGTTCTGCGGCTGGCGGCCAGCCTGGAGCGCGGCAGCGAACATCCCCTGGCCGACGCCATCCTACGCGCGGCGAAAGACAAGAACCTGCCCCTTTCGGAAGCGGCCGACTTCGACTCGCCGGTCGGCAAGGGCGTGCTCGGCCGCGTCGAGAACCGGGCGATCATGCTGGGCGGCTCGCGGCTGCTGCAGGAGCACGGGGTCGAGACGGCGGCGCTGGATGCCGACATCGCCCGCCTGCGGAGCGGCGGCGCCACGACGGTGCTGATGGCGGTGGACGGCCAACTGGCGGCGGTCCTGGCGATCGCGGACCCAATCAAGGCGACCACGGCTGAGGCGATCCGGGCGCTGAAAGCCGCGGGGGTGAGGCTGGTGATGATGACCGGCGACAATCACGTCACGGCCAAGGCGGTCGCCGATCAGCTTGGGCTCGACGAGGTGGAAGCGGAAGTGCTGCCGCAGGACAAGGCCGCCGTTGTCGAACGCCTGCGCCGAGAAGGCCGCGTGGTCGGCATGGCCGGTGATGGCGTCAACGACGCGCCGGCCCTGGCGGCCGCGGACGTCGGCGTCGCCATGGGCGCCGGCGCCGACGTCGCCATCGAGAGCGCCGGGGTCACCCTGCTTCATGGGGACCTGCAGGGCTTGGTCCGGGCGCGCCGGCTGTCCGCCGCCGTGATGCGGAACATCCGCCAGAACCTGGTGTTCGCCTTCGCTTACAATGTCGCCGGCGTCCCGATCGCGGCGGGAGTCCTCTACCCGACTTTCGGCTGGCTCCTGTCCCCTGCCCTGGCGGCCGCAGCTATGGCTCTGTCCAGCGTCAGCGTGATCGCCAACGCCCTGCGCCTCCGCGCCGTGCGCCTTTGAGGGTCGAGGGAAGGCTGATGCGTAACCCAAACAAACGCCGCGTGCTTTGCCGCGCCCGGCCGATCAAATCTGGAGATTGACGATGAAGCTGGTCCTCGCGGCCCTCGGCGCCCTGGCCCTTAGCGCTCCGGCCTTTGCCCAGGCCCCTCACGACATGAGCAGCATGCCCGGCATGGCCATGGCGGCTCCCGCCGGCGTCCAAGGCGCCGGGGTGGTGAAGAAAATCGACGCCAAGGCGGGCTCGGTGACCCTGCAACACGGGCCCATCGCCGCGCTGAACTGGCCGGCGATGACGATGGCGTTCAAGGCCGACCCTGCTCTGCTCAAAACCGTAAAGGTCGGCCAGCAGGTGGCGTTCACGGTCAAGACGGGCGGCGCGGCGCCCGAAGCCGTCGCGATTCAGCCGAAGTAGGCGCGACCGGTCGCGGACCCGCCGCCAAGTCGCTGAGGATCGGGCAGTCGGGACGTTCATCCCCCGCACAGCACTCGGAAAGCGCGCTCAGGGTGTCGGCCATGGCCTGCATCTCGGCGATCCGGGTCCTCAGGTCCGCGACATGGCCATCGGCGATAGCCTTGACCTCGCGGCTAGGCCGGGTGCGGTCTCGCCAAAGCGACAGCAGGTTGGTGATTTCTTCGATAGAGAAACCCAGCGCGCGGCCCCGCTTGATGAAGCGCAGGTCGTTCAGGTCCCGCTCGCTGAAGCTCCGATAGTTCGTGTCGGTGCGGCCCGCCGGCCGGATAAGTCCGATCTGTTCGTAGTAGCGGATCATCTTGGCGGAGACGCCTGAGGCGTCCGACGCCTGCCCGATGTTCATGCCGATCCCTCAAGTGATCCGCTTTGCTAAGACTTCCCATCATGGGAAGGTCAAGCTCCTGGCGATCAATCCCTGTCAGGGGTCAAACGTGGCTGCGGCGTATACCGGTCAGGGGACGGCGTGAGGATGTGGATATGACTGAACGCTTGGATGAACTCGTCGCGCGGCTGAACGCCGTTCCGACGGATCGTTCGCTGGACGGGCTGGACGACATGATTGGTCACAGCATCGCTCTGCGTCGTCGCGAAGCCCGCGCCTCGGCTGCACTCACCCCTGTGCGGTTGGCGTCCTTGGGTCTGGCGCTTGCGATGGGCCTGACAGCCGGCGGCGCAATCGCCACCTCCGAGATCGCGGCGCCGCACCCCTATGCGACCTTCTCATCGGTGGCCAGCCTCGCGCCGTCGACCCTCCTTGAGGGCGGCCGATGAGCGTGATGCGCGGCATGGCGCTGACGCTGGTTTTGTCGCTGGTACTCGGCGCACTCGGCGTTTGGGGCGGCGCGGCCTATGTGAAGCGTCAGATGCAGCGGCCCACGCCGTTACATGAACTCGTGCACGAGAAGCTGAACCTGACGGCAGACCAGAAGGCGAGGCTCGAAGGCATCGAGCGGGACCATGAGGTCAAGCGCCGGGCGCTTGAAGCCGAAATGAAAGCGGCCAACGCCGAACTGGCTCGCGCCTTCCAGCAGCAGCACGCCTACACGCCCGAGGTCCAGGCGGCGATTGACCGCTTCCACCATGCCATGGGCGAATTGCAGAAGGAGACCATGGTCCACACCTTGGCCATGCGATCGGTCCTGACGCCTCAACAGACGGCCAAGTTCGACGAAACCGTCGTCCAGTCGCTGACCCAAGACGCCCGGTGATGTCGGACGCCGAGGCGTCCGATGCCGTTCTCGCTCGCCGGGCCGCCGAAGGTGACGACCGGGCCTTCGCCGTGCTCGTCCGTCGCCATAAGGAATCCCTCTACCGGCTGCTGCGGCGCTACAGCGGCGACGGCGACGAAGCCTATGAGGCCGCCCATGAGGCGTTCATCGCGGCCTGGTCCGCGCTGAAGCGCTACGACCCGAGCCGTTCCTTCGGGGCCTGGCTTCGCACCATCGCCATCAACAAGGCCCGCGACCGCGGTCGCCGCATGCTGGTCCGCCGGGCGATCTTCGGCTCGAAGCCGCTAGACGAGGAGACGGAGGCGCTGGAAAAGGCCGACCCCGCGCCCGGCGCCGAGCACCTTGTTCTGCAGGACGAACAGGCCCGCCGGCTGGACTATGCTGTCAGCCGGCTGCCGGGCGCTTTGAAAGAGGCGCTGATCCTCACGGCCTTCGAGGGATACAGCCAGCAAGAGGCGGCCGATATGCTGGCGGTGTCGGTCAAGACGATCGAGACCCGTGTCTATCGCGCCCGAAAGCTGCTGATCGATCAACTGGACCCGGACTTGAGGCCGGGCGCGGCCTGAGCCGATTAGCGTGACGCCTTCAGCATGGCGTTCATCTGGTCGATCTCATCCTGCTGCCCCTGGATGATCGTCGCGCACAGCCGCTTCAGTTCGGGGTCCTGGATCGGCGCCTTTCCGCACATGAGGATCGCGCCCGAGTGGTGCGGGATCATCGAGCGGAGGAACTCACCGTCGCCAATCAGCCATTGCTGGCGGATGCCAGCGAAACACAGCACACCGACGACAACACTGGTGGCGAGGATCGCAGCGTTCAGGCCCCGCAGCGGATACATCATGCTCATCAGGATGAGCTCGATCACCACCATCGGCGCGGTCATCAGGCCGGCCATGTAGGCTTGGTTCAAGCTGGGATGGACGTCCGCGAACTTGTCCACCATCGCGTACATCAGCACGTACATCGAGATGAACGACAGCACGATCATCAGGGCCAGGCGGCCATAGTGCTTTCGAGCCATGTCAGGGTCTTTTTTGGCGTGGTCCATCAGCACGGTCCTCTAGCGTGCTGACGAAACGTCCTGGAGATGTGGGCGTTGCCCGCGGCATCTCCACGACAATTGGCCAGAGGTGCGGAGGCCTAAAACGCCTCGTGCGACATCGCTAAGCGGGCCAGCTCCACATGCTCGGTTATGCGTCCGCTGGCTTTCCGTTCGCTGTAGCGATCAACGAGGTAGTCTGCGCAATCGCGGGTCAGGACCGTGAACTTGACCAGTTCCTCCATCACATCGACGACCCGGTCGTAGTAGCTCGACGGCTTCATGCGGCCGTCAGGCTCGAACTCTTGGAAAGCCTTCGCCACCGACGACTGGTTGGGGATTGTGATCATCCGCATCCATCGGCCGAGCAAGCGCAAGGTGTTGACGGCGTTGAACGATTGCGAGCCGCCGCTGACCTGCATGACAGCCAGGGTGCGGCCTTGGGTCGGGCGCACGCTCCCCACCTCTAGCGGAATCCAATCGATCTGAGCCTTCATGACCCCCGAAATCGCACCGTGGCGCTCAGGACTGCACCAGACCTGCCCTTCGGACCAGGCCGACAGCTCTCGCAATTCCTGCACTTTCAGGTGCTCAGCAGCCGTCGCGTCGGGCAGCGGAAGATCGCGCGGGTCGAATATGCGCACCTCGCAGCCCAACCTCTCGAGAATCCTCCCCGCCTCCTCCGTCAGCAGGCGGCTGTAGGACCTTTCCCGAAGCGAGCCATAGAGCATGAGGATGCGTGGCGGGTGGCTCGCGCGCTCACGTGGCGGAAGCTGGGACATATCTGGCCCCGGCAGATAGGCCGGCTGCAGTGCGGGAAACTCAGTCATCGTCAGGCACTCAAAGATCGTCGTTGAACGGTCATATATTTTGTTTATTCTAGAAATATGGAAATTCAAACCGCTGTCGTCAACTTATCGGCGCTCGCCCACGAGGGGCGTCTGTCCATTTTTCGACTGCTCGTCACAGCCGGGCCGGAAGGGATCGCGGCGGGCGACATTGCACGCCATGTCGCCAGCCCCCCAAGCACCACCACGGCGAACCTTCACATTCTGGCGCAAGCCGGCTTGGTGACATCCCGCCGCGACGGCCGGTCCATCATCTACACCGCCTGCTACGCCGTCATGCGCGACCTCCTCGCTTACCTGATGGAGGATTGCTGCAGCGGATCCCCCGAAATCTGCGCCCCGCTCGCCGCCATCGCCAGCCAATGCTGCGTGGCCGAAGGCGCCTGCACCTGAGGACCTCGTGACAGACAAGATCTACAACGTCCTCTTTCTTTGCACGGGCAACTCGGCGCGCTCCGTCCTGGCCGAGGCGATCCTGAACAAGGAAGGGCGAGGCCGTTTCCGCGCCTATTCCGCCGGCTCGACGCCGACCGGCCGCGTGAACCCGCACGTCCGCACTGTGGTGGAGAACTGCGGCTTTCAGCTCTCGGATTTCCGCTCGAAATCCTGGGATGAGTTCGCCCGGCCCGACGCGCCGGCTTTCGATGTCATCATCACGGTTTGCGACAACGCGGCTGGCGAGGTCTGCCCGATCTGGCCTGGCCACCCGACCAGTGGCCACTGGGGCATTCCTGACCCTGCAGCCGTCCAGGGTTCGGACGTCGAGATCGACGCTGCGTTCGCTGAGGCGGCCCGCCTGCTCGGCAATCGCATCAGGCTGTTCCTGAGCCTGCCGATCGAAACGATCGAAGGGCCGACGCTGAAGGCGAGACTGCGCGAAATCCATGAAACGGCGGACGACGCGGCGCAGGCTCTATGACGGCTTCGCCCAACGCCAGCCTGGAGCCGCCTCTGCACCCGTTTTCAACGAGCCGCCGTCTGTTCGCCGAAGTGCTCGGCACGGCGCTGCTGCTCATGATCGTGATCGGCTCAGGGATCATGGGCGACCGCCTGGCGGGTGGTAACGACGCCATAGCCCTTTTGGGCAATACGCTTTCCACCGGCGCCGGCCTGATCGTCCTCATCACGATCTTTGGCCCGATCTCCGGAGCGCACTTCAATCCGGCCGTCACCCTTGTCTTCGCCCTACGCCGGGACCTGAATTGGCCAACGGCCGCAGCCTATTTCCTGGCGCAGGTCATCGGCGGCGTGCTTGGCGTGTGGGCCGCACACGCCATGTTCGCCGAACCAATCGTGCAGATTTCGACCAAGTTACGCGACGGTCCGGCGCAAGCCTGGTCGGAAGTGGTCGCCACCTTCGGCCTCGTCGCCACCATCCTGGGCTCGATCCGGTTTCGGCCGGAGGCGACGCCGGCGGCCGTGGGCCTCTACATCACCGCCGCCTACTGGTTTACCGCCTCAACGTCCTTCGCCAATCCGGCGGTGACACTGGCGAGAGCGCTCAGCAACACCTTCGCCGGAATCGCCCCTTCCTCCGCCCCAGCCTTCATTGCCGCCCAATTCGTCGGCGCCCTGCTGGGCTGGGCGACCTTCACCTGGCTTCTCAAGGAACGCGCCCCATGAGCGACGACTTCCCCATCACCATCTTCCACAACCCGGCCTGTGGCACCTCGCGCAACACCGTCGCCATGGTCGAGGCCGCCGGTTACGCGCCGAAGATCGTCGAATATCTCCAGGCGGGCTGGACCAAGACGCAGTTACAGGACCTGCTGGCCAAGATGGGCCAAAACGCGAGGGATATCCTCCGCGAGAAAGGAACTCCCGCCGCGGACCTCGGCCTGTTGGCCCCCGGCATCGAAGACGACGCCATCCTCGACGCCATGGTCGCCAATCCGATTCTTGTGAACCGGCCGATCGTGATCACACCAAAGGGCGTGAAGCTCGCGCGTCCCTCGGAGGCCGTTCTCGACCTTCTCGATAACAAACCAGCCAGCTTCACCAAGGAAGACGGTGAAGTCGTCCAGCTCGACTAGGCGATCGACTTAATGAGGATCGCGGACCTTGCGCTCCCTTCATCCATCAATCGAGCAAGTATGGGCGGCCGAAGCCGCCCATCGGTTTCTTCAGACGACCGGGTCAGAGAGGGCGGGCGACCGTCCTGCGCCCATCTTCCGGGCGAGAACGCGGCTGGCGAAGGTCGGCAACACCACGAGCGTGAGGAAGGTCGCCGTGATCAGCCCGCCGATCACCACAGTGGCCAGCGGCTTTTGAACCTCGGCCCCGGCGCCGTGGGCGAGAGCCATCGGCATGAAGCCGAGGATCGCCACAAGGGCAGTGGTCAGCACCGCCCTTAACCGACCCATCGCCCCTTCCACAGCAGCCACCTCGGGCGCGTCTCCCGCCTCCAGCCGTTCGCGAACAGACTGGATCAGCACTAGCCCGTTCAATGTCGCCACGCCTGAGACGGCGATGAAGCCGACCGCTGCCGAGACCGAGAACGGCATGCCTCTGAACAGCAACGCCAAGGCCCCGCCGACCAGCGCCAATGGGACGCAGCCGAACACCAGGGCCGCTTGTGAAACGGAACCGAGGGCGAAGTAGAGCAGCACCGCGATCAGCGCGAACACAACAGGCACGACGATGGCGAGGCGTGCCTCAGCCCGTTGCAGGTTCTCGAACTGCCCGCCCCAGTCCAGCCAGGAACCGGCCGGCAGCGCCACTTGCTTGCCGACAGCCGCCTGGGCCTCATTGACGAAGCCGCCGAGGTCGCGGCCTCGCACATTCGCCGATACGACGATCCGTCGCTTGCCGTTCTCTCGGCTGATCTGGTTGGGCCCCTCGCCCTCGCGGAAGCGCACCACCGAACCGAGCGGCACGAACGTCGTCCCACCATTCACCGCCAGCGGTGTCTGGGCGACCGCGGCCAAGTCGTTGCGCGCGCTGTCCGGCAAACGGACCACCACATCGAACCGCCGGTCGCCTTCAAACACCCTTCCCGCCTCCCGGCCGGCCAGGGCGATCTGGACGGCGTCGGCTGCGTCGGCGGCATGCAACCCATAGGCCGCCGCCGAAGCGCGATCGACTTCGGCGGTGATCATCGGAAGGCCCGAGACCTGTTCGACGCGAACGTCGGCCGCCCCGCGCGTCTTGCGCAGCACGTCGGCGATCTGGTCAGCGGTGCGCTGCATGGCGGCGAAGTCATCGCCATAGACCTTCACCGCTATGTCGGAGCGAACGCCGGAGATGAGTTCGTTGAAGCGCATCTGGATGGGCTGGGTGAACTCATAGGCATTGCCGATCTGGCCGCCCGCGACCTTTTCGATTTTCTCCGAGATGTCGGCCTTGGAAAGACTACGGTCGGGCCACTCCTTGGAGTCTTTCAGCACGATGTAGGTATCGCTGAAGCTGGGCGGCATGGGGTCGGTAGAGACCTCCGCGGTGCCTGTCTTAGAGAAGACAAAGGCGACCTCCGGGATACGCAACAAGGCTCGCTCCAGCCGCCCCTGCATTTCCACCGACTGTTCTAGCGATGCGCTCGGCACTCGCACGGCCTGCAGAAGAATATCCTTCTCATCGAGGGTCGGGATGAACTCCCGGCCGAGGGAGAAGAACGTCACCAAGCCGACCACGACGGCAATGACCGCACCGATGGCGATCTGCTTGGGTCGGGCGATCGCCCACCGCGTCGCTGGCTCGAAGCCACGGCGCGCAAAGGCTTCCGCCTTGCTTTCGTGAGCCTTGGTCGGCGCCCGGATCAGCAGCGCCGTCATGGCCGGGACGAAGGTGAACGTCAGAACGAAGGCTGCTGCGAGAGCCAGCATGACCGTGGCGGCCATCGGCTGGAACATCTTGCCTTCGATGCCTTCCAACGCGAGCAACGGCGCGTAGACCAGGAGGATGATCGCTTGGCCGAAAGCAGCGGGCCGAACCATCTGCCTGGCCGCCGCGACCGCCTCCTCCAGCCGCTCGGTGGGCGTCAGGTCGCGACCCAGGCTCTCTCGTCGGCCGCCCATCCGGGTCAGCGTGTTTTCGACCACCACGACCGCCCCGTCGACGAGGATGCCGAAGTCGAGAGCGCCAAGGCTCATCAGGTTTCCGCTGACGCCGAACCGGTTCATGCCGATGACGCCGATCAGGAAGGCCAGCGGGATCACCAGGGCGGTGATGACCGCCGCCCGGACGTTGCCGAGCAGGAAGAACAGCACGGCGATAACCAGCAGCGCGCCCTCGGCGAGGTTGCGCTGGACGGTGTGGATGGTGCGGTCAACGAGGTCCGTGCGGTTCAGCACCGTCTTCACGGCAATCCCCGGCGGCAAAGACGGCGCGATTTGAGTCAGCCGCTCGCTGACCGCGCGGGCCACCGTCCGGCTGTTCTCGCCAGCAAGCATGAGGGCGGTGCCGATCACCACCTCCTGCCCATTCTCCTGGGCGGCCCCGAGGCGGACCGCCTGCCCGATTTCAACGGACGCGACGTCCGACACCCGCACGACCAGGCCTTTGCGGTTGGTGACCGGCGCGGCGGCCAAGTCACGTAACGAGGTCACCCGGGCGTCTGCGCGCACCACGAAGGCCTCGCCGCCCCGCGAGATATTTCCGGCGCCCGCGACGGTGTTGGCGTGCTGCACGGCCTCAACCAGTTCGTTGAGACCGACCCCGTAGGAAGAGAGACGCGCCGCATCCGGATAGACGACGTATTCCTTCACATAGCCGCCGATGGTGTCGATGCCGGCCACCCCCGCCGTAGTCCGCAGCTGGGGGGTGACGATCCAGTCCTGCACCGTGCGCAGGTAGGTCGCTTTCTGGCGCTCGGTGACGAGCCGGTCGCCCTCGGGCGTGATGTAGGAACCATCGGGTTGCGGGCCAGGCGCGCCGGCGCGTTGGCCTTTCACGGGCCGCATCTCAACAGTCCACATCAGGACTTCGCCCAGCCCCGTCGTCACCGGCGCCATCTCCGGGCGGGCGTTGGCGGGCAGGTCCTCCCGCACCGCTTCGATGCGTTCGTTGACCTGCTGGCGGGCGAAATAGAGGTCGGTGCTATCCTGGAAGACAGCCGTGATCTGGCTAAAGCCGTTGCGGGAGATCGACCGGGTTTCGACTAGGCCTGGAATGCCCCCAAGAGAGGTCTCCACGGGGAAAGTGACTTGCTGTTCGATCTCCTCCGGCGACAAGGCCGGCGAGATGGTCGTGACTTGAACCTGCTTGTTGGTGATGTCCGGCACGGCATCGATCGGCAGACGGAAGAGCTGCGAGACGCCGAAGCCCGCGACCAGAAGGGTGACGAGCACCACCGCTATGCGGTGACGCACGGAGAACGCGACGATTTTGCTCAGCATGGGGCTAGTCCTCGTCCTTGGCGTCGCCCTTGGAGAGCTCGGCTTTCAGCACGAAGGCGCCACGGCCAGCGATCCGCTCGCCGCCTTTCAGACCCTCTACGATTTCGGTGTAGCCGGCGCCGGAGCGTCCGACCGTTACCGGCTGAGCGTGGAAGCCGTCCGGTACGGCAACGAAGACCACCGACTTGCCACCGACGGTCTGGACGGCTTCGGCTGGAACCGTGGGGTAGCCGCCGCCGCCCGTAGCGATCGAGGCGCTCACCGCCGCCCCAGGCAGGAAACGACCGCTGGACGGCCGGGCTCGGATCATCGTCGCTCCGGTCTCCCCCTGAGCGAGCGGCGCGATCCCGATGATCGTGGCATTGGACTCGGACCCATCCGGTCCGATGACCAGCAACGGTGCGCCGACCCGCAGCTTGGCCGCGACCTCCGCCGGTGCGTTCATGACCACTTCAACCTGGCTGGTGTTGGCGACCTCGGCGATCGGGCCGCCTTGGCTGACAAAGCCGCCGGGCGCGGCCTGCAGCAATGTCACCACCCCAGCGATGGGACTGCGCACCACCGTTTCGCCCGAAGCGCCAGGCGCACCCGCGGCGGCGACCTTGGCCCGCGCAGCAACCGCCTCAGCGTTGGCGCGCGCGGCAACCGCCTGGGCGGCCTCCCAGTCCTGACGAGCGGTGACACCCGATTTGAACAGGCGCTCCTCGCGGGCCAGCGATGTTCTCGCGGCTTCAGCCTCGGCGGCGGCGGCGACGGATTCGGCACGCACGGCGGCGCCGTCCGCACTGCGGATGACAACAAGGCCGGCGCCAGCGCCCACATTGCTTCCCGGCGTCGCCAGGAGGCGAATGACCGCGCCGGACACCGGCGCGGCGACTGCGGCGCGACCGCTCGGCGAAGCCTCCACGCGGCCGGTCAAGCGCAGGTCTCCCGCGCCGCCGCGAGAAACGGTGACGACCGAGACACCGGCGGCGCTCGTCTGCTGCGGGGTGAGCTTTACAGCGTCACCAGCAGGTTCGGACTTTTCCTCGCCCTCTTCGGCCTCAGCCTTCGGAGCGGGTGAATGATCGGTCAGCTTGGCGAGGCCAAAGCCGGCGCCAAGGGCGACCGCAATGGAGGCGGCGATCAGCAAGGATTTCTTGTCGGCGGACATGTCAGGCTCCGAATGGGGTGCGCCCGGTCAGCCGGGCGATATCGGCTTCAGCGCGGACCCGCGCGAGCCGGGCGTCGAGCGTGCGGACCTTGGCTGCAGCCAGGGCGCGCCGGGCGCTCGACAATTCAAGTAGAGGCAGGCGGCCAGCGTCGTAGCCAAGCCGGGCGAGCCGATAAGCTTCCGTGGCGGCGGCCTCACCAGCGCTGGCCGCTTCCACGCGAGAGGCCGCACTGCGCGCCAAGGACTGGGCCGCCCGAAGGTCGGCCTGCGCGTCGAATTCGGCCTGGCGCAACCGGGCCTCCCGCGCCGAAAGCGCCGCCCTGGCCGCGTCCGTGGCGCCGCGGTTCTGGTTGAACAGCGGCAGTGGCACCGAGAGACCTGCGACAAAGGCGGTGGAGTCGTCACCTTGCAGACGGCGAACGCCAGCCGAGACGGTGACATCCGGCACAGCTTGACGCGCCTCGACGCGGACCCTGGCTGCGGCGGCGTCCCGCTCCGCCCGCGCGGCGGCGATCGCGGGCATGCTCCCCTCCCCGCCTGCCGACAGGCTCGAGGCCCGGTTCAGCAGGCTCTCTGAAGTGCTGTCGAACACCACTGGCGAGCCGACCAGTGCGGCAAGCTTGGCGAAAGCAGCATCGCGGGCGGCTTGGGCCTCGTCTCGCTCGGCGCGAGCGGCGTCGCGCTCCGATGCAGCCTGCAGCGCGCGAAGTTCTGCTTCTCGACCGGCCTTCACCAGTTCGCGGGCTGCACCAGCGTCCGCCTCTGCGGCGGCAAGACTGTCTTCCGACTGCGCCAACTTCGCCGCCGACGCTTCAGCTTCGGCGTAGGCGACGGCGAGTTGAGCCGCAAATTCGCCCCGAGATACGTCGCCGCGCGCTTGAGCTGCAGCGACATCCGCCCGACCAGCGGCCAGGCGAGCGGAACGCTTTCCGCCCAATTCGAGCGTCTGAGCGATAGACGCCGTCGTCTGCCTCGGATCGAGTCCGCCTGGGCTCCCAGTGTTGCTCAGGTTCTCGACATCCAACCCCAGGACCGGATTGGGCCTGGCGGCGGCCTGACGGGCGAGGCCCTGGGCTTGGGCAAGATCGGCGTCGGCTTCCGCCAATCTTGGAGCGTTGGCGCGAGCTTCAGCCAGGAGCGCTGCATAAGAAGGTGCGGGCTCGGCCGATGCAGCGGCGGCGCCGCTCAAACTGGCCAGGAGCAGCAGGCCGGTCAGCGCCGGTCTGCGAGATTTGAATGACATGATGTCCCTCGTGAACGTGACCGATCAATCGCGCCACAGCGCGCACGGTCAGGCTCTGGGCGGTCGCAACAGCCCGAAGTGGGGGTCCGACGTCGCCACGCGATCCCGCATGGGGAAGCGCGCAACCTGCGCAGCGTAGTGAAGGCTTGCCACCGCCGCCGGAGCCGCCGGAACGTAGGGCGTTACGTGGTGGCATGGTCCAAAGAAGCAGACGCCAAGGGCATCGGCGTTTGGCGGGGTCTCGGCTCGCACGAACACGGTCTTGGATTGCGACGCTGCGGCCGTGATACTGCGCAAGCTGTCTTCGTCACGACAGAAGGCACTATCGAGGGTTGGCCCCATCACGAACAGGGTGAGGACCAGAGTGGCCAGCAAAAGGCCGACCTTTCGCCACCAGAGGCTTCTCCCCACCATCGCGACCTACACCGACGCCGATGGCCGACGCGGGTGCGTCTCAAATTTCATCGCCTCGGGAGCCCTGCGCTCCGCGCGGGCCTGCGCGAAAATCTGCCAGGCCGACCGCAGGAAGACCGCCGCCAGCAGAACGCCGACCACCAGATCGGGCCATCGCGAGCCGGTCAGCGTGACGGCGAGGCCCGTCGCGGCGACGGCCAGGCACTGGATGAGGTCGTTGCGGGTGCAGAGCCACACCGAGCGGACGTTGGCGTCACCGTCTCGAAAGCGAACCAGCAGCAGCGCCGCCATCAGGTTCGCCGCCGCTCCGAACAGGCCAAATCCTGAGATAGCGTCGCCCTCCGGCAGAACGCCCGCGTAAGCCCGCCACAGAGCCAAGCCGAGGATGCAAACAGCCATCGCAGCCAAGGTGGCGCTTTTGATGAGCGCAGCGCCTGACCGGACGCTGGCGCTGCGTCCAATCACCCAAAGGCTGAGGCCGTAGGTGGCGGCGTCCGCTGCAAAATCGAGCGTGTTGGCGGCCAGGGCGGCCGAGTTGGCCAGCCAACTGCCAATCGCGACAACGGCGAACCCCAACAGATTGATGGCGATGACCGCCGCCAAGGCCCGTCGATAGGCCGGTGAAGCGCCATCAAAAGCGACAGGCGTCCCACAGCCGCAGCCGCCAGCGGCCTTCGATTCGGATGTGGAACAGCTCGACATTGGGTCTTTGTGCATCCTCTAGTAGCTAGAGGATCAAGTCCCTATTTTCCGACCGAACCGCGGAGCTCCAAATGTCGTCCCTCACCATCGGAAAATTGGCCAAGGCGGCGGACGTAAAGGTCCCGACGATCCGGTTCTACGAACAGATCGGCTTGCTGCCGGAACCTGACCGCACCGACAATGACCGTCGGGTGTACCAAGAGGCCACTGTGCGGCGACTGGCCTTCATCAAGCACGCGCGGCAACTTGGCTTTCCGATTGAGGCGGTGCGCAGCCTCCTCGATCTCTCGGACCATCCCGAACAGACCTGCGACAGCGCCAATGCCCTGGCCGAGGAGCAATTGGCTTCAGTCGAGCACAAGATCGCTCAGTTGGAAGCGCTCAGGACGGAACTGAAGCGAATGGTGGCCGCCGGCTGCAAAGGCGCGGCCGCCGATTGCCAAGTCATCGAGTCTCTCGCCAATCACGACCTCTGCCAGCACGACCATGGCGCGCCGGAACCTCGGCGCAGCCACTGAGCGTCGTAGCCCCTCGGGTGCTGGCGGAGGTTGGCGTAGCCCGGCGCGAAACGGCGCTCGGAGGGCCGCGAAGGCGCGTGCCGAGCGGGCTACTGCGGAGAACGAAAGCGAAAGGTTAGGCGAACACCGGTGCACTATTTTTGCACCGGACATCAGCTAACTATCTGTTTTTATTGATGACTCTATCCAGTCCATCATGGGCGCAATGGAAAATTTATGAGATAAGTGATTGTTTTTATTCATAAATTTTTGCGAGAATCCGTCCAGTCATTTTTAAGAGCGACTGACGTCAGGCCACCCCTTAGGCACTGAAATAAAAGAATAATCTTGAATCAGCCATGGGCAATTTTGGCCGATAATGATCGCTGAGTGCACACGAAATGCCCCCTCAGCTTCGCACTCCTAATCCACACGCTTGCAAGCCAACATGCGGCTTTGAGGACGTGCGCACGTGTGGACACGCCCGCAGATACACATTTTCACTTGGAGATAATGCACTAGCAGCCAGTCCACCGGCTTTCAGCGCCTCACGCCTACAGGAGAGATTGTCGTCCTGGCGCGTTCGGACGTGGATTGTCGCATGCCGAGATCAGCCCACGCCTGCAGATCCCCAATGGCATAGACTACTCTACCGCCAAGCTTCCGATATACGGGCCCTGTGCCGTAAACTCGGTGCTTCTCCAGCGTTCGCGGCGACAGACTTAGAAAAGCCGCTGCCTGCCTGGTCACCATAAAGGGCAACGGCGCTGCTGGCGCGTATGAAGTAGCAGCGCCCAGCACCTCGCAGTGCTCCGCATCTCTGGCCCCTCGCCTATTGCCGCGCGGAAAATCAGTCATCAAACCCCTCGTCCAAAGCCACGAAGGCCGTATATGTTATATTATAACACTTCAGGGGAAATCTGATGGACGGCCATGCCGGCAGCCTGGGCCCTCCCAATGAGTCATTCGACTGCATGGATTTTAAATGAAAATCCTTGCATTTTTGAGTGTGAGTCACTAGTTCTCCCGCCATGGGTAAGCTGGAAGATTTTCAGAAACGCCTCCGTCCCGGAAAGGCCTATCGCCGCGCCGACTTGGTTCAATGGTCGAGCGCTGTGGATCGGCACATCCAAGCCTCGATGCGCGACGGTAAACTGGTGAAGCTGGCCGGCGGCCTGTACTCTGTTCCGAAACCGACCGTTTTTGGCAAAGCGCCAGCGGATGATGCGACCCTGATAGAGGCGTTCCTCAAGGGCTCACCCTACCTAAAGGTCTCGCCAAACCTCTATAATGGCCTCGGCGTCGGTACGACCCAGCTCCACAACAAGACCGTGGTCTACAATCATAAGCGCCACGGCCGCTTTAAATTGGGCGGCCGTGAGTTTGAATTTCGCCTCAAGCCGCGCCTCCCAACGAAGCTGACCTCGGAGTTTCTGTTGGTCGACCTAGTGAACAACCTGGCGGAAGTAGGCGAGGATCGCGCCGCCACTTTGGCACGGGTGAAGGATGCGGCGAGGCGCTATCCGGCCACTCGGCTCAAGAAGACGGCCGAAGAGTACGGCAAGGTCGGGACGCGCAAGTTCTTCGACCAGACACTGAGCGCGCCTGCCTAGGCGTATGGCTGACTATCTGCACAATCATGCGCAGTTCGCGGACCTGCTGCGGATCGTCGCCGAAGCCCAGGAGATCGACGCCGCTCTGGTCGAGAAGGATTACTGGATCATGCACGGCCTGCATGGCCTGCAGCAACTCGGGATTAGCTTCGAGTTGAAGGGCGGCACCTCCCTGTCCAAAGGGCTCGGCATCATTCACCGCTTCTCGGAAGACATCGACATCCGCATCGAGCCGGACGCCAGCGTTGCCACAGGCCGTAATCATACCAAAGCGCAGCACGTCGCCAGCCGCGAAGCGTTCTATGATGGCCTGGCGGGTAAGATCGCTATCGACGGCGTTACGGCGGTGGAGCGGGACCGCCTCTTCGACGACGCCCGCTTCTTCAGCGGCGGCATTCGTCTTCGCTATCCTACCGTCGGCGAGCCGATTGACGGCCTGAAGGATGGGATTCTGCTAGAGGTCGGGTTCGCCAACGTCCAACCCAACGCGCCACGCACGATCAGCTCATGGGCTTACGACCAAGCCGCCGCCTCTGGCGTCGAGGTGATCGACAACCGCGCAGTTGATGTCCCTTGCTACCATCCCGGCTACACGCTGGTGGAAAAGCTACAGGCGATCTCGACGAAGTTTCGTCAGCAACAGGCCGGCGGCGAATTTCCGCCCAACTTCATGCGCCACTACTACGATGTCTTCTGCCTACTCCAGGACCCGCAGGTTCAGACCTTCATCGGCACGGCTGCCTACCACGCGTATAAAAAAGACCACTTCCCGACGGCCGACAACCTAGTCATCGCCGAGAACGATGCCTTCGGCCTCAGCGACCCAGATACCCGCGCTGCCCTAGCCGACGCCTACAAACGGTCGGCAGCCCTGTACTATCGCGGCCAGCCGCCCTTCGACGATCTTCTCAGCGAGATCGGCCGCTGGGCCGATCGCCTCTAAGTCAGGCGCCACCGGCTGGAGCAAGCCAATCAGGCCGATAGCGCGCCACGCAGAGATCGTAGAAGCGCTTCCGCTTCCTCGATTTTCTTGAGGATGTCGGCGTCGCCTTTGAGTTCCTGAAGCGTCGAAAACGGCACCTTTTTCATCGCGTCAACGGCGGCGTCGAGATCACCGGACAATCCAACCCTTGCGGGCTTGAGAGCAGGACCGAGCCTCAGCATGGCCGATTCCAGATCGCCTGTGTCGTTGAGAAACTGCGCGCGTGCCACGGGGTCGGGCAGGATCGCGCGTAGCTTACGCAGGTCCTTTGAATTGGTGATCCGCTTTTGGTTCACCTTCTTAACGACTGCATCGACGACGGAGGGCGTGAGCAACTTCTTACTTACGCCCATCAATTCCCGCGCCCAGGTAATCGCAGCGCTTGGATCGCGAAGGCTGGTGAACTTTTCGGAGACCTCGAACACCTCAACAAGCTTGTCCAACTCGCGAACGGTGATGCCGAGGATGTTCGCGGCACTGGCGCGCCCCATCAGATCGACGAGCCTATAGGCCACCATCTCCTTTTCCTTGGCGTCCCACTCCTTTCGCTGGCGATGGATGTATATCCACACCCGCAATCGATCCTCTTCGCTGAGCGTGCGGTCGGTCACCTCGATCGGGATATGCCGATATTCGTCCTTACCCTGGGCCACCAAGGCCTGTGAGTTGGTCCACCGACGGTCGCCATCGATGATCCGGAACTTCCCGGGAAGATCCGGATGAGGCTCTACGAGCAAGGGCTCGAATAGACCTCCATTCGCCTCGATCTGCCGCTGAAGCTCCTCGTCGAGTTTTGGCCCCATCCTCGGTTGCTTCTCATTTGGGACGATCTCGTCGATGTCGGCCCGCGTGCGGTACGTGCGGAGCACCGTCCGATCCAGCCGGCGCTCCTGAAGGTTGATGACGTTGTCGCGGTCCTGAATAGGTTGCGGGGTGGTCATCCCTCCGACTCCGGCGCGGACGCCGTGCCGATGATCGAGTCGATTTGGTTACGCATCTCAGCCTGCACCTTCATGGCCGCACGGATCGTGATTCCCTGCTGGGTCCAAACGGCTTGGTGCGCCTTCATTTCCTTCTCCTGGATTTTCAGAAGAGCCTCAGCGTGTTCGTCGAGCCGCGCAAACTGGTCCGCGCACTGCTGGGAGGTGATGAAGGTGTAGAGCGCGTCAGTCTTCTGGGCACGGGCGTCATTGCTCATCCGCAGAGTGTGGGCATGGATAAGATGAGCGCGGATCATTTGCACAAGCGCCACCACACGGGCCGGCCCGGCGATGACCACGCCGTCCTGAACAAGCAGTTGTTTCCCACCGGCCGGGAACTTGTGGGTCGAAAGCACAGCATGGTCGGCGCGATCGGCGAGCTGATCCGCCTTCAGCTTGGTGACGAACTCATTGCGCCAAGCGTTGTGGTTCTTCGAGTCATAGATGATCTTGCCGCACTCACGACCGTTGTGCATCACGACGTGGCGGATGTCGGCACCGGCTTGGCCCTTAACGATGCGCTCGATCTTGTCGCCCGGAAACTCCGCCTTCAACGCTTCGAAAACCACGATCTCGGCGCCTTCGCCAAGCTCCTCATTGCTCTTCTTCTCCAGAGCACGTTGCAGTTCCTCGACCTTGTTCGACAGCTTCTGACGCTCCTCAAAAGCAGAAGATCGCTCGGCGTTAAGCGCCGTTGTTTGGGCTGCCTCCAAGGCGAGCCGCTGTTCATCGAGGCGAGCCGTCAATTCGGCCTGATGCGTTTGCTTGAGGCCATCGGCCATCGCTTCGGCCTCTTGCGCCTTGCCTTCGGCGGCAACCTTGGCCTGTTCAGCGGCGGCGAGCTGTTCGGCCACCGCGGTCTGGGCCGCACTCGTGGCTTCCAGGCGCGCCGTAGCCTCGCGTTGGTCGGCCTCCAACTGGAGCTTGGTCAAGGCCGCTTCGCCTGATTGTCGCGCCTCTTCAAGCGCGGCCTGGGCGGCGGCGGATGCTGCAACGGCCGCCAGCTTTTCGCCTTCCGCCGCCTCAATCTTCGCCGCGGCCGCCGTGGTCGCGGCTTGAGTGGCTTCGTTCCGCGCGGCGATCTCTCGTTCGGCGCCCTCGCGCTTCAGCTGCTCGATCGCCGTCTCCGACTCCCGCTTGGTCCGATCAAGCTCACCGCGCAGGAGGGTCTGGGCCGTATCAGCCTCCTGAATCTTGGCGTCGAGCGCGGCCTGAACGGTGGCTTTCGCCTGCGTGGCCTCCTCGACCTGCGCCTTCAGCCGCGCCTCCACCGCCGCGCCCGCCTCCTGGCGGGCGACCTCTACCTTCTGCGCAGTCTCTAGACGGGCTGCTTCCAGCGCTTCAGTCTTTTCCAGCGCAAAGGCTTCACTGAGGCGCGAGGTGATTGCTTCGGACTGCTGCCGCTCGCGAGCCTCAAGCCGCTCGGCGATCTCATCCGCGCGATCGTGGGGAATGGCTTGTTCGCAGAGCGGACAGGTGTCGCCGACAGCATGAAGATGCCGGACAGGATTGAGGGTCGGGGACGCAACTGAAGCTTGGGCGCTCGCCATGATGGTCTCCAAATTTTCTAGGACCTAATTTCTCCTATTTACTCCTGAAGTCAACAGTCCGATGATCATGGCGTCGATCCGGGCCGTCCGGATTCGCAAAGGAGATAGAAATGACCAAGACCTACAAACCGGGGCAAACCGCTCCCCGTTCGGGCCAATATGAAATCGTCGGCCCCCGCGGCGGCGGCACCGGCCACGAACGCACCGTGGTCCGCGGCGAGCCGCTGCCGCCCACCCAGAAGTCGGGCCAGGGCTTCCAACTCGTCGACCCGACGAAGAACGGCGCTGGCCGTCCCTAAACTGGCTGGGGAAGGGGTGAAGCGCGCCGCCCCTTCTTCGTCAGACCGACCCGAAGAATAGGACCCGGAAGTCTACAACCGGCGCATCGAAGCTTGATCGCTTTACGCGCTTGCAAGGATTGTCAGCGGCATCCGCCAAGTTTCCATGAGGTAGGATTCCGTGGCCGCGAAAAGTTCAAGGTGAGGCTTCGCCGCCCTAGCCCGCGAATAGCCTGGCTGCACAATCGTCACTGAGAACTCCGGACGCATCTCTCGCCATTGGCCGATGAGACCGATCAGCGTGGCCATAGTCCCTTGCTCAAACCGCGTCGCGCTCCCGCGGCGCTGCCGATCAGCTTCGCGGCGGCGCAGATGACGGAGAAGCTCGTCGAAGCGTTCAGCCCATCGAACCGACTTCTGCGCCTGACCACACACCTCATAGAGGTCTTCGACCCGCGAGCCAGGCGTGGCTGCGGATGAATATTTGCAATGGAACAAGTCAACCGTCAGCGTCCGGCCCGAGCGCCGCAACGCCACGACATCGGCAACCTCGCCCGCGCCGTCGTCATCGAAGATGACATCGTACGGCGCGGTGGCCTGCTGCAACCGATCTATGATGCGCCGTTGAATGGAGTCGGTCCGCTTGGCTGCTCCTTGCGACTCCCGGCGCAGATCCACTCCAGTCCAATCGACCGCTTCGATCTTGGCAGGGTCATATGCGGTGAAGTCCTCGTCGCGGCGAAGGACGAACAGCTCCGTAGCGACCAGCATGTCGCCGTCCGCGAAATACACGTGGGGCGGATCTTCTTTGAAAACGTCCAGGAGCGGCGTTTCCTTGCGCCCCCGCCGCACAATCACCTCGTCCCCGCAAACATGAGAGTACGTCACGCCTCCGCTCGAAACAGTCAGTGAGTACTCCGCAGAGCGCGCACCGTCGGTGACCCGGAAGGTGATCGGTGCAGCGGGAGCGAACGCGGTGAGCTCGATCTCACAATTGAAGAAGGCAGCAGCGTCGCCACCGCCGATCTCCAAGAAAATGCGATCCTCTACGTCGTAGAGGAAGCGCTCGGGCCACGCGATCGCGATGGGAATCTTGTCCTCAGGCATCGTGGTGATGCGCTTGGGCCGGACGATATTCCTGAGGATGGACTCGCTCGTGATGTTTTCGTTGAGAAGCTTGGCCCCCAGCACATGGCACCAGTCGATCCATTCTGAGAAGCTATTGGTGCTCTGGTAGGACCAGATTTTGCCCTTCGCGGAACACCCGATCGTTTCCTTCGAAGGAGTCGAGCTTACGACGGCGCCGTTCTCGTCGTGGTCCTCGAGATCCACATACCCCTGGCCAAATAGGTTGGTCTTCGTTCGCGACCTATTGCCTGCCAGCGTGTCGAGCGGATCGGCAATATCGGAGCCCATGAACTGGGAATAGCGAACCGGCTTCCGTTGTGTTTCGCTCAGGCCCAGGTTCATCAGGACTAGTCGGCGGAACCCATGCAGCACACGAAAAACGTCCTCACCGCGAATAAGCTCGACGTCCGATCCCGCCAAGCGCTTGGCCAGGTCGAGATGCAGGTCGCCGAGCTTTGAGCTGTTGATGAAAAGCAGCTCCTGATCAGCGTCCCAATGCGCCATCACGAGATTGAACTCGACGTTCCGGGCAGCTTTGACGGATGTCCAGCGGAGCCGCTCGTCATCACGTCTGACGAAAATGACAAGCCGGCTCTCAGCGTTCACGACGGGAGGTTCAACAATCGTGGAGCCCAGCTCGGTGGTCAGCGCCGCCGCCTCCGGTGTCCACTCCGCGCACTTCGTTCGGTACACCACCGTGCTGAACCGCGGCTCAAGGGTCTCAAGTGGGAAAGTCTCGGGCGGGTTGGCGAAGCCTGCGAACAAGTCTTCCCTGCGTCGTTCGCGTTCCGTCCGGCTGTGGCCGATCACAGACAGGATCTGGTTCCAGTCAGAGTCCTCAGCGTACAGCGCCTTTAGATTCTGGTTCACGTCGTCGATCGTCACGTTGGCGATGACGGTTGCTGTGCCAAGATCGCTTCGCGCGCGGGTGAACCGTCCAACAAACTGAAGTGTCACTGCCTCACTGCGGTGCTTGTCGTGAAGCGCAGCGATTTTCAGGTCAGGAAGGTCAAAGCCCTCCCCGAGCATGTCGACACAAACGATCACGCGTGATCGGCCTGCTCTAAGTTCGTTCAACGCTGACGCCCGCTGAGCGGGCGACATCTTGTTGTGGATCAGCTGGGGTCGATAATCAGGCAGCTTGGCAGTGTAGGCGGCATGAAGGTCCACAGCTCGCTCGACGCTATTAGTGCGGGCCATGACCAAGTGGTTGAAGCCGCGTCCAAGGTCCTCCGCCAGCTGTGCGCCAACGCCATCGATGATTTGACGATCCGCGTCGGCCAAATCGAGGCCGTGAACCGGCAGATACTTGATGGCCGTGAAGAGCTGGTCCTGCTGCGCGCGCCGAAGCGGGTAGACATACATGAACTTGCCGTCGACGCGGCGCCCGTCATTTCTGAAGGGCGTTGCGGTGAACTGCAGGACGGTTCGCTGTGCAAAGTGGAGCTTGAAGTCCCGCCACGTCCTCGCGCCGATGTGGTGAGCCTCATCGACGAAAAGATGAGTCATGAGCTCAGCCAAGCGCGCTCGTAGCTCCTCTGACATCCCGGATAGAACTTGCATCGTGGCGACGATGACGTTGCTCTCGGCCACCAATGCGTCGAGTTCCTCGACCGTCTTTAGACCGCGAGACAGCAACGCGACTGACGGATGGGCTGCATTTGCTGGGAGACAGCCAAATGACTTCAGCACCCCAAGTTGCATGAATTTCTCGGCGATCTGCCTGCGCAAAGGATCGGTCGGAACAATCACCAGAAGCCGCCGAATGCGCTCCGACACCAGGAGCGATACCATGGTGTCCGTCTTGCCGGCGCCGGTCGGCAGCACCAGGGTCGCGGGAAGCGTTGAAACGCTCCAGTGAGCCTTGGTCGCGTAGATCGCACCAATCTGTGGAGGGCGCAGACCGCGCCGCGCCTGCTGCCCGCCGTCAAAATCCTCAGCGATCAGCTGAAGCTGGTCCTTCCATCCCGCCGCAATTGAATCGGTCGACAGCGCGACTTGGGATATGTCCTCGGTCCCAGGCTTCCTCGGCCGGGGGAGAATCCAGACCCCCTTCCCCAAATTGAGCTGGTTGCAGACGGCTTCGATGGAAGAGATGTCTTCCACCTTCAGAACGGCAGAGCACCCCTGAAGTGAAGTCGTGTTGCGGTCCACAATGGCGAACGTGAAGCCATCCGCCGCTGTGCATCGAAAACTGCGGCCGTGGTTCGAAGTATGATCCGAGGCGGCGACCTCAATGGTGCGCCCGGGCTCCGCAATGCGGCGTACCAGGTTGCCCGCGAGGCGCCCGAAGACGGCAACACGTTCGGGCAGCTTCACGATCACTTTGGTTGAGAAGAGATCGAACATCGAGAGAGACCGAATCGGACGGGAGCCGATCATACCCCCGTTATTTCGTTAGCTACTTCCCCCTGAACTTAGTGGAGCACTGCTGCGGCGCGGGTCGCCGGCTACGACTTCCATGTGAAACCAAAAGCCAAGGGCTTTTCAGGGCCCTCTGCCAGTCCGGGACATCCTTGAGAGTACCGCCGAGCGTGGGAGAGGATCGGGACTCGGAGCTAGATTGCGCACGAACTCGCATCATCAGCGCCGGGGTGCGGCGCGGTCGGGCACCGGCGATAATAGTCGGGCGTAGTCGGGCGAATGAAAGCGAAAGAAAACGCGAACATTCGTGTGCAATTCGTGCACACTTCGAATCGCAAACTGCTGTTTTTATTTATGAACTTGTCCAGTCCATCATGGGCGCAACGCTGAGTTTTGACGATAACATCATGATATTATTAGCATTTTCGGAAACACAAATCCTCGACGCATCTCGCTGCCGAGTCGTCGGAACCGGCTGAAAGATAAGGGAGATCCCCTGAAGGTGAACCTGTCAGCCATCCAAACCGTCGAAAACGTCCCGAACATGTGGCGCCGCGACATTGGCCCCAGCCCTGGCTGCCCGACCTCTTCGCACCGGGCGAGCGGTCTGCGGACGCGACAGGCGCCGGACGAACTATCAATTTTGGCGGACGAACGGGGCTCACGGCTTGCGGCCAGTTGCGCTAGCGTCTTCGGGCGAGGAAGCAGCAGACTTCCACAGCCGGGAGGCGACCATGGCGGACGGAACGGCCCATCCAGCAAGCTGGGATAGGGCGGAGATCCAGGCGCTTTTCGACTCCACGACGGGGTGGCTCGACCGCAGGGTGTTGTCGGACGAAGGCCTCTACCAGCTTGAGCTGGAACGCATTTTCGCGCGCAGTTGGAACTTCATGTGCCACGAGAGCCAACTGAAGGCGCCCGGCGACTACGTCGTCAGCTACATCGGCGAGGACCAGTTGATCGTCGTGCGCGATGAAGAGGGCGAGGTCCACGCGCTGCTCAACACCTGCCGCCATCGCGGCAATGCGCTGTGCCGCGCCGAGCAGGGCCACGCGAAGTCGTTCGTGTGCAGCTACCACGGCTGGAACTACGGCCTGGACGGTCGGCTTATCGGTGTCCCGGGGCTCAGCACATTCTACCACGGCGACCTGGACAAGAGCCGCCTCGGCCTCGCGAAGGCGCGGATCGAGAGCCACCTGGGCTTCTACTTCGCCACCCTGGCGCCCGACGCGCCGTCGCTGCACGACTTCCTGGGCGTCACGGGCCGCACCGGCCTGGCCATGGTCTGCGCCAACGGCGAGGTCGAGGTCGTCGAGGGGGTCCAGAAGAACGTCATCGACTGCAACTGGAAGATCGCCGTCGACAACCTCTTCGACTGGTATCATGTGCCCTACAGCCACGCCTCGGCCAACACGGCGGGCTTCTTCGACATCGCCAGGATCCAGTTCCCGAAGAGCCAGATGGTGATGCTGGGCGAGTACGGCCACGCCATCGGCGGCCCGGTGATCCCGCGCGAGGTGCAGGACCAGATCGACGGGCTCTCCGACGCGCAGCGGGGGGAGATGTCCCGCGCGCAGCCCGAGGGCTCGCCGCGCATCCGGCCGAAGAGCGCCACCGACCTGATGGGCCCCGAGGGCGTGCGCAGCCAGGGCCACCCCAACATCTTCCCGAACCTCTGGGTCACCATCAGCGGAACCCAGATGTGCCTGCGTCTGCCGCGCGGCCCGTCGCACACCGAGCTCTGGTGGTTCACGCTCGTGCCGAAGGCCGCGCCGCCGCAGGCCAAGCGCGAGATTGTCCGACGGATGAACCACGTGTTCGGCCCCGCTGGCCTGCTCGAGCAGGACGATGGCGAGAACTGGAGCCAGAGCACCCGCTCGGCCCGCGGCGTCGCCAGCCGCGGGTTGGGGCAGGCGCTGAGCATGGGCCTGGGCCGCGACGAGGTTCGCGTGGGCGCCGGCGGGGAGCACTATGTCGAGGGCCTGATCGGCGAGCACGGCCAGCGGTGGCTCTATCGCGCCTGGACGGAATGGATGAGCGCCCGCGACTGGGCCGAACTGGAGGCCACCCGCTCCGCGCCGCCGACGGGGCTGATCTGATGCACACCTCGGAACTCGCCCGCACGAGGGCCTGGGCCGACACCCCGCCGGTCGAGCGCGCCGTCGTCCAGTATGAGGTCGAACAGTTCCTCTACGCCGAGGCCGCGCTGCTCGATGCGCGCCGCTACCGCGACTGGCTGGCCCTGATGGCTGAGGACGTCGAGTACTGGATGCCGGTGCGCCGCACCGTCACCAACGCCGACATCGAGCGCGAGTTCACCAAGCCCGGCGAGGTGGCCTACTTCGACGACGACTGGGCCTACCTGGAAATGCGGGTGAAGAAGCTGGAGGCGGGGTCGGCCTGGTCCGAGGACCCGCCGTCGCGCTCGCGCCACTTCGTCAGCAACGTCCGCATCCTCGACACACAGGGCGACGAGATCACGGTGGAGGCCTGCTTCCACGTCTATCGCACGCGCCTCGAACGCGACGTGGACCAGTGGGTCGGCCGCCGCGTCGACGTGGTGCGCCGCGGCGGTGGCGGGTTCCTCCTGGTGAAGCGCCACCTGTTCCTGGACCAGACCGTGATCCAGTCCACCAACATGAGCACGATCTTTTAGATGGGGGCGCTTGCGGGAGAGGTCGTCCTGATCACCGGCGGGGCGTCGGGCCTGGGACGCGCCATCGTCGAACGCTGTCTGGACGAAGGCGCGAACGTCGCCGTCTTCGACCGCACGCCCGCGCGGCTGGGCGACCTCGCCGGCCGGGTCGAGGCCGTCGGCGG
Organism: Phenylobacterium sp.; assembly: GCF_016793285.1. Lineage (GTDB taxonomy): Bacteria > Pseudomonadota > Alphaproteobacteria > Caulobacterales > Caulobacteraceae > Phenylobacterium. Next base: position 128,605 of record NZ_JAEUMO010000010.1, read on the forward strand.
CGACGTCCGCTCCATGGCCGACAACCAGCGCGCCGTGGACGCCTGCGTCGCGCGCTTCGGCAAGCTGGACTGCGCCATCGGCAACGCCGGCATCTGGGACTACTCGACCTCGCTCGACGCGCTGCCCGCCGAGCAGATCGACGCGGCCTTCGACGAGCTCTTCCACGTCAACGTGAAGGGCTACCTCAACCTCGCCAAGGCGGCGCTGCCGGCGCTGGTCCGCTCGTCGGGGTCGCTGGTCTACACGGTCTCCAACGCCGGCTTCGATCCGGCTGGCGGCGGGCCGCTCTACACCGCCTCCAAGCACGCGGTCGTCGGCCTCATTCGCCAGCTCGCCTACGAGTTCGCGCCCGCGGTCCGGGTGAACGGCGTGGCGCCCGGCCCGATCGACACCGACCTGCGTGGGCCCCAGGCGCTGGGTCTCGCCGACAAGCCCATCAGCAGCATCGACCTGCCGGGCACGGCGGGCGCGGCCATGCCGATCGGGTTCGTGCCCGCCACCGCGGACTACGCCGGCGGCTTCGTTTTCCTGGCCTCGCGCCGCGACGCCCGGCCGGCCACCGGCGGCGTCCTCAAGCTCGACGCCGGCATCGCCGTGCGCGGCATCGGGCGTGCGTCGGCCGGCGGCAAGCTCGCCGCCAAGTACGGGGCCGCATGAGCCTGCCGCCGCCTCCGGACGTGGCGCGCCATGACGTGCGCATGGACGGCGTCTACTTCGTCCGCGCCGCCGCCGACGCCGGCGACGTCCGCGCGCTCGGGCTCGGCAGCTTCTCGTACTGTTTCATGGTCCGCCGGGGGCGCCTGCGCCTGGAGACCGACTTCCCGTTCAATCGCGCCTTCGATCTCGGCCCCGGTGACGCCGTCGCGATCAGCGGCCTGGCGCCCCACACCTTCAGCGCCCCCGGTGCGGCGCCGGGCGGGCCGGTCGCCGCCTTCGACCTGCGTCCGATGCCCGACGCCGATCCGGGCCGCGAGGTCGACATCGTCCTGGGCGTCGCCCCCAGCGAGGCCTTGGCGCTGGGCTCGCTGGTCTGGGGTCCTACTTTCGTCGGCCGCGCTGAGCATCCCGACCTCTCCCGCCGGCTCTGGCGCGCCGTCGAGATCCTGGAGGACGAGTACGCCGACGACGCCCAGATCGACCGCACCCTGGTGATCCGCCGCGTGGCCGAGACCATGGCTATCAACTACAGCCGCCGCGCCTTCGCCGACCGGCGCCCGGCGGGCGAGGCGATGCCGGACCCGCCGCATCCGCAGCTCATCGCCGCCATCAACGCCTTCCTGCGCGCGCCGGAACAGCCGTGGACGCTGAGCGATCTGGCCCGGGCCGCAGGCATGTCGCGCACGCGCTTCGCCGAGGAGTTCAAGCTGGTCACCGGCGAGACTCCGGCGCGGATCATCTCGCGGCTTCGGCTCACCACGGTCGCTCGGCGCATGGCCTCGGCGCAGCTCAGCGTCGAGGTCGCGGCCGACGAGGCCGGCTACAGCTCCTCGGCCGCCTTCGTGCGCGCTTTCCAGCGCGAGTTCGGCGAGACGCCCGCGCGCTGGCGCCGCGGCCGCGTCAGCCGCGACGATCGCCCCGCGACCCGACGGACTCCACCGCCGGACACGACCGCAAGACCGCGAAGGGAAGCCCTATGACCATCGGCTCGCTCGGCTACCTCGGCCTGCGCGTGAAAGACCCGGCCGCCTTCGGCGACTACGTCACCGGCGTCCTCGGCCTGATGCCTGGTGAAGCGGCGGGGCGCTACCGCCTCGACGACCTCGCCTGGCGCATCGCCGTGGAGCCGGGCGACGCCGACGACCTCGCCTACGTCGGCTTCGAGGTGGCGGGCCCCGCCGAACTGGAGGCCGTGCGCGCCCGGCTGGCGGAGAGCGGCGTCACGGTCGGCAACAGCGATCCGGACCTCGCGGCGCGGCGCCAGGTGCTGGGTCTTGTCGCCTGCGAGGACCCCGACGGCCTGCCGGTGGAGATTTTCTACGGGCCGACCCTGCGCACCGAGGCGCCGTTCGCCTCGCCCGCCGGCGTCGCGGACTTCGTGACCGGCGCCCAGGGCCTGGGCCACATCGTGCTCTCGACCAGGGACATGGCGGCCGCCCGCCGGTTCTACCAGGATCTCCTGGGCTTCCAGCTCTCCGACATCATCCACATGGGCCCGCCCAACCGCGGCTTCGACATGGAGTTCTTCCACTGCAACCCGCGCCATCACACCTTGGCGCTGATGCCGATCCCGTTGCCGAAGCGGCTGCATCACTTCATGGTCCAGGTCCCGACGCTGGACGCCGTGGGCTTCGCCCTGGAGCGCGCGACCGCGGCGGGCGTGACCATCACCGCCAGCCTGGGGCGGCACACCAACGACCAGATGGTCTCGTTCTATTCTCGCACGCCCGCCGGCTTCGAGGTGGAGTTCGGCCAGGGCGCCATCGAGGTCGACGACGCCACCTGGCGCGTCGGCCGCCACGACAAGCCGTCCAGTTGGGGCCACAAGCGCCCCGCGCACTGACCTTCCAGCGAACCTGAGGAGACGCCCGTGGATCTCGGGATCAAGGGCCGCAAGGCGATCGTCTGCGGCGCCAGCGCCGGCCTCGGCCGCGCCACGGCCGTCGCGCTTGCCCGCGAGGGCGTCAGCGTGGTCATCGCCGCGCGCGACGAAGCCCGTGTCGCCAGGGCCGCGGCCGAGATCGCGGCCGAGACCGGCGCCGACGTCACCCCCATCGCCGCAGACGTCACCACCGACGCCGGCCGCGCCGCCGTGCTCGCCGCCTGCCCGCAGCCCGATATTCTGATCAACAACGCCGGCGGCCCGCCGCCCGGCGACTTCCGCAACTGGACCCGCGACGACTGGCTGAAGGCCATCGACGGCAACATGCTGTCGGCCATCTTCCTGATCCAGGCGACCCTCGACGGGATGATAGAGCGCAAGTTCGGCCGCGTCGTGAACATCACCAGCCACATGGTGAAAGCGCCGGCCAACATCCTGGGCCTCTCCAACGGGGCCCGCGCCGGCCTCACCGGCTTCGTCGGCGGCCTCTCGCGCGAGGTCGCGCGCCACAACGTGACGCTCAACAGCGTCCTGCCCGGCCAGTTCGACACCGACCGGCTGAAATCCAACCACCAGAGGTTCGCCCAGGGCGGCGACGTGGAAGCCTTCCGCGACCGCGCCAGGAGCCAGATCCCCGCCCGCCGCTTCGGCGAGCCGCAGGAGTTCGGCGACATGTGCGCCTTCCTGTGCGGCGCCAACGCCGGCTTCATCACCGGCCAGAACATCCTGCTCGACGGCGGCCAGTTCCCCGGCCTGCTGTAGCGGCCGTCGTCAGGCGTATCGGGGCGGTACAAAGGCGAAAGAAGACGCGACGAGCGCATGCACGCTCGGCACATCGAACCTCGTGACCGTGTGCGCGGGGCTCGACGCGCTCACGGACGCCCGTCGGGCCATTCGGGGCCGGTTGCGACCGACGCCGCCTGGGGCGCGCAGAACCAGCAATCCTCGCCGATGGGACTGCCCGGCGGGGTCCGCGGGGCCGGCGCGACATCCGAGGCCAGGAGCTTCAGCGCCTCGTGGTCGCCCTTGCCGATCA